>CAZECZ010000010.1:0-50310 GCA_964510815.1 uncultured Aestuariivirga sp.
TCGGCTGGTGGGACTGGGAGCATGACCGATTGGCGGCAGCTATCGAAGACATGCGTTCATTCGACGTCGAAGTATTTCTGGCCAAGTACGAAGCTCAGGGACGGTAGGCGAACTGGAGCAGCAGGGTCGACTGCAACGGCGGTGAGAAGTTGTCATCGGATACGATTGTCACGCGGATTTCACCATCGCGCGTGCAGACCGCCATGCCTTCCATGTTGTCGATCGCATAAATCGGGACGCGTCCCTCGAACAGGAGGTCGGGCTCGATCCGCCCCCACGGCTCGATCTTCGATGGGGCGAACCGCCGGATCGCCATGCCGGGCAAGGAGCCTTTCGAGAAGCTCCGTTCGAGGATGAGGACATTGCCATCGGGCAATATCGCAAGGTCGGTGATGGCATAGTCATCGTGCTGTGCCACGGTAAACGGAATGGTCTTCGAGCCCTTCCAGAGCCAGCCATAGGTGTCGCCCCTGCTGTCGCGGTACTTCTCGGAGATGGCGATGTTGAAATCGCCGTAGCGTCCCTTCGAAAGCCGGCCGATCGACTCCATCTCGCCGTTTTTTGGTGCCTCGCTGATCATCTTTGGAGACCGCAGGAGTTTGAAGGGGGCATTCAGTCCCTTGCTTCCAATGTCGAAGAGACCGACACGCTCCTGTTGCTCGAAGGCAACGAGATATCGGCCCTTGCCGAGTGGCGACAGGGCCTCTGCATCGGATTGCTTCTTGTAGGCGTAGGGCTTGCCAGCTTCATTGCGGATCGGCGCGATTTCGCCGTCCGAGATCGAGACGAGTGCGCCATCGCCGTTGTAAGCCAGCCTGGCCTTGAGCCAGTGGCCCCTGTCGGAGACGGCCAACATATCCTTGCAGGAGTGGTTCAAGGAGAGGCCAGAGAGTCCACCGAAATGCCGGTTGTCGCTGGTGAGCACCAGCCCGCCGCGCCATTCGAACGGGCCGAAAGTGCTGCCGAAACCGATCCGGTAGAACGACGAAATCGGCCTCGATGTCACGGCAACGGGTTCAGCCTGCGCGGTACAGGTCAACAGTGAGCCGAAGATTAGCGCAATGAAGCGCTTCACGCCCGGGCGCGTCGCGTCTGCGGCCGCCGGGGCGCACGCACTTCAGCCGCCGGCGTTTCGGAGAACAGCTCCGCCAGCTTTTCCGTCATGGCGCCGCCCAGTTCCTCGGCATCGACGATCGTCACGGCGCGCTTGTAATAGCGTGTCACGTCGTGGCCGATGCCGATGGCAATCAGCTCGATCGGCGAACGGTTTTCGATGTCGGCGATCACTTGCCGCAAGTGCCGTTCCAGGTAATTGCCGGAATTGACCGACAGGGTGGAATCGTCGACGGGTGCGCCATCGGAGATCACCATCAGGATGCGGCGTTGCTCGGGCCGTCCCAATAGACGGTTGTGAGCCCAGATCAATGCCTCGCCGTCGATGTTCTCCTTGAGGAGGCCTTCACGCATCATAAGGCCGAGGTTGCGGCGGGCGCGGCGCCACGGGCTATCGGCCGACTTGTAGATGATATGACGCAGATCGTTGAGGCGGCCCGGATTGGCCGGCTTGTTGGAGGCCAGCCACTTCTCGCGCGATTGGCCGCCCTTCCAGGCTCTTGTCGTGAAGCCCAGAATCTCGACCTTGACGCCACAGCGCTCCAGCGTCCGTGCGAGGATGTCGGCACAGGTGGCGGCGACCGTGATGGGGCGTCCGCGCATGGACCCGGAATTGTCGAGCAGCAGCGTCACCACGGTATCGCGGAATTCGGTGTCCTGCTCCATCTTGAAGGACAGCGGGTGCATGGGATCCATCACCACGCGGGTGAGGCGGGCTGCATCGAGCACGCCTTCTTCGAGGTCGAAATCCCACGAGCGGTTCTGCTGGGCCATCAGGCGCCGCTGCAGGCGGTTGGCGAGACGTGCCACCACACCCTGGAGATTCGACAGCTGCTTGTCGAGGTAGTTGCGAAGTCTGGTCAGTTCTTCGGCGTCGCAGAGATCCTCGGCCTCGATTTCCTCGTCGAACTGGTTGGTGAAGACCTTGTAGAAGTTCTCGTTGGTCATGGACGAGAAGGGGAGTTCCGGCCGCCACGGTTCCTCGCCGTCGGTTTCGTCTTCGCCAGCCTCGTCGTCGGGCTGTTCGTCGACCTCCATCTGCTGGGCGTCCATTTCGGCGGCTTCGGATTCGCCCTCGGCCTCCTGCAGTTCCTCCATGGCCTGTTGCTGGCTTTCCTGCTCCTCGCCCTGCGGTGTCTCCTGCTGCTCGCCGCCGTCCTCGCTCTGGTCCTCGTCCTCGTCGTTCTCGTCGGACTGATCCGGGTCGTCGCCCAGTTCCTCGGCCATGTCGAGCGCAGCAATGATGTCGCGGGACATGCGGGCAAAGGCGGCCTGGTCGTGGATATTGTCGAGGAGGGTGCGCAGCTGCTGGTCGGCCTTTTCCTCGATCCATGGCCGCCAGATGTCGACCATGGTTTCCGCACCTTCCGGCGGCTTGTCACCCGTCAATTTTTCACGCACCATCAGGGCCACCGCTTCGTCCAACGGCGCATCCTTGCGGTCGTTGTAGCGAATGACGTCCTTCTTGCGATAGCGGTCGTCCAGCATGGCGCCCAGATTGGCTTTCATGCCGGGCATGGCATTGGCACCCAGTGCCTCGATGCGGGCCTGTTCCACCGCTTCGAAGACGGCGCGGGCATTCTTGCCGGCCGGCTGGTAGCGCGCGTGAATCTTGTCGGAGTGATTGGCAACCCTCAGCGCATAGCTGTCGGAGAGGCCGCGCACGATGGCCACATCATGCGGCTTCAGCTCATTGCTGATCTGGGGCAGCTTGGCGCGGTTTCCGGACAGCGATGGCTGGTCGCCGCCAAAGGCCACGGTCAGTTCAGGATCCTCGGCGATCGTCTTCATCGCGACCGTGAGGACACGCTTGAATTCGCCGGCAGGCCCTTCCTTGTCAGCGGCCATCTCGTTTCACGTCAAGCAATGGCGATGTGGGCGGAGGACTCGGGCAATTCCTCGCCGAAGCAGCGCTGGTAGAATTCGGCCACGATGCTGCGCTCCAGCTCATCACACTTGTTGAGGAAGGTGAGGCGGAAGGCAAAGCCGACATCGCCGAAGATCTCGGCGTTCTGGGCCCAGGTGATGACGGTGCGCGGGCTCATGACCGTCGACAGGTCGCCCTGCATGAAGGCGTTGCGGGTCAGATCTGCGACGCGGACCATGTTGGCGAGGATCTTGCGGCCTTTCTCGTCATTATAGCTCTTGTTCTTGGCCAGCACGATGCCGACTTCCTGCGCGTGCGGCAGGTAATTGAGCACCGAGATGATCGACCAGCGGTCCATCTGCGCCTGGTTGATCTGCTGGGTGCCGTGATAGAGGCCGGTGGTGTCGCCGAGACCGATGGTGTTGGCGGTGGCGAACAGCCGGAACGCGGCATGCGGACGGATCACCTTCGACTGGTCGAGAAGCGTCAGCTTGCCCGAGCTTTCGAGAATGCGCTGGATCACGAACATGACGTCCGGGCGGCCTGCGTCGTATTCATCGAAAACCAGCGCCACATTGTGCTGGTAGGCCCAGGGCAGGATGCCTTCCCGGAATTCGGTCACCTGCTTGCCGTCCTGCAGCACGATGGCATCCTTGCCGATGAGGTCGATACGGCTGATATGGCTGTCGAGGTTGATGCGGATGCAGGGCCAGTTAAGGCGGGCGGCCACCTGCTCGATGTGGGTCGATTTGCCGGTGCCGTGGTAGCCGGTCACCATCACACGGCGGTTGTAGGCAAAGCCAGCCAGGATCGCCAGCGTCGTTTCACGGTTGAAGAGATAGTCTTCGTCGAGATCCGGCACATGCTCGGTGCGCTTGGAATAGGCTGGGACTTCGAGGTTCGAGTCGAAGCCAAAAAGCTGCTTCACCGACACCTTGATGTCGGGCATGCCGTTCGCCTCGCCGTTGGCCTTTGCATTCATGATTTCGGACTTCTTTCTTGTTCGCGGGCGGGTTTTAGACGGTCGGGCCGACCAGAGCAAGGCTTGGAACCGACTAGCAGAACCCACTGGAACGCAGATGATCATACGCCTGGATAACCGCCTTGAGCGTATCCTCATTGGCCCGGCTGCCACCGTTCGCATCGGGGTGAAGCCGTTTCACCAGGGTCTTGTACTGGGTTTTTACCTGCTCGGCGGTTGCCGCGTCATCAAGTCCCAGCGTTTGAAGGGCTTTCAATTCGGTGCTGCGCAAGGCGCGGCCCGACGGGTGGCGCCCCGGTTCCTTGGCGCCTCCGCCATTGAGGCCGAACGGGTCGTCGCGCATGTGCGCCGCCTTGCGCCGCATGCCGCTGACATTGGCGTTGGAATTCTGCCCGAGCTTCCAGGTCGGACGGTGGCCGAGGCGCGCGTCCTTCTGGAATTCTGCCATCTCGTCGTCCTTCATGCCGGCGAAATAGTTGTAGGACTTGTTGTATTCCTGCACATGCTGGGTGCAGTAGTTGTAGAACTTGCCCTCGTGTCCGCGGCCCATGGGCGCCTTGTGACGGCCGGGGCGCGGGCAATCCGGCCAGTCGCATTGGGGGACCGTCTCCGCGGCCTTCTTCTCGGCCGACGGCTTGACGCGGATCTTGTCGAAGTATTTTGAATCGAGTTTCATCGCGCATGATTATGGTAGGTGTGACGGCGGCAAGCAAGCCCGACAAGGAAGGAGAGACATGATGACACCTGGTCCGGTTGGCCAAACAATTTCCGCAAAGTTAAGGGATGCTTTCGCGCCCGAGCATCTCGATGTGATCGACGAGTCACATCAGCACGCGGGCCACGCAGGCGCACGGCCCGACGGTGAAAGCCATTTCCGGGTGAAGATCGTCGCCGAGGCCTTCCGCAACAAATCGCGGGTCGAACAGCATCGCATGGTCAATAAGGTACTGGCGGAAGAATTGCGTGAGCGCGTCCATGCGCTGGCCATTCAGGCGTCGGCGCCGGGCTGAGAATTATCCCTTTCGACGTTCGCCGTGCGGTGATGGAAATAGACTTGGCGTGCGAACCAGCGCATGGGTGCAGTGCCGATAATCGCGTCATACATCCAGTTGGGAGGGCCGGCGTCCATCACCTTGCGCAGCAGAAGCTTCTTGCCGAAGGACGGGAGTTCGCGCGCCAGCACATCACCGGGCAGTGGCCCGTGCCGCAGGAGGTGATCGGCAATCAGTTGACCGGCGCGGCGGCCGAAGCGGAAGGCGAGCCGGATGCCGCCGCCTGTCAGTGGCGACACATGACCCGCGGCATCGCCGATCAGCAGCACGTTCGGCACTGCAAATGGCCTCACAGGTCCGCCGCATGGGATGAGACCGGAGCGGCGTTCTTTCACCCGCGATGACGAAAACCCGAAAATCTTTTCCGTATGGGCGAGAAAGGCCTTCAGGTCCGGCTTGACGGAGCTGTTTGTCGCAAGCCCCACCTGGAAGAAATCCGGCGCCGGCGCCACCCAGGCCAGGTAGCCGCGCGCCAGCCGCGTATCGAGGAAGCAGTGCAGCAGGTCGGGGTCGGCTTGCGGCAAGGCCTCGAATTCAATTTCAAGCCCGGTCAGGAAGTGCTCGTTCCGTCCCAGGGCGAAGAGTTTGGCCACGGTGGACCTGGCGCCATCGGCCCCCACGAGATAGCGAGCCCTGAGATCGAACTGTGGAAGGTATATGCCATCTTCGGTCTGGACGGCCTGATCCAGCTTCTTTCCACAGAGAATTTCAGCCCCGGCGCGGCTGGCTTCTTCGGCAAACCAGCGGATCAGGTTTGCGGTGTCCGTGGTCAGGAAATAGTAGTCACGGGAGCTCAGGTCGATATGGCGGAGCGATGGGGCGTACAGCCGGACGCCGTGGATCGAGCGGGAAAACTGCGGTGGTGTATCCACCTCATCGGCCGCCTCCTTCACCAGGATGCCAGTGGTATGGATGCGCGCGCCGGGCTCGCTCTTGGCTTCGATGATGGCTGTCGAGAGTCCGCGTAACGCTGCGGTCCGGGCGCAAATCAGGCCGGCGAAGCTGGCGCCGACGATGACGAGGTCAATCTGTCTCAATTGCCGTGTCATCCCGCTTGAGCGGGCTCATGCGGATCGCGGTGACCTGATGCTTCCGTTTTTTCAGGACCTCGAAGCGGAAACCGTGGAACGAGAAAGCCTGGCCGACCTCCGGGATGGTGCGCGCTTCATGGATCACCAGCCCTGCAATGGTGGTGGCTTCCTCGTCCGGCAGCTCCCAATCGAAGGCGCGATTGAGGTCGCGGATGGGAACGCTGCCATCGACCAGGAAAGAGCCATCGGGCTTGGGCCTCACGCCCACGGCCACGGCATCATGCTCGTCATTGATGTCACCGACGATTTCTTCGATGATGTCTTCCAGTGTCAGCAGGCCCTGCACTTCTCCATATTCGTCGACGACGATGGCAAAATGGCTCTTGCGGCGCAGGAAGGCGTTGAGTTGGTCGGGGATGGCACGCGTATCGGGCACGAACCACGGCTGGGACAGGATATCCGCGATATCAACCTTGTTCGCGTCGCCGCCGTGCTTCTGAAGCGCGATGAACAGGTCTTTGGCGTGCAGCACGCCGATGATGTTGTCGGGTGTTTCTCTCCACACGGGAATGCGCGTGTGGTTGCTCTTCAGCACCTTGTTGACGAGCTCCTTCGGATCCTCGTCGCCGTCGATCATGGTCATGCGCGTGCGGTGGACCATGATGTCGGACACTTCGAGGTCCTGCAGGTCGAGGATGCCGCCCAGCATGTCGCGATCGTTCTTCACCACCGTGCCTTCCTTGTGATGAAGGTCGATCGCGCCGCGCAGTTCGTCATGGGCCGTCAATATGTTCTGGGCGTTGTCGATATCGACGCCGAAGACACGCAGGACGCTTTTCACGATCACTTCAACGGCCATCACGACGGGGCCGAACACGGCGACCAACACGCGGATGATCGGTGCAGCTGCAAGCGCCACACGATCGGGATAGGCGATGGCGTAGGTCTTGGGCAGCACTTCGCTGAAGATCAGGACGAGGATGGTCATGGCGCCGGACGCGATCAGGGCACCCGTGTCGCCGAACATCCGCACCAGCACCACCGTGGCAAGCGCGGATGCAGAAATGTTCACCACGTTGTTGCCGAGGAGCAATGCGCCGATCAGGCGTTCGCGCATGTTGGTCAGCGCCAGCACCATGGTTGCCCGCGAACTGCCCCGCCGCTCAAGCTCGTTGAGCCGCGCGCGGGAGACCGCGGTGAGGCCGGTTTCGGATCCGGAAAAGAAGGCAGACAGAACCAGAAGGATGAGAATTGCCGCAAGCGCAATGCCGAGGTCGAGCGTCATCGCCGTCCGAGGTCCTCCGTGAGGAAGTTGAGCACGTCCTGGTCGGCGACGTCGCGCGCAATGAACGCCTCGCCGATACCGCGTGCGAGTATGAAAGTGAGCTTACCGCCCTGGGCCTTCTTGTCCTGACGCATGATCTCGAGGAGCGCCGGGGGCGGAGGAAGATCCCCTTCGATATCAGACATATGGACGGGAAGCCCAACGCCCTTGAGATGAGCCGCCACCCGGTCTCCGGTGCCGGCAGGGCAAAGCTTCTGGCGTTCTGAAAAGCGAAAGGCCTGCACCATGCCGATGGCGACACCTTCACCATGAAGAAGGCGCTGGGAATAGCCGGTGGCAGCTTCCAGCGCATGGCCAAAGGTGTGGCCCAGGTTGAGCAGGGCGCGGACGCCGGTCTCCGTTTCGTCCTCTGCCACCACAGCCGCCTTGGCCTCGCAGGACGTCTTGATCGCATGGATGCGCGCCTGGCTGTCGCCGCGCAAAACAAGCGCCGCATTGCTTTCCAGCCACTCGAAGAATCCGGCATTGCCGAGCAGGCCGTATTTGGCCACCTCTGCATAGCCAGCTGCCAGCTCGCGCTTTGGGAGCGTATCGAGCAGCGCCGTGTCAGCAATCACGGCCAAAGGCTGGTGGAAGGCGCCGATCAGATTCTTGCCGTGGGCTGAGTTGATGCCGGTCTTGCCGCCGACCGAGGAGTCGACTTGCGACAGCAATGTCGTCGGGATCTGTATGAAGTCCACGCCACGCCGGAGGATGGCCGCCGCAAAGCCTGCGAGATCGCCAATGACTCCACCGCCGAAGGCGATGACGCGATCGCGCCGCTCGACGCCAGCGGCAAGCAGCCTGTCACACAATTCCGCCAGATGCTTGTAGCTCTTGGTGCCTTCGCCGGGCGGCATGACGATGGCGTGAGTCTGGATGCCCTTCAGCGTTAGGACGCGCTCAAGCGTGGCGAGGTGCTTGGCGGCCACGTTTTCATCCGTCACGATGGCGGCCATCGGCCGCTTCAGCAGCGGCAATATGATATCTCCTGCCCGTTCGAGGAGCGCCTCGCCAATCGCGATATCGTAGCTGCGATTACCCAGGGAAACAGGAACGGTCTCGCTGCGTTCAGTGGTAATTATCTCGTTCATTCTCCAATCGGCCCCAGCCGTCCCATTGCGCCAGCGCGCGGATTACGTCGTTCACCATTTGCCCGTGCTGGACGTCGCGGCTTTCCACCGTCACGTCGGCGAGCGCATAGACCGGATAGCGTTGTTCAATCAGCCCGCGCATGACGCCTTCCGGATCGCTGTTCTTCAGAAGCGGCCGGTCCTGCCGTTTCAAGACGCGCTTCATCAGCAGCGGCAGTTCGGCTCTCAGCCACACCGAGACGCCATGGTCCTGCACAGTATGGCGGGTTTCCTCATTCATATACGCGCCACCGCCAGTCGCCAGAACCTGGGCCCCGCCAGACATCAGGCGCTGAATGACCTTGCGCTCGCCGTCGCGGAAATAGGCCTCGCCGTGGTCGGTGAAGATTTCCGTGATCTTCTTGCCGGCTGCGGCTTCGATCTCGTGATCGGCATCGACAAACGGAATACCCAGTTTGTCGGCCAGCCGGCGCCCGACACTGGTCTTTCCGGCCCCCATGAGTCCGACGAGCACGATGGGATGATTGCCCAAGCGCTGCCGCACGGCTTCGGCCTCCTTTGCGATTGATCGGCGTGCCATTTCCAAAACCTTTGAACTTGCGTTCGGTTCTAACGCGGCCCCTTGATTGCCGCAAAGGCTTTCCGAAGCAGTCCGCACCCGCTACACTCCCTGCAAAGCGGACCAAATATGCCCGATACCATCAAATTTCTCATTGTCATCCTGTGTCTCGGCGGCGCCATCTATGGTGGCGCGTGGACGCTCGCCAATTTCCCACCGGAGCAGACGGAAGTCGTGAAGCCACTGTCCGCCGAAAAGCTCCGTCAGAAATAGTACGTCCTTGGCCCCTCGTGATCATCGCCTGATCGAACGCTTTCTGGAGATGATGGCGGCGGAGCGGGGTGCTTCCCCCAACACGCTTGCCGCCTATCGGCGTGACCTTGAAGCATATGCCGCCGATATCGGCATGAAAGGCCGTGATTTCAAGGCGTTGGGTCCGGATGACATACGGGACCACCTCGCTGGTCTGGATGCTCAGGGCATGGCCCGCAGCACAGCGGCGCGGAAGCTTTCGGCCATTCGCCAATTTCACCGTTTCCTTCATGGCGACGGCCTCGTTGCCGGCAATCCGGCAACCGCAATCGAAAGTCCGCGGACTGCCAGGCCTTTGCCAAAAGTGATTTCAGAACAAGAAGTTGAAAGGCTTCTGGACGTACTACGGCAACGCGTCACCGCCAGCAAAGGCAGGGGGTTGGTGAAGGCCTGGCGGCTCCTATGTCTTCTGGAACTTCTCTACGCGACGGGCCTTAGGGTTTCAGAATTGGTGGGACTTACGGTGCAGGCCGTCACAGCCGAGCAACACTTCATCTTGGTGCGTGGCAAGGGCGGGCGGGAGCGGCTTGTACCCGTTTCTGATGCAGCCAGTCAGGCCCTGAAGGAGTATATCAAGATCCGTGGTGCGGCCGGTGATGCTGGGTCGAAATGGCTATTCCCCTCGTTTGGCGCCGAGGGCCACCTGACACGGCAGCAGTTCGCCCTCGACCTCAAGGCCTTGGCACGGGAGGCGGGGCTGGATGCCGCACGTATCTCGCCCCATGTGCTCCGGCACGGATTCGCCTCCCATTTGCTTGCCGGCGGTGCGGACCTGCGCGCGGTGCAGCAGATGTTGGGACATGCGGACATTTCCACGACGCAGATCTACACGCATGTGCAGTCCGAGCGGCTACGCGAGGTGGTGGAGACCCATCACCCGCTTGCCAAGAAAAGTTGACTTCCAGCCCGCCGGAGGCCAGTTATCGGGAGCCCCGCAAGGATACAGGACAGAATGCCGGCCTATCTCGATTTCGAAGCCCCCGTCGCCGAACTGGAAGGCAAGATCGCCGAACTCCGCGCACTGGCTGCAACGGACAAGACGGTTTCGATCGCGGATGAAGTGAAGGCTCTTGAGAAAAAGGCTGCCAAGAGCCTGTCAGATCTCTACCAGAATCTCGATCCGTGGCAGAAGGCCCAAGTGGCCAGGCATCCTGAGCGGCCACATGCGGTGGACTATGTTGCCGCCCTCATTTCCGAATTCACGCCCATGTCCGGCGATCGCAAATTTGCCGAGGATTTTGCCGTCGTTGGCGGCTTGGGACGGTTTCAGGGACAGCCGGTCATGGTGATCGGTCAGGAGAAGGGGCACGACACGGCGTCGCGGCTCAAGCGCAATTTCGGCATGGCCCGCCCCGAAGGATACCGCAAGGCAGTGCGTCTCATGGAAATGGCCGACCGTTTCGGTCTGCCGGTCATCTCCTTCGTCGATACGGCTGGCGCCTATCCCGGCATTGATGCGGAGGAGCGGGGCCAGGCGGAGGCGATTGCGCGGTCGACCGATTGTTGTCTGGGGCTGGGCGTGCCCATGATTTCCGTTGTCATCGGCGAGGGCGGATCCGGTGGAGCGATTGCCGTTGCCACCGCCAACAGCGTGCTGATGCTCGAACACGCGATCTATAGCGTCATCTCACCGGAAGGGGCGGCCTCGATCCTTTGGCGGGACGCAGCGCGCGCCAAGGATGCCGCGGCAGCTATGAAGATCACGGCCCAGGATCTCAAGAAACTGGGGATCATCGATGAAATCATACCCGAGCCCATGGGCGGAGCGCATCGTGGACGCGATGCGGCAATTGCCAGCACGGAAGAAGCCATTACACGCACGCTGCAGGCGTATGAGGGCGTTTCGGGGGATGTCCTGCGTACGCAGCGCCGGGAGAAATTCCTGGCAATCGGCAGGACGCTGTAACGTCAGGTGCCGTTGACGATGGCGAAATAGTCCTGGACGCGGGTGTAAAGCGAGGCAACGCCTGACGACGTGTTGGACAGCACCGGCAGAAGGGCAATGCCGAGAATCGACGCGATCAACGCGTATTCGATGGCGGTTGCGCCGTGATCCGCATCGAGGAAGGTCCTGAACTGGCGCATCAAGTCATTCACGAGTGTCGCTCCATGGGCAAGGTTGTCGTGGTTGCCCCTCCTAGGGTAGATAAACACGGTGGGGTTGAAAGCCCTCTTAATGTGGAAATTAAGATTCTCCGGTTTCCAGCGTTTTCTGTTTCTACCAGATGGAGAAGTAGGATGTAATGCTGGTGAACTTCGTTCCCATTCCCGATGCGACATAGAAAAATGCGGGAATGAGGGCACCGAACATTGCGCTTGCGATCACCACATACTCTACGGCAACCGCACCGCTGCGGCAGCAGGCATAGTGCCGGACCAGCTGCAATGCTCTTCTCGCTCTAAGGATGATCATGTACTCTCTCATGAGTTGAGTAAAATCATAAAATTCAACCCCTAATGTCGTGCCAAAATGTGGGGTTAACATCACCCTAACTTGCGGCCGGGCGGGGATGTGATAGCGTTCAAACGCCGGCTGTTGGTCGCGCAGTGGTCTGGAGGCCCAGAATTGAACCTTGATCGTAGGACGTTCCTTGCCACAACGGCGAGCCTGCCCTGGATGGGTGGACTTGCACGGTCGGAGGCGATGCCCCGAGCGCTGACGGTTGATAGCCGGATCATCGAGGTCCATGGCAAGGCTGCGCGGGTCTTTGGACTGACTGGGCCGGACGGCAAGCCGGGGATGGAGATGACCTTCGGCGAAAGGTTCCGGGCCACGCTTCACAATGCATCAAGTGTCGCAACACTCATTCACTGGCATGGCCTCATGCCGCCAATCGAGCAGGACGGCGTGCCGATGCTGTCACAGCCGCCGCTGGAACCGGGTGGAACCTATGCGTATGATTTCGAGAACAAGCGCGCTGGCACCTACTGGATGCATTCCCACGTCGGCCTTCAAGAGCAGCAGTTGCTGGCTGCGCCGCTCATCGTGCGGGAAACGGCCGAGGCCGTGTTCGATGAACTCGAGCATGTGGTGCTGCTGCATGACTTCACCTTCCGCGACCCCGAAGACATTCTCGCTGAACTAAGGGCAGGCGGAGGCGCCCACGCCGGTCATTCCATGGGTCAGACGGATCATTCGACGATGGACCATTCCAGCATGAGCCACGGCGAAGGTGCGGAAGGCGGCATGGACATGACGGGCGCCATGTTGAACGACATTGTCTACGATGCCTATCTTGCCAATGACCGGACGCTGAAGGATCCGGAGGTCGTTCGTGTCGAGAGAGGCGGGCGGGTGCGACTCCGCATCATCAACGCGGCTGCCGCCAGCAACATGTGGATCGATCTCGGCGGCCTCGACGGTGACCTCATTGCCGTCGACGGGAATGCCATTCATCCGATCCGGGGGAATATGTTTGCCATCGCCATTGCCCAGCGTGCCGACATCCGGATTTCGGTTCCGGCGGCAGGTGGCGCCTTCCCGATCCTGTTCCGGCCCGAGGGCGTCAGCGCCCGCACCGGCATTGTGCTTGCCACGCAGGGTGCGGAGGTCCCAAGCATCTCTGCTGACGGCCCGATGACGCCGGCCATCGACCTGTCACAGGAGCTATTGTACCGCTCGATCACGCAACTGCCATCCGAGCCTGTGACGAGGACGGAAATGCTGATGCTAACCGGCGGCGGTGCTGACTATGTGTGGGGCCTCAATGGCAAGCCGGGGATGCACGATACCATCTTCACCGTCAAACTTGGTGAGCGTGTATCGATCATGATGCACAATATGACGACGATGGCGCATCCGATGCATCTGCATGGCCACTACTTCCAGGTAACTGCCATTGGCAACCGGCAGATCGATGGCGCGTTGCGGGATGTTGTGCTGGTGCCGCCGATGGAAACGGTGACGATCACTTTCGATGCCGACAATCCCGGCACCTGGGCGTTTCACTGCCATCATGCCTATCACATGAACGCCGGCATGATGGGAACGATCGCCTATACCAGCGCGGCATAGGGGCGCGCCGGCCCGCAAGGGCTCAACGAAAATGGCCAGGCATCTGAGGGAGCCTGGCCACGCAATAGAAGTTTGAAGCCGAAGAGGCTTACGCTGCGAGCGCTGAAATCTTCCGGCGCCGCCTGGCCAGGAAGCCAACAGCCGCAAATCCTGACAGCAGCAGCGGCAGCGCTGCCGGGACCGGCACGACGTTGTTGACGATCTTCTGCAGCTTGGCATTCACAGCCGCCGCGTAGGCATCATAGTTGGCGAGTTTCAGAATGAAGCCCTGTGTCAACGGATTGGGAATGTCGGCCAAAGTGTGACCCGGAGAGCCGTCAATGAGTGTGCCCGGATTGGGGTACACCAAGTTACTAAGATATGTGAGGTCGAAGTTACCAACCGCTTCGGCACTGATGCTGTCCCAGCCGGCAGCCGTCAATATACCCCTCAGCGTTGCGCCATTTGGTTGTGGATCACTGACCGGCTCGCCGTCAGTGAAGATATTCATGAGGCTGAACTGGCTTCCGAGCACAGCACCACCGAAATTGGCCGTAAGCTGGTTGGCTGCGCACGAAATACAAGTCGTCGAACCAATTTTGCTCATGCCAAGAACTGCATTCTTGACCGCGAGCAAATCGCTGGCGTCACCGATGGTCCTGGTGATGACCGTTTGCGCGGTATTGCTGAAGTTGACCACGCTCACCCGGTAGGTGACGTTTGCAGTCGCGGTCGGAACAATGTTGGCGATGGCATTGGCTAAGGCCGTCTTGACCGTATTGAAGTTCGTGGTGTTGATACTGCCCGAACTGTCAACGGCGAACCCCAGATCCACGGTCATTGCCTTCGCCGGGGTCATTGCGCCGCCCACGACCATTGCAGCCGCGAACAGACAGGCCGTCACTCCACTTTTAAGTCTGGAAAAACTCATACTCTTGTCCCTTCCTCACTCGGCCTCATTGACATTAGCCGCATCATTCATGGGAACCGAAAATCCATGCCTGCGGGCTTTGCCCCCTCCGAAAGCTATGGCATCTTCTTAACAAAACATTAACACAATTGCGGGTTCTGTCTATACTTTTCCGTCGGCGCTCGGTGATTATGATGAATAGTGCTGTCGACGCTACGTAAGTTATGCAACTCACGACTAAGTTCTGGGGTTTGGGAGTCAATCATGACGCGAATATGCAGGACGATCAGTCAGCTTGGTATCGTAGCGGCGAGCTTCTTCGCCGCCTCGTGCCTGTCCAATCCCGCAGCAGCGGCAGAGAATGGGGCTGCCTGCTCGGTACGGGACAAGAACGGTCCAATGGTAATTGTCGTTTGTCCGCCGGGGCTTGACCAGGGCGAGCTGCGCAAGGCCGGCGAAGCGGCTTGTGTCGATACCAAGCCGTGTCTGGCCTGGATCTGGGACGATGTTGCGAAAGCACCCGAGAAGGCGCCGCCGCTGCCGGACCAGCTTGCCAAGGACGCTATCCTGTCATCAGCCGGAATCTGGGACAACGACTCCCAGAGTTTGATTATGATAAGCGAGCAAAAGTGACGTTTACGTTAACTTGCCGCCTTGATCTGAGCCGCTATCGCTCCATTGCTTATACCAACTTAGGCGTAAGCCCCGTGGCAGTGCTTGTACTTCTTGCCTGACCCGCAGGGGCACTGGTCGTTGCGACCGACCTTGCCCCAGGTCGCTGGATTCTTGGGGTCGATTGCGTTGACGGTCTCCTCGCCGTCTTGATCGTCCAGCAGGAGCAATTCACCGAGTTCGTCGTCGCCGGTGAACGGATCAAGATGGTGGGCCTCCATCTCGGGCAGTTCGTCTTCGCCCGGGAGCATGTCCTCGGGATCGCGCATCTGGATCTCGACGCGCATCAGCTGGGCGGTCACGTTCTCGCGCAGCTTATCGATCATATGCTCAAAGAGGGTGAAGCCTTCGGTCTTGTATTCGTTCAGAGGATCGCGCTGTCCATAGCCGCGCAGGTGGATGACCTGGCGCAACTGGTCGACAGTGATGATATGATCCTGCCAGAGTTGGTCGAGGGTCCGCAGCAGGAAGGTCTTCTCTACCTGCTGCATGATTTCGGGACCATATTTCTCGCGCTTCCCGCCATAGAGCTCGTCAGCCGTCTTGGTCACGCGCTCGCGGATTTCTTCGTCGGCGATGCCTTCTTCCTTGGCCCAGTCCTCGACGGGGAAATCGATGGCGATGACTTCGCGCAGGCGCTCGCGAAGGCCAGCGGCATCCCACTGCTCGGCATAGGCATTCTCGGGGATGTGTTTGGAAATGAGGTCTCCGATCACATGATTGCGCATGTCCTCGACGGTCTCGGACACTTCCTCGCCGCGCATGATGCCGATGCGCTGTTCGAAGATCACCTTGCGCTGGTCGTTCATCACGTTGTCGAATTTCAGCAGGTTCTTGCGGATGTCGAAGTTGCGCGCCTCGACCTTTTGCTGGGCTTTTTCCAGGGCCTTGTTGATCCACGGATGGACGATGGCTTCGCCTTCTTTCAGGCCCAGCTTCTGCAACATGGAATCCATGCGCTCGGACCCGAAGATGCGCATGAGGTCATCTTCGAGCGACAAATAGAACAGCGAGCGTCCGGGGTCGCCCTGCCGTCCTGAACGGCCGCGCAGCTGATTATCGATGCGCCGGCTCTCATGGCGTTCGGTGCCGATGACGAACAGGCCGCCAGCGGCCAGCACCTTGTTCTTGTTGGCTTCAATCTCCTTGCCGATGGCAGCGATGCGGGCATCGCGGTCTGGCCCTTCCGGCACGTCTGCCAGTTCGGTGGCGATCCGCATTTCAAGGTTGCCGCCCAGCTTGATGTCGGTGCCGCGGCCGGCCATGTTGGTGGCGATGGTCACTGCACCCGGGATGCCGGCTTGCGCCACGATATTTGCTTCCTGTTCGTGGAAGCGCGCATTCAGCACGTTGTGCGGGATGCTCTTGGAGCGGAGCAATTCAGCGAGAATCTCGGACTTCTCGATCGACGTAGTGCCGACGAGGACTGGCTGGCCACGCCCCTGTGCCTCGAGGATGGTATCGATAATGGCGGCATATTTTTCCCGCGCGGTGCGATAGACCTGATCGTCTTCGTCGAGGCGGGCGACGGGAACGTTTGTGGGAATATCGAGAACATCGAGCTTGTAGATGTCCATGAATTCCTCGGCTTCGGTCAGCGCCGTGCCGGTCATGCCGGCGAGCTTTTCGTAGAGCCGGAAGTAGTTCTGGAAGGTGATCGAGGCGAGCGTCACGTTCTCCGGCTGGATCGCCACGTGCTCCTTCGCTTCCAATGCCTGATGCAGGCCTTCCGAATAGCGCCGGCCAGGCATCATGCGGCCGGTGAACTCGTCGATGATGATGACCTGGTTGTCCTTGACGATATAGTCCTTGTCACGCTGGAACAGCTTGTGGGCGCGAAGCGCCTGCTGCACATGGTGGACGATGGTGACATTCTCGGCGTCATAGAGATTGGTACCGGTGAGGAGACCGGCGGCAGCCAACACCTGCTCCAGATGAACGTTACCGTTCTCGGTCAGCGTCACGGAGCGCTGCTTCTCGTCGAGTTCGAAGTCATCCGGCGTCAGCTCCGGGATGAAGCGATCGATGGCGTTGTAGAGTTCCGACTTGTCATCCGAGGGGCCGGAGATGATCAGCGGGGTGCGGGCCTCGTCGATCAGGATCGAGTCGACCTCGTCGACGATGGCGAAGTGGTGACCGCGCTGCACCATCTCTTCGAGATGGTACTTCATGTTGTCGCGCAGGTAGTCGAAGCCCAATTCGTTATTCGTGGCGTAGGTCACGTCGCAGGCGTAGGCCTGACGGCGTTCGGGGTCTGACAGGCCGTGAACGATGACGCCGGTGGTGAGGCCGAGGAAGCCGTAGACCTGGCCCATCCATTCGGCGTCGCGGCGGGCGAGGTAGTCGTTGACCGTGACAACATGGACGCCCTTGCCCTGAAGGGCATTGAGGTAGACGGGCAGGGTGGCCACGAGAGTCTTGCCTTCGCCGGTCTTCATTTCCGAGATGCGGCCTTCGTGCAATACCATGCCGCCGATCAGCTGGACATCGAAATGGCGTTGTCCCAGGGCGCGCTTGGCTGCCTCTCGCACCGTGGCGAAGGCCGGCACGAGAAGATCGTCCAGCGGCTTGCCGGCGGCCAGCTCGTCCTTGAATGTCGCGGTTCTCGCCCGGAGCGCCTCGTCCGAGAGCCCGGCGAGTTCCTCTTCCATGGCGTTGATCTCGTCGATCTTGCCGCGGTACTTGGCAACCTTGCGGTCATTGCTGGTGCCAAAGATCTTTGCGGCAATGCCGCGCAGTCCGAACATCTGATTCGTTCCTTCAGGGAGGGGGCAAGCCCCGGCGTTTGGGCGCTTTCTAGTCAAGTTGAGGGGCGGGGGCAATCAGGCGCCGCGCGTTATTTGACCAAATGGGCGCATCTTGTCGCATTTTCAATGTGTTGCTCTTCGGCAACAGCCCCGGCAATGTCAGGCGTAACCCTTGAAACGACACGGCTTCCGGGCCAATGTGCGGCCGTTTTCTGTTCGGCGCAGCGCGGCGGGGAGGCTTATTCTCGCCTTGTTTCGAGAACAGAAGTCAGCCGCTGTCCGGCGAGGCAGGCTGCAAGACTCTCTAATACGGTGATGTTGATGTCGTTCTCTCGAGCTCTTCTTGGTACCTCCCTGGCGGTTGCGCTGTTCGGGGCCTCCATGGGCCTTCCGGCACTGGCACAGGACTCCAAAGGCGAAGACAAGGTGGTGGCTATCGTCAATGGCCACGAGATCAGGGTATCGGAAGTGCAGATGGCAACCGACGACATTATTGGTCAGTTGCCGGATCTGCCGCCCAAGCTTCGCTATCCCTATGTCGTCGAATATCTGATCGAGCGGCATCTCCTGGCGCAGTACGCTGTGAAGGAAGGGATTGCCGAGACCGACGAATACAAGCGCCGCCTCGCCCTCTATCAGGCCAAAGCCCTTCGCGACGCCTATTTCTTCCAGAAGATTCGCCCGCAGGTGACCGAGGAGGAAATCAAGCTCACCTATGACGAAGAGGCGGCCAAGCTCCAGCAGACCGAGCGGGTGCGGGCGCGGCACATTCTCGTGGGGACCGAGAAGGAAGCCAAGGATATCCTCGCCCGGCTGGCAAAGGGCGAGAAGTTCGAGGATCTGGCCAAGCAGTTCAGCCTGGACGGGTCGAAGGATTACGGTGGCGATCTGGGTTATTTCACCCAGCCCGAGATGGTGCCAGAGTTTTCGAAGGCGACCTTTGCCCTCAAGGTGGGGGAGACGTCGCAGCCAGTGAAGACCGACTTCGGCTGGCATATCATCCGCCTGGAGGATCGCAAGATGGGTGCGGCCCAGCCTTATGATCAGGTGAAGTCGGCCATCCGCAACGTGCTGCTGCGCAAGAAGGTGACAGAGACGATGGACGCGATCCGGAAGGCGTCCAAAGTTGAGATCGTCGATGAAGACCTGAAGAAATACGCCGAAGATGCTGCCAAGGCCGCGAGCGCGTTCCGCGAACGCCAGCAGAAGTCTCTCGATGATGGCCAGGATCCGCTCGGTGGCTCAAACGGCGGAAAGGGCGACTTGCAGCTGCCGGAACCGTAATCATTCGCCACTGGGGGCGGGGGGCACATCATGACACATCAGGTATCGCCGCTTGCGCCGGCGGAGTTTCCTGCACTTCCACCGATCGGCGGCGTCAAGCTGGCGGCGGCCGAGACCGGCATCCGCTACAAGAACCGGCCGGACGTGCTGTTGGCGGTGCTTGATCCAGGCACGACGGTTGCCGGCTGTTTCACGCGCTCGAAGTCCAAGTCGGCCCCGGTCGACTGGTGCATCGACAATCTGGCCGGTGGTTCGGCCCGCGCCGTGGTCATCAATGCCGGCAATGCCAATGCCTTCACCGGCAAGGCCGGTGTCGCGACGGTGACGGCGGTCGCCAAGGCGGCGGCGAAGACCCTCACCTGCAAGCCTTCTGAAATCTTCCAGGCCTCGACCGGCGTCATCGGCGAACCGCTCGATCCCTCGCCGATCACTGGCGCGCTGGACAGGCTTGCGGCGTCTGCGTCGGCCGATGCGTGGTCTGCGGCGGCCCGCGCCATCATGACCACAGACACCTTCCCCAAGGCGTGCACGGTCAAGGCCAGGCTTGGCGGCAAGACGGTGACCATCAACGGCATCGCCAAGGGCTCCGGCATGATCGCGCCCGACATGGCGACGATGCTGGTGTTCATCTTCACCGATGCCGCGGTGCCGGCGAAGATCCTGCAGAAGCTGCTGACGGCCTCGGTCGACAAGAGCTTCAACTGCATCACGGTCGATGGCGATACCTCTACCTCCGATACGGTTCTCATGTGTGCAACCGGTGCTGCCGGTGGCGCGGTCTCGGGCCTGCGCTCGGCGTCGGATGCGCGTCTCAAGGGCTTCGCCAAGGCACTGGACAGTCTTTGTCTCGATCTCGCCATCCAGGTGGCCAAGGACGGCGAGGGTGCCGAGAAGCTCATCGAGATCGCCATCACTGGCGCCGAGAACGACAAGGCGGCGCACCGCATCGCGATGTCGATCGCCAATTCGCCACTGGTCAAGACGGCGATCGCTGGCGAGGACGCCAACTGGGGCCGCGTTGTCATGGCGGTCGGCAAGGCTGGCGAGAAAGCCATTCGCGACAAGCTGAGGATCAGGATCGGCGGCATCACGGTTGCGAAGAATGGCATGCGCGATACCGCCTACAAAGAAGCCGAGATCATGCCGCACATGAAGGGCCGGCACATCCTGATCGAGGCCGATGTCGGTGTCGCCAAGGGCAAGGCCCGGGTGTGGACCTGCGATCTCACGCACCGCTACATCGACATCAATGGTTCCTACCGCAGCTAGATGAAGATCGTTCTCGTCGCCGCCGTGGCACTCGTCGATGCCGACGGGCGCGTGCTCATTTCCAAGCGGCCCGAGGGCAAGCAACTGGGGGGCTTGTGGGAATTTCCCGGCGGCAAGGTGGAGCAGGGCGAGCGGCCCGAGACGGCATTGATCCGTGAACTGAAGGAAGAATTGTCGATCGACGTCAGCGAGTCATGCCTGGCGCCGCTGACGTTTGCCAGCCACGGCTATGAGGACTTTCACCTTCTCATGCCGCTTTACATCTGCAGGCGCTGGAAAGGGCAGGCCATCGGAGCGGAAGGCCAGGAGATTGCCTGGGTCAGGCCGCTCAAGCTCAAGGACTACCCGATGCCACCGGCGGACGTGCCGCTGATCCCGCATCTGATCGATCTGTTGTAGCCGCGATCTCTCCATGGCCAGGCTTGCCCCGGCCAATCCAGGCTGGATCACCGGCTCAAGGCCGGTGATGGAGAGATAAGTCTACAGATCCCCCGTCACGCACTTCTTGGCGAGGGACTTGTACTGCTTCTCGGTGAAGGCAACCGGGTTAGCCTCGTGGGTCGGGTCCTTGATTGCCATCTTCGCCACCTCCGCGAGACGCTTGGTATCGATGCCGATGTCCTTCAGAGCATGGGGGATGCCGGTCTCCTTGCGCAACGCCAGCACGTATTTCATGAAGCCATTGAAACCGCCCTTGATGCCGAGATAGGCGGCAAGGCGATCGATCTTGGGTTCGATCTTCTTGCGGTTGGCCTTCAGCACATAGGGCATGATGATGCCGTTGAGCATGCCGTGATGAGCGTCGTAGAGGCCGCCGAAGGGATGTGACAGCGCATGGATGGAGCCCAGACCCTTCTGGAAGGCGGTGGCACCCATGGCGGAGGCGACCAGCATGTTGCCGCGGGCGTCGAGGTCCTTGCCCTTCTTCACGGCCTTGGCGAGGTTTTCCTTCACCAGCCGCATGCCTTCCACTGCGATGCCTTCCGCCATGGGGTGATAGAAGGGCGCGCAATAGGCTTCGAGGCAATGAGCGAAGGCATCAAAGCCGGTGGCAGCGGTCAGCTTCGGCGGCAGGCCGACGGTAAGTTCCGGATCGAGGAGCGCGATCTTCGGCATGATGGCGGGATGGAAGATGATCTTCTTCTCGTGAGTCTTCGGATGCGTCACGACTCCGGCGCGGCCCACTTCAGACCCGGTGCCGGCCGTGGTCGGCACGGCGATGATCGGCGCGATGACGGAGGCGTCGGCCCTGGTCCACCAGTCTCCGATGTCCTCGAGATCGAAGACGGAAATCTTCTGGGAATGCATGAGGGCGATCATCTTTCCAGTGTCGAGGCCCGAGCCGCCGCCGAAGGCGATCACGCCGTCATGCTTGCCGGCCTTGAAGGCCGCGCAACCTGCCAGCACGTTTTCCTCCACCGGATTGGGCTTCACGTCCGAGAACAGCTTCGCCTTGAGGCCGGCCTTCTTGAGGTCGGCCATGATGCCGGAGACCATGGGCATGGATGCCAGGCCCTTGTCGGTGACGAACAGCGGGCGCTTGATGCCGTTGGCCTTGCAGTGCTCAGCCAGTTCCTTGATGCGGCCTGCACCAAACTTGACAGAGGTTGGGAAGTTGAAGTTGCGATTGGGTATGGTCATGTCGCTGTCCTTGGGGTGAATGCTGCCGGAGTGCCGGCTCCGGTTAAACTCAATACTGCTCGAAGCCGCGATAGAGATCGAAATCCATCACGCGGCGGTCATACTCGAACTGCTCCCACCGGGCGGTGTGCGCATAGTGGTCGATGACGTCGTCGCCGAAGGCCTTGCGCAGGACGCTGGACTTGTCCAGCAATTCCGTGGCCTCGCGAAGCGTCTTGGGAATCTCGCGCAGTTTCTTCGTCGGATCGTAGGCATCACCGGAGAAGGCGGGCTCCAGCTTCATCTTGTTTTCGATGCCGTCGAGACCGGCAGCGAGAAGCGCCGCAAATGCCAGGTAGGGATTGAGGTCGGCGCCGCCGACGCGGCATTCAACGCGCACGGCCTTGCTGCCGCCGCCGCAAAGGCGGAAACCCGCCGTCCGGTTGTCGTGGCTCCAGATGGCGCGGGTCGGCGCGAAGGTACCGGCGATGAAGCGGCGGTAGGAGTTCATGTAGGGGGCAAGGAAATAGGTGATCTCGCCCGAATGGGCGAGTTGGCCCGCCAGATAGTGCTGCATCAGCTTCGACATGCCGTGGTCGCCGGCCTTGTCGTAGAACATGGGCGTCTTGCCGTCGGCACTCCACAGCGACTGGTGGATGTGGGAGGAGCTTCCCGACAGGGCATAGTTCCACTTGGCCATGAAGGTGATGGCCTTGCCCTGGGCATAGGCGATTTCCTTGCAGCCGTTCTTGATGATGGCGTGCCGGTCGGCCATGTCGAGGGCCTCGGCATATTTGACATTGATTTCTTCCTGGCCGGGGGCTGCCTCCCCTTTGGAATTCTCAACCGGGATGCCTGCGCCATGGAGCCCGTTGCGGATGGCGCGCATCACATCTTCTTCCTTGGAGGTCTGGAAGACGTGATAGTCCTCGATGTAGGTCGAGGAGGCCTGGAGGTTGCGGTAGCCCTTGTCATGGGCTTGCCGATAGCTGTCGTCGAACAGGAAGAACTCGAGTTCGGAGGCCATGAAGGCCTTCATCTTCATCGCCTCGAGCCGCTTCAGCTGCTTCTTGAGGATGGCGCGCGGGCTGTGGGGAATGTCCTGATGGGTGTGGTGATCGAGGATGTCGCAGATCACCAGTGCGGTTGCCGGAAGCCACGGAATGCGCCGCAGCGTTGCCATGTCGGGCTTGAGCACGAAGTCGCCGTAGCCCTTTTCCCAGCTCGAGGCCTTGTATCCGGGCACCGGTTCCATGGCGACATCGACCGCCAACAGATAGTTGCAGCCATGGGTTTCCTCCCAAGCGCCGTCGGCGAAGTACTTGGCATGGAAGCGCTTACCCATCAGGCGCCCCTGCATGTCGACGAGCGCTGCCACCACCGTGTCGATGGTGCCAGCGGCCACTTCTTTCTTCAATTGCGCAAGTGTCAGCATGCCTTCGGCCATGTCGTTCCCCTATGTCCTCGCGGCGTGGATGAGCGGCACCGACAGCCGCTGGGCCCATTCGTCCTGGCCGCGCTCATGTGTAATGAGATCGTTGCGGATTTCAATCATGGCGTGGGCGAGTCCGCGCACGAAGCCATGCAGATTGAGGGTGTGGAGCACGCCGTCCTTGGGCCCGTAAGGTTCGTTGAGCCGGGCATCGACATTGGGGAAGCTCTTGATCAGCTTCGACGACAGCGACGTGTCGCGGTCATGCAGGATGCCGAGTTCGAGGGTTCGCGGCTTGCCCTTGTAGACGGGCGTGAAGCTGTGCATCGACACCAGGATGGACAACTTGCCGGCGGCGGCGCGGGAATCCAGCATGGCCGATACGCCATCGTGGAATGGCCGGTAGATTTCGCGCGTGCGGGCAAGCCGGTCTTCCGGCGAGAGGCCGCGGTTACCTGGAATGTCCGTGGTTTCGCTCGTCTGCGGCATGGAGTCCGGCGACTCAGGTGGACGGTTGCAGTCGTAGCCGAGCCTCGAATAGCGCTGCAGCAGCAACGGCGCGTCGAGCAGCTTCGATAATTTGCGGGCGGTGGCCTCGGCGCCAATATCCCAGGCGATGTGGCGCTGGAGATCAGCATGCGATAGCCCCAGGGTTCCCAGTGCCTTGGGCAGGCGGTTGGAGGCGTGCTCGCAAATCAGGACGATGGCGGACGCGCCATCCTCGTTCACGGCGAGGAAAGGGGCTTCTTCGCCGTCGCGGAGCAAGGCTCCCATGTTCAGGAAACTCCAGATCAAAACCGGGCAGGTGTTGAAGCGATAATTTCAGATTGTAATCATACTGTCAAATTCGTTACACTGGTAGCTGGGAGGAAATCAGAACATGGCTGGCCAGCACCGCAGCACGACCGTCGCGGAACGGCTGCGGCTCAAGTCCGGCGAACTCACCGCTGCCGAGCGCAAGCTGATGGCCACGCTGTTCGCCAACTATCCCATGGCCGGACTGGTTTCCATTACCGAGTTTGCCCGGGAGGCCGATGTCTCGACGCCGAGTGTCCTCCGACTCGCCAAGAAGATCGGCTTCCCGGGTTTCCCCGCCTTTCAGGAGCAGCTCAGAGCCGAGCTTTCTGCCCAGTTGCAGAACCCGATCGCCAAGCATGACCGTTGGTCGGCGGCAGCGCCGGACGCCCATATCCTGAACCGCTTCGCCCGTGCCGCGATGGAAAACCTGTCGGGTTCGCTCAAGCTCCTGGACCACCGGGCCTTCGACTCGATCGTGGCGCTGTTGGCCGACCGCAAGCGGCAGGTTGCCATCATGGGCGGGCGGATCACCCAGGCGCTCGCCATCTATCTCCAGACCCATCTGCAGATGGCGCGCCCCGGCGTCAGCCTCATTGCGCCGGTGCCGCCGCAATGGCCATTGCACCTCCTCGACATGACCAAGGGCGATGTCGTCGTATGCTTCGATATCCGCCGGTATGACGCGCGCATGCTGGAATTTGCCGCTTTGGCCAAAGAGCGGGGCATCAAGATCGTGCTCATTACCGACCAGTGGATTTCGCCCATTGCGAGGCTTGCCGTGCATTCCCTGCCGTTGAGGATTGAAGCGCCGTCATCTTGGGACTCGAACATCGTGCCGCTGTTCGTGGCCGAGGCATTGGTCGCCGCCACGGTGAACGCCGGCTGGGCCGAGACGGAAGGCCGCATCCAGGACCTTGAGGCCCTGTCTGATCCGGGACGCCGCAACCGATGACGTCAGGCACATTTGATTTCGTGATCGTCGGGGCGGGCTCGGCGGGCTGCGTGATGGCCAACCGCCTGACCGAGGACGGCAAGCATTCCGTGCTGCTTCTCGAATTTGGCGGCAGCGATCGCGGGCCCTTCATCCAGATGCCTTCTGCATTGTCCTATCCCATGAACATGCGCCTCTATAACTGGGGCTTCGAGAGCGAGCCGGAGCCGCAGCTGAACGGCCGGCGGCTGGCGACGCCGCGCGGCAAGGTGGTGGGAGGTTCCTCTTCCATCAACGGCATGGTCTATGTGAGGGGCCACGCCAGGGACTTCGATGGGTGGGAGCAGATGGGCGCCAGGGGCTGGGGCTTTCGTCATGTACTACCCTATTTCAAGCGCATGGAACACAGCCACGGCGGCGAGGAAGGCTGGCGCGGCACCGATGGGCCCATGCATGTCACCCGGGGCTCGCGGCGCAATCCGCTCTACCAGGCCTTCGTCGAGGCCGGACGCGAAGCCGGCTACCCGGTGACCGAGGACTACAATGGCCGCCAGCAGGAAGGCTTCGGCGCCATGGAGATGACTGTGCACATGGGGCTGCGCTGGTCGGCCGCCAATGCCTTCCTGAAGCCGGCACTGAAGCGGCCCAACCTGACGCTGGTCACGCAGGCGCTGGCCCATCGCGTCGTTCTCGATGGCAAGCGTGCGGTCGGCGTGGAATACGACATTGCTGGCGAAAGACATGTGGCGAAGGCGGCCCGAGAGGTCATCATCGCGGCCTCCAGCATCAATTCCCCAAAGCTTCTGCAGATGTCGGGCATCGGTGCGCCGGAGGTGCTGAAGGCAGCGGGAATCGAGGTGCGGCACGAACTTCGCGGCGTCGGTGAGAACCTGCACGATCATCTCGAAGTCTATTTCCAACTCGTCTCCAAGGAGCCAGTGACGCTCTATCCGAAGCTCAACTGGTTCTCGAAGGGCTTGATCGGTCTCGAATGGATGCTGTTCGGTACCGGGCTTGGAGCCACCAACCATTTCGAATCCTGCGGCTTCATCCGTTCGGCAGCCGGCATCGAATATCCCGACATCCAGTATCACTTCCTTCCCGCCGCCATGCGCTATGACGGCAAGGTCGCCTTCAACAACCACGGCTTCCAGGTGCATGTGGGGCCGATGCGGTCGAAGTCACGCGGGTTCGTCCGCGTCCGGAGCAATGATCCGAAAGAGGCGCCGCGGATCGTCTTCAACTATCTCTCGCATCCGGACGATTTGTCAGAGTGGCGTGCCTGCATTCGCCTCACCCGCGAGATCATGGCGCAGCCCGCCATGGCGCGCTATGCGGGCGACGAAATCCAGCCGGGCAAGGAAGTTCAAGACGACGCGCAGATCGACGACTTCGTCCGCGAACATTGC
Source organism: uncultured Aestuariivirga sp. (assembly GCA_964510815.1). Taxonomy (GTDB): domain Bacteria; phylum Pseudomonadota; class Alphaproteobacteria; order Rhizobiales; family Aestuariivirgaceae; genus Aestuariivirga. The sequence goes on from CAZECZ010000010.1 coordinate 26,401, forward strand.
GAGAGCGCATATCACCCGTGTGGCACCTGCAAGATGGGCTCGGCGGATGATCCGGCAGCCGTGGTCGACCATGAATGCCGCGTCATCGGCATCGAGGGCCTGCGGGTCGCCGATTCCTCGATCATGCCGCTCATCACCAACGGCAACCTGAACGCACCGACCCTGATGATTGGCGAGAAGGCCAGCGACCACATCCTCGGCCGCGAACCGCTGCCGCCGTCAAATCAGGAACCGTGGATCAACCCGCGGTGGCAGGAAAGCCAGCGATAGTCAAAGTTGTCATGCCAAGAGCGCGCGATTGGAGCGTGCCGTGGCGCACCAGGTGTAACCAGCCTCGCCAAACGTTGTTTCAACCTGAGCGTCAAGGGCAGATTCGACCATATCCACGATGACGAGGTGTCCAAATCCCTTGTGGTCGGGAGCGTGGGCCGGGCCACAACCTGTTTCCCTCCATGAGATGCGAAGACGTCCGGCTGGATCATCGAAGGCCCACGCGATCGACACTTGGCCGGCAGCACAGGAGAGCGCACCATATTTGAGACTGTTGGTTGAAAGTTCGTGGAAGGCCATGCCAAGTGTCTGAGCAGCTGTTGCGGTAATAGTAACTGCAGGCCCCGACACTACGATTCGGTTCCCGAGAAAATCCTTGAGATGCGTCAGTTGAGAGTTGATCAGATCTGCCATGTCAACGCCGGCCCAGGCATTGCGTAGTAGAAGATCATTGCTTGCCGCGAGACCGGCAATTCGTTCCTTGAAAATGGTGTGAAAGTCGTCAAGCGAGGAATGCTTGGCAGATTGGCGTGCCACGGCCTGGACGACGGCCAGGATGTTCTTGGTCCGATGGTTCAGTTCCCCCATGAGCATGCGTGTATGGTCTTCGGCGGCCAGGCGATCGGTTATGTCCGTGTTTACGCCCGTCATGCCCAGGAACTGACCCGTGCGGGAATGGAAACGCGGGTTGGCTTGGGTGAGAAGCGTTCTGTACGCTCCATCGGCCCGGCGGTATCGGGCTTCGACCTCGAAAGACGTCTGTTTTTGCATCGCTGCCGCGAACGGAACCGCAAGTTTTTCGACATCGTCGGGATGAATGGTGTCGGACCAATCGAAACTTGAGAGATCCTTCGGATCGACCCCCCAAAAATTTCTGAGGGCCCGGTTGAGAAAGACGCATTTGGCGTTTTCGTCGCCCATCCACAGCATGGCGGGCGAAGTTTCAGCCATGGCGTGGATCAGTTCGTCACGCGTATCCGGGTTATGCTGATCGCCACTGCGCGCCTCCGGTTCACCGTCAGCGCCCGCCGAAGGAACCTGCTTTACAGATCGCGGTTTACTCATCGCCATGGTCCCATACGGCTTGCTTCAGGTGGCCTGGTGAAACCTCTCATCAGCTTACATGCTCTCGAGGCTTCCGCAAGCATGGCGAGCGTTTCGCTTGATGTTGATGCTTACGGATAGACTTCGATTTGCATTTCTGCCTCACTCCGGTTGAGGGTGGCTGTCTTCCTCAATCGAAGGTCACGCCTGCCATCGAAATCCGGGCAGGCTATTTGCCGGCCTCTTCCAAAAACAATTCCCTGAGCGTCCTCGTCACGGGACCCGGCTGGCCGCCGCCGATGCGGTGGCCGTCGATCTCGACGATGGGCATGACGAATTGCGATGCGGATGTGAGAAACGCTTCGTCGGCCTCATAAGCTTCTTCCGGCGTGAAAGCGCGTTCCTCGATCTCGACGCCGTGGTCCTTGGCCAGGCGGAACAGGCTCCGCCTGGTGCAGCCGGCGAGGATGGAATTCGACAGCGGACGGGTGATGACCTTGCCGTCCTTGATGATGTAGGCGTTGGACGAGGTGCCTTCGGTGACGAAACCATCCTCTACCATCCAGCCTTCATGGGCGCCCTTCTCATAGGCCTCCTGTTTGCCGAGCGCCGGCGCCAGCAACATCACGGTCTTGATGTCGCGCCGCGCCCAGCGCAAGTCCTGGATCGTCACGACCTTGACGCCGGTCTTGGCGTTGGCATTGTCGACCAGGCTCATCTCCTGGGTGAAGGCGACGAGGCTTGGCTTGGCGTCCTTGGGGAACTTGAAGTCGCGGTCGGCGGCACCGCGTGTCACCTGCATGTAGATGATGCCTTCCTTCAGCTTGTTCCGCTCCACCAACTCCAGGTGCATCTTCTTGAGGTCGACCTTCGTGCAGGGCCAGCCGATGCGCAATTCCTTCAGCGAGCGCTCGAGCCGCTCCATGTGCGGGTCGTAGTCGACCAGATTGCCGTTCACCACCGCAGTCACTTCATACACGCCGTCGGCGAACAGGAAGCCGCGATCGAAGATCGAGATTTTCCCTTCCGTTTCATCAAGATATTCGCCGTTGACGTAGACGGTGCGGGCCATGGGTCACGTTCCTTTTATTGCGGTGCTTCCTAAACCAGATTCCGCCGCAGAAATCCATGGGGGTTGTGGAGCCCCCCCGGTGGCGTGCTAGGAGACAACTCAACGTCCACAGCCAAGAAGGATATCATGGCGCGAACCATCCCGGATGCCTCCATCAAGGCCATGCTGACCCGTGAAGATGCCCTTTTCACCCAGCGCAACCCGAACTCGAAGCGGCTTTCCGAGGACGCGTCAAAGAATTGGCTGAAGGGTGTTCCCATGCACTGGATGGTGGATTGGGGCACGCCATTTCCACTGTTCGTCAGCACTGCCAGTGGCGTCGATGTTACTGATGCCGACGGCCATACGTACACAGATTTTTGTCTCGGTGACACCGGTGCCATGTTCGGCCATTCGCCCGCCCCGGTCGTAGAGACCCTGCAGCGCGAGGGGGCGAACGGCCTTACCACCATGATGCCGTCGGCCGACGCTGCAATCGTTGGCAGTCTGCTGGAAGAGCGTTTCGGCCTCCCCTATTGGCAAGTGACGGCGACAGCGTCGGATGCCAACCGTGCCGTCATCAAGTGGTGCCGCGCCATCACCGGCCGCAACAAAATCCTGGTCTTCAACCACTGCTACCATGGCGCGGTGGACGACACCTATGTCACCATCGACGGCGGTACTGCCCATGCCGATCCCGCACTGATTGGCGAGGTCCGCGATCTCACCCAGTTCACCAAGGTGGTGGAGTTCAACGACATCCCGGCACTCGAGGCCGCACTGGCCGGAGGTGATGTCGCCTGTGTGCTGGCTGAACCGATCATGACCAATGTCGGCATGGTGCTGCCGGACGAAGGCTACCACGCGGCACTGCGCGAGATCACGCGTAGGACGGGAACGCTGCTGATCCTGGACGAGACCCATTGCATGTCTTCCGGCCCCGGTGGCTATACCGGCGAGCACGGACTGGAACCTGACGGCTTCGTGCTGGGCAAGCCCATCGCCGGCGGCATCCCTGCCGCCATCTACGGGTTCACCGCCGATGTCGCGGCCCGCATTCGCACGTTCCTCGAAACGCGCTCACCCGGCCATTCCGGCATCGGCACGACGCTGTCGGGGTCCAAGATCCAGTTGGCGCTGATGCGCACCATGCTGGAGACCTATTTCACCAAGGAGGCGTTCGGCCCCCTCATCGCGCTCGCTAAGCGACTCGAGAAAGGGATTGCCGATGTCATCATCAAACATGGCGTGCCGTGGCACGTCGTCCGGGTCGGCGCACGCGTGGAGTTCATGTGCACTCCCAAGCGCCCGCGAAACGGTGGCGAGGCTGCGAAGGTGATTCACCAGCCGATTGACGAGGCGGTGCACCGCTATCTCTTGAACCGTGGCGTGATCGTCACGCCCTTTCACAACATGATGCTCATCTGCCCCTCGACGAGGGAGGCGCATGTCGGCCAGCTGATTGACGGACTGGACGGCTGCTTGAGCGAACTGATGAGTTGACGGAGAAGAACATGACTCTCGTATTCCCCCGCCGCGAGGGCGAAGCCCAGGCGTTTCTTGACGCAAACCCCGATATCGAAAGCGTGCAGGTCGTGTGGACCGACATGTGTGGCGTCGCCCGTGGCAAGGTGCTCCGCCGCGACGAGGTGGTGCCGGCCTGGAAGGATGGCCGCTTCATGCCGATCTCGGCGCTGGTGCTCGACGTCACCGGACAGGATGTCCCCGAAACCGGCCTTGTCTTTGACGAAGGCGACCGCGACATGCTGATGTGGCCGATCCCCGGCACCTTCGTACGGGTGCCGTGGATGGAGAAGACGGCGCAGTATACGGCCGCGGTGCATGACCTCGATGGCACGCCGCACTATGCCGATCCGCGCAACGCGCTGGAGAAGGTCGTCAATCGCTTCAAGTCCGAACTCAACATGACGCCGGTCGGTGCGGTCGAGCTCGAGTTCTTCCTCATGGACCGCGAGTCGGCGCTGGCCGGCAAGCCGATGGCCCCGAAGTCGCTGATCAACGAGGCGCGGCCACAACATTTCCAGGCCTACCATCTTCAGGATACGGATGATTTCGCGCCGTTCTTCAAGGATCTCTATGCCTGGTGTGACATCCAGGATTTGCCCGCGAAGACGCTGATTTCCGAATATGCGCCGGGCCAGATGGAAATCGTGTTGCGCCACCGCTTCGATATTCTTGATGCCTGCGACGAAGGTCTGATGCTGAAGCGGCTGATCAAGGCCTGTGCCGAGAAGCACGGGCTGGCGGCAACCTTCATGGCCAAGCCCTATGCCGAGTGGACCGGTTCCGGTATGCACATCCACGTCAGCCTCGCCGACGATCAGGGCAACAACCTGTTCGCCGCCGAAGATCCAACCCAGAACGAACTCCTGATGCATTCGATCGGCGGCCTCAAGTCGGCAATGGCGGAGTCGATGTTGATTTTCGCGCCCAACGCAAATTCATACCGGCGCTTCCGGCGCAATTCCTATGCGCCGGTGTCGGCCTCCTGGGGTATCAACAACCGCACGGTTTCGATCCGCATTCCGGCGGGTGCCGCAAAGGCCTGCCACATCGAACATCGTCCCAGCGGTGCAGACGCCAACCCCTACCTCGTCATGGCGGCGATCCTTGCGGGCATGCACCATGGCATCGTGAACAAGGTGGAACCCGGCAACCCGGTGGTCGGCAACGGTTACGAGAAGCGTGCGAAGTACATCCCCGGCAATTGGTTCGATGCCATCGACGCCTTCTGGCGGGCCTCCATCCTCAAGGAGTATTTCGGCAAGGAGTTCGTCGATACCTATTGCACGCTGAAGGAAGTCGAAGCCGACCGGTTCTACTCCGAACCGATTGCGCGCGACTTCGAATGGTATCTCCGGACCGTGTGACGATGGCGCAGCGGGGACTGTCTTACCGTTTCGACGGTGCCCGCTATCACATCGACGGGCACCGCGGTGAAGCGAGCTTCGGCGACCTGCTCAAATGGCAGTTCAACGGGAAGCGGGCACGCTGGCCGCGCTGGGTGGAGAACCGGCACTATCCGCCGCCGCCGGAACGGGTGACAGGGAGCGACATGTGTCTTACCTGGATTGGACACTCCGCTGTGCTTGTCCAGGCCGCCGGCCTTAACATCCTGACGGACCCCTTCCTGTCGCCACGTGCCAGCCCGACGCCGTGGGCCGGCCCGAAGCGGGTGCGGCCGCCGGGGCTCGCGGCCGAGGATATGCCGCCGCTCGATCTGGTGCTGGTGAGCCACAATCACTACGACCATCTCGACCTCCCGGCGCTGACCGAAATTTCGCGGCACCACAAGCCTCGCGTTGTGACACCAAAAGGAAACGCGAGGCTCATTGCCAAGGCGAACCGTAGTCTGCGGATCGACGAACTCGACTGGCACGAGGGCGTCGGCGCCGGAGCGGCTCGCATCACGGTCACGCCGGCGTTCCATTGGTCCAAGCGTACGGCGTTCGACACCAACCAGGCCCTGTGGGGCGCGTTCGTCGTGGAAACCGATGCCGGGTCGATCTATTTCGCCGGCGATACGGGCTTCGGCGATGGTGTCAGCTTCCGCGAGATCCGCCGGCGGTATGGCGCACCGAGGTTGTCACTTCTGCCCATCGGCGCCTATGAGCCGCGCTGGTTCATGAAGCCGCAGCATATGAACCCGGATGATGCAGCGGAGGCCCACCAACTGCTCGAGAGCCGGACCAGCCTCGCAATCCACCACGGCACGATTCAGCTTACGGACGAAGCCATTGACGCGCCACCCAAGGCACTGGCACAAGCGCTGGCGGCACGAAAGATTGACCCTCACTCCTTCCTCGTGCCTGATATCGGCGAAACCATTTCGATTCCCTGGGGGTAGACCCTTCCATGCTTGACCTCACCACTCATTGGGCCGGCTATCTGTCAGTCTTCGTCTTCATTGCCGCCTATGTTCTGGTGATCTTCGAGGAAGCCACCCACATGCGGAAGTCGAAGCCCGTCATGCTGGCTGGCGGGGTGATCTGGGCGCTGATCGGCATTGCCTACATGCAGGCGGGGAAGGCCGATGCGGCCCACGAGCAGGCGGTCCATATCATCGAGGAATATGGTGAGCTCTTCCTCTTCCTGCTGGTGGCCATCACCTATGTGAACACGCTGGAAGAGCGCCGTGTGTTCGATGTTCTGCGCGCCAAGCTCGTCAACATGGGGCTTGGGTACCGCCAGCTGTACTGGATTACCGGGTTCCTGGCCTTCCCGATGTCGGCTGCGCTCGACAATCTGACGACTTCGCTCATCATGGGTGCCGTGGTCATGGCCGTAGGATCTCATTCGCCGCGGTTTGTCGCCCTTGGCTGCATCAATATCGTGGTGGCGGCGAACGCGGGCGGCGCCTTCTCGCCTTTTGGCGACATCACCACGCTGATGGTCTGGCAGAAGGGCAAGCTGTCGTTCTTCGAGTTCTTCGTGTTGTTCCTGCCGTCGGTGGTAAACTGGATCATTCCGGCCGTGATCATGCATTTCGCCGTGCCGGGCACCAAACCCGAACCGCGCACCGAGCGCGTCGCCTTCAAACCGGGCGCGCGGGGCGTGATCCTCTTGTTCGCGGCAACCATCGTGACGGCCGTCAGCTTCAAGAACTTTCTGCACCTGCCACCGGCGCTGGGCATGATGCTTGGGCTTGGCTACCTGCAGATGTGGGCGTTCTTCCTGCAAAAGAAGGGGCGGCGCCATCAAGACGAAGACATGATCTTCGACAGTTTCACGCAAATCGCGCGGGTCGAGTGGGATACGCTGCTGTTCTTCTTCGGCATCATCTTCGCCGTGGGGGGCTTGGGCGTGCTGGGGTATCTGACGCTCTCATCACAACTTCTCTACGCGGACCTGGGGCCGACGCCCGCCAACATCATCATCGGTGCACTGTCCGCCATCGTCGACAATATTCCGCTGATGTTTGCCGTCCTCACAATGGATCCGCAGATGTCGGACGGGCAGTGGCTGCTGATCACGCTGACCTGCGGCGTCGGCGGGTCGATGCTGTCAATCGGTTCGGCGGCCGGCGTGGCGCTGATGGGCCAGGCCCGCGGGCTTTATACCTTCATGTCGCACATCAAGTGGACGTGGGCCATCGCGCTTGGCTATGCCGCCAGCATCGCCGTGCACATGTTGGTCAATTCGCATCTGTTCTGATCAATGCTCGTCGCCCTTGTCCTTCTTGGTCTGCGCCATGACCCTGTCAATGTAGGCGAGAAACAGGGCTGAAACGACGAATGCCATGTGCATGATGGTGAGCCACATGAGCTTGTCGTCGGCGTATTGCTGGGCGTTGAGAAAGACCTGCAGCAGGTGGATCGAGGAAATGGCCACGATGGTGGAGGCGACTTTGACCTTCAGCGAGCCGGCATCGATCTTGCCGAGCCAGGACAGTTCGCCGTCGGCATTGTCAAAGCGGCTGACGAAGTTCTCGTAGCCCGAGATGATCACCATGACGAGCAGGCTCGCCACCAGCGCCGCATCAATCAGTCCCAGCATCTTGAGGATCGTATCGGTCTCTTCCAGAACGGTAATCTTGCCGACGAAATCGAGGAGTTTCTTGCCGAACGAAATGGCATAGAGCGCCAGCGCGGCGGCAAGGCCCAGGTAGAACACCACCAGAAGCCAGCGCGAGGCGAGAATGATCGATTCGACGAAATGTTCGAGCTTTTTCATTGCGAGACCTTCTGGACTGTCGGCATGCAAATGGCTTTAAACGACGAAACTGGCAAGAGCGAATTTCCGGCGGCGGGAGGCTGGACAGCATGCGCACACTCAAATCGGTTCAGATTGTCGGCTGTCATGCCGAGGGCGAGGTGGGAGATGTCATCATCGGCGGTGTTGCACCACCGCCAGGCGAAACGCTGTGGGAACAGTCGCGCTTTATTGCCGGTGACGGCAAGCTGCGGTCCTTCGTGTTGAATGAGCCCAGGGGCGGGGTCTTCCGTCATGTGAACCTGCTGGTACCGCCCAGGAACCCGCTGGCACAGATGGGCTTCATCATCATGGAGCCGGAGGACACACCGCCCATGTCGGGCTCCAATTGTATCTGCGTCTCGACGGTGTTGCTGGATACCGGCATCATCCCCATGACTGAACCCGAAACCCGCTTGGTACTGGAGGCTCCGGCGGGACTGGTGCACGTCACCGCCCGGTGCCGGAATGGCAAGGCAGAAGCAATCACGCTCCGCAATGTTCCAGCCTTCGCCGACCGGATCGGCGTGCCGCTGGACGTCGAAGGTTTCGGCACCATCACCGTCGACACGGCCTTCGGCGGCGACAGTTTCGTGATGGTCGACGGCAAGTCACTGGGATTTGCCATGACGCCGGACGAAGCGCGCGATCTTGCCGTCATCGGGCGGAAAATTGTCTCGGCGGGCAATCAACAGCTTGGCTTCTCGCATCCGGAGCTTCCGGGCTGGGACCATTATTCTTTCGCGTTCATCACCGGTCCACTCGAGCGGATTGACGGCTCCCCATCGAGCCGCAATGCCTGTGTCATCAATCCGGGCAAGATCGACCGATCGCCCACGGGCACGGGATGCTCGGCGTTGATGGCTGTGCTGCACGCGAAGGGTCTGATGGCGGAAGGCGAGAGATACATCGGGCGCTCCATCATCGAGAGCCGGTTCGTCGGTGAGATTGCGGCTACCACCACCGTCGGCGGCAAGGCCGCCATCATCCCCACCATCACCGGCCGCGCGTGGATCACCGGACAATCGACGCTCATGCTTGACCCGGATGATCCGTGGCCCGATGGTTACAAGCTGGCGGACACCTGGCCGATGGAGCGCTGACGCAACCAAGAATGCGCTTTCGCACGGCGCGTGCTTGCGTTATTTGTCGTACAAAACAAGCAGCCAATGGGAGCGGCAGACATGAACCTGGTGCAGATCGTAGACAGCAAGGGCAAGCGGCGTGTGGGTCTGGTCGATGGCGATAACATTGTTCTGCTCAAAAAGGTGACGACCACGCTCGACCTGGCCCGGTTGGCGCTCAAGGACGGCAGCAAGCTTTCCGCCGTGGCCCAGTCGCTCGTGACAAGCAGCACAGAAGACTATACCAAGGCGCTGAAGCAGAAGCGGGTGCTGACCCCGGTCGATCACCCGGACCCGGCCCATTGCATCATCACCGGAACCGGGCTCACCCATCTGGGTTCGGCGGCTGCGCGCGACGGCATGCACAAGAAACTCTCAGGGAGTGCCGAGGACCTCACCGACAGCCTCAAGATGTTCAAGATGGGCCTTGAAGGTGGCAAGCCGAAAAGAAAAGGCGAACCAGGAGTCCAGCCCGAATGGTTCTACAAGGGCGACGGCTCGTGGCTGGTCGGACCCGGCCAACCCTTGCCCAAGCCCTCCTTCGCGCTTGATGGCGGCGAGGAGCCGGAATTGGCCGGGCTCTATCTCATCGATGACAAAGGCCGGCCGGTACGGCTCGGTTTCGCGCTCGGTAATGAGTATTCCGACCATGTCACGGAGCGGCAGAACTATCTTTATCTCGCGCACTCGAAGTTGCGCCATTCTTCCATCGGGCCAGAGATGATCATGGGTGCGCCACCCGCCGCCATCGAGGGCATGAGCCGTATCGTACGGAACGGCAAGGTGATCTGGGAGAAACCATTCCTGACTGGCGAGGCCAACATGAGCCACACGCTGGCTAACCTCGAATATCACCACTTCAAGTATGAGGGTTTCCGGCGGCCGGGTGACCTCCACATCCACTATTTCGGCACAGCCACCTTGTCGATCGCCGATGGTGTCAGCCCCAAGGATGGCGACGTGTTCGAGATCGAGGCACCGGCCTTTGGCGCGCCGCTGCGCAATCCGCTGAAGGACGTGAAAGCGAAATTCAAGATGGACGGTGTCAAGAAGCTTTAGCCGATGGCCGACCGTTTCATCGCGCTCGACTGGGGAACCACCTCGTTCCGCGCCTATCTTGCGGATGCCTCCGGCGCCGTCTGGGACACGGTGTCAGCACCCGAGGGCATCCTTGCCGTGGCGGATGGCAGGTTCGAGGAGGCGCTGGAGAAGCACATCGGGGTATGGGACACGTCGTTGCCGGTCATGGCGGCGGGGATGATCACTTCGCGTCAGGGCTGGATCGAATTGCCCTACCTGCCGTGCCCGGCCAGTGCGGCCGATCTCGCCGGGGCACTGCACCATCATCAGACGGCATCTGGCCGGCGCATTGCCTTTGCTACCGGACTCAGCCACCGCGGCGCGGATGGCATGCCGGAGGTGATGCGGAGTGAGGAGGTGCAGGTCTTCGGATCGCTCGATCTGGGCGTCTCGCATTTCGTGACACCCGGTACGCATTCGAAATGGATCACCACCGAGGGCGAGCGCCTCACACATTATGCGACCTATGTGACGGGCGAAGTCTTCGCGGCGTTGAAAAACCACACCATTCTTGGCCGGCTCATGAAGGATGGGCCGGATGACGAGGAGGCCTTCGCAACAGGCGTGGGGGCGGCCTTCGCCGATCCCGCGGGGTTTCTGCACCGCATCTTTGCGGCGCGCTCGTTGGGGCTGTTCGGCGAAATTGCGCCTGAGTCCATTGCGTCCTTTCTTTCAGGTCAGGTGATCGGTACGGAAGTGGCCCATGCCATTCGCGACAATCCTAAGGATGCAGCCTATGCTGTCCTGGCTTCGCCTGGCATCGGCGGGCGATATGTGAAAGCGATCGAGATGGCCGGGCTCAATGTCCGTTACGGAGACCCCCATGCCATCGTGAAAGGTCTCGCCATCATCGCACGCAAAGCGGGGATCATCCCATGAATTTCGACGATATCATCAAGGCGACCGGCATCGTTGCCATCTTGCGCGGGGTCAAACCCTCCGAGGTGGTGGCGATCGGCGAGGCGCTGTTCAATGCAGGCATTCGCATCGTCGAGGTGCCGCTGAATTCGCCTGATCCCTTCGTGTCGATCGCGGCCCTATCCGATCATTTCAAAGGACGGCTGATTACGGGTGCCGGGACGGTGCTCGACATCGAGAGCGTCGACAGGCTGAAGGCGGCGGGCGGCCAGATTTCGGTGGCGCCGGACTGTAATCCTGCGGTCATCGCGCGGGCCGTCGACTTGAGCATGGTGCCGATGCCGGGCGTCTATACCGCAACAGAGGCGTTTACGGCGCTACGGGCTGGAGCCTCCCATCTCAAGCTGTTCCCAGCGGAGACGGTCAATCCGCTGACCATCAAGGCATGGAAGGCGGTCATGCCGGCACATGTCAGGCTCTATGCCGTGGGTGGTGTGACACCTTCCAACATGCAAGGGTGGGCGGATGCAGGCTGCGACGGCTTCGGCATCGGCTCCAACATTTACAAACCGGGCATGACCGCCGATGATGTCGCCCGGAACGCAGGCCAGTTCGTGGCTGCATGGAAAGCTTTGAAGCGAGGGTGAGATGAAGGTTGCAGTGGTGACAGGTGCCGGTTCGGGGATCGGCAAGGCGGTGGCTCAAGCCTTTGGCCGCGAGGGCTATGCGGTCGTGTTGGCAGGCCGCCGGGCTGAACTTCTGGACGAGGCGGCAAAGTCCATCGGGTCCAATGCGCTGGCCGTTGCCACCGATGTTGCCGATCCCGCTTCAGTGAAGGCGTTGTTTGCCGCCGCGAAGGACAAGTTCGGCCGCGTCGATGTTGTCTTCAACAATGCCGGCACCGGTGCGCCCGGCACCATCCTGCTCGAGGACCTCTCGATCGAGATGTGGCAGAACGTGGTGAACGTCAATCTCTCGGGCGTGTTCTACTGCATGCAGGAAGCCTTCCGCGTGATGAAGGACCAATCCCCGCGCGGTGGCCGCATCATCAACAACGGCTCGATCTCGGCCCATGCGCCGCGGCCCAATTCGGCGCCATATACCTCCACCAAGCACGCAGTGACGGGACTCACCAAGTCCGGCTCACTCGACGGGCGCAAGTATGACATCGCGGTCTGTCAGATCGACATCGGCAACGCCGGCACCGAGATGACGGAGAAGATGAAGACCGGCATGCCGCAAGCCAACGGCACCACGGCGCCGGAACCCACCATGGATGTCGAAAACGTTGCCCGGACGGTCCTCTACATGGCCTCGTTGCCGCTGGAGGCCAACGCCCAGTTCGTCACCGTGATGGCGACCAAGATGCCGTATATCGGACGCGGATAGGGCCTCCCAAATATATTCAACCAAACGGTTGACAATGTGACCGAGATGTGAAATGTTCAACCACATGGTTGAACATCATGCACGATATCTCGACACTGTATTTCACGCCCTTGGGGACGCAACTCGCCGCGGCATGCTTCGCGCTCTGTCGGACGGCGATCGCACCGTAAGCGAACTGGCCGCACCCCTCGATATGTCTCTCGCAGCGGCCTCGAAACACATCAAGGTGCTGGAGCAAGCCGGGCTCCTTCGCCGCGAGGTGAAGGGCCGCACCCATATGTGCCGGCTCGCTCCTGAGCCCCTGGCGAGCGCGCAGGCTTGGCTGAATTTCTACGAGCAGTTCTGGACAGCACGCCTCGATGTTCTCGACCGGCTGCTGCGCGACGACGACCAACGCCAATCATCCAAGACCAAAGGAGACAGGACATGACTGAAATTGCCGCCATCGACGACTATGGCACGCTGAGCGAACCCATGACGCTGACCATCCAGCGGCTTCTTCCTGGCCCCATCGAGCGCGTGTGGGCCTATCTCACGGATAGCGATTTGCGCAAGCAATGGCTGGCGGCGGGCGAGATGGAAGCCAGAATTGGTGCCGCCCTCGAATTGGTCTGGCGCAATGATGAACTGATGCCGTCGCCCGGCCAGCGGCCCGACGGCTTCCCCGAAGAGCACCGGATGGTGTGCGAGGTGACCGCCTGCGACCCACCCCACAAGCTCGCCATTACCTGGGGCCGGAGCGGAGGCGTTTCGTTTGAGCTTCAGCCCAAGGGACAAAGAGTGTTGTTGACGCTAGTTCATCACCGTCTGCCTGACCGCGACTCGCTGCTCAACGTCAGCGGCGGCTGGCACGCTCATCTCGATGTTCTGGCGGACCGTCTTTCCGATACCACGCCAGAGCCCTTCTGGGACAGCTGGCGGCGTCTCAAGGCGGATTACGAAAAGCGATTTTCGGCCTGAAGTCGTTTCACGCAAATGCTCCTGTCTCCGTCCCCGGATTCGGGCCCGGGGTGGAGACAGTGAGATCGTCCCATCAATTGCCTTCTTCGGGAAGCCGGGGCAGGGGGTGGACCTCGATCCCTTCCTCGATCAGCTCCTTGGCGTCATCGGCGGTGGCCTCGCCGTAGATGCCGCGCTTTTCGGCTTCCTCGTAGTGGATCTTGCGGGCTTCCTCGGCAAACTTGTCGCCGACATATTCCGCATTCTGCTCCACGTGCTTCCGCATCTCGCGCATCATCTGCATCATCATCTGCATGCGCGGGTCGACGGGTCCGGCCACCATCTTCTGGGGTGAAGCGTCCTTGCGGTTGGACTTCGAAGGGATACCGGGCGCCATCAGCTGCTTCCCGACCTTGGCGGAGCCGCACACCGCACAACTCACGAGCCCGCCCGCAGCCTGTTCGTCATAGGCCGTGCTGTCGCGGAACCAGCCATCGAATTCGTGGCCCTGGTCACATATGAGATCATACCGGATCATGGATCAGACGTAGCAATGGTGGGGCCGGGATTCAAGCTTTCGAGCGTGAAGGGGCGGTCGTGAGCGAGGGCGGGGATGCGCCGCCGTGCCGCCGTCACCTGTTCCATATCCATGTCAACCATCAGGACCTCCGGATCAATTCCGCCTTCCGCCAGCACCTCTCCCCAGGGCGATATGGCCAGCGAATGGCCATAGGTCTCACGTCCCGATTCGTGCCTGCCGCCCTGTGCCGCCGCCAGTACATAGGCGCCGGTCTCGATGGCGCGGGCCCGCAGCAGCACATGCCAGTGAGCGTCGCCCGTCGGCACGGTGAAGGCCGAGGGAATCGTGAAGAATGAGGCGCCCGATTTTGCTAATGAACGGTAAAGGTGGGGGAAGCGCAGGTCATAACAAATGGTCATGCCGAGCATGCCGAAGGGAGTTGCGGCGAGCATGGCCTCACTGCCACCTTGATAGGCATGGGATTCGCGCAAGGTTTCGCCCGTTGGCAGGTCGACATCGAACAGGTGGATCTTGTCATAGCGGGCCGCGATCCGGCCATCCGGTGAAAACAACAGTGAGCGGTTGATGAGCTTGTCGCCAGGCCCTTTAAGGGCCAGCGACCCGACGTTGAGCCAGATGCCCAGGTCGCCAGCCAATGCAGCAAAGGCTGCAACGCTGTCGTCCTCGGCTTCCGTCTTGGCCAGCCCTCGCAAGCGTGGGCGGTCAGGCTCGAGGATGTTGGTCATCTCGGGCGTCGTGACGAAGACGGCGCCCTGCGCCTTGGCCCGGTGGATCAAGTCGTTCGCATCTGCGACATTGCGGGCCATGTCGCGCCCCGTGCGCATCTGGATGAGTGCAGTGCGAAAAGTCACGCCGCTGGCCGCAGCAGAGGATCGAGTTGCCCGCGCCGGTCGAGGGCGTGAATTCCGTCGCAGTCGCCAATATGCGTGCCGTTCACGAAAATCTGCGGCACGGTGTAGCGGCCGTGGGCCCGTTCGGTCATCGCGCGCCGCAGATCCGGGTCGCGGACGTCGATTTCCTCGAACGTGACGCCCTTGCTGTTCAAGAGAGCCTTGGCCCGGTGGCAATAGGGGCACCAGGGAGTCGTGTAGATGGTGATCTTGGGTTGCATGCTCATGATGTCTTCAAATATGGAATTTTGCAGGTGCGAGAACAAGAGCGAAGCTGAGCAGTGTCACCTTTGCCGCACCGGCGGTTCGCAGGGCTTCGGCGCAGGCGCCAGAAGTCGCTCCCGTCGTCCGCACATCATCGACCAGCAAGATGGTCTTTCCGGCAACGAGGGCTTCTCCATCCGGCGTGAGGGCGAAGGCGCCCTTCACATTGCGGCGGCGTTCCTGGAGATCCAGACCGACCTGGCTGCGTGTGCGGCGCCGGCGAAGCAGGATGTCTCCCTTCCACGGTTTGCCGGATCGCTTTGACAGTTCCTTTGCCAGGACGGCCGACTGGTTGAAGCGCCGTTGCCACAGCCGCCAGCGATAGAGCGGCACGGGAACGATGAGATCGGCTTCCACCAGCAACTCGCGTCCCGCCCGCGCCATCATGCGGGCCATGAGCAGTCCAGCTTCCTGACGGTCATGGTACTTGAGGTCGTGGATCAGCTTGCGGCTGGCATCATCGAAGGCGACCGCCGCCCGCGCCCGCTCCCAGGGCGGCGGGTTGGCAAGCGCGGCCGGGCTCAGTGCTCCCGAACCCTGGTCATAGGCAAAGGGGGTTCCCAGCATGTCGCAGACGGGGTCATCCAGATACGTCAGCTTGCACCAGCAGGAGACACAAAGACTTGCCGGCTCGTGCACGGGCTGGCCGCATCCCAGGCATTGGCTGGGGGTCAGCACATCCACCACGCCACGCCAGACATGGCTGGCAACCGCGTTCAGCCGGAGTTCCATGACGCTAGGTTAGCAGAGTTCGCCACGGGCGTGGATTCATCCTGCCGATTGGTTTAACAGCGGTGGCAAAACAGGAGACCTTGATCACCATGACCTTTTCGCGCACCGACCTCGACCGCCTGGCCGCCATCATGAGCGAGGCGGCGGATGTCGAGATCCTGCCGCGCTTCCGCAGTCTTGCAGGTGACGACATCCGGCAGAAGACCGGCGTGCTCGATTTGGTGACCGATGCCGATGAACAGGCGGAATGGCGGATGCGGGACGCCTGCGCCAAGGCGTTTCCGGGTGCTGCCTTCGTGGGCGAGGAATCGGTGGAACGTGATGCCTCGCTACTGTCGGAGATCGCAGATGCGGATCTTGCCATCATCGTGGACCCTGTGGATGGCACGTCCAATTTTGCCTGGGGGCTGCCGCTGTTCGGCGTCATGGCGGCGGTGACGTCGAAAGGTGAGACGATTGGCGGCCTGATCTACGATCCGGTGGGGCGTGATTGGCGCAAGGCGCTGAAAGGGCAGGGCGCCTGGGCTGAAAATGCGGATGGCAAGACGCGCGATCTCAAGGTCGCTGAGCCGGCGCCGCTCGCCGATCTGACGGGCCTGACGTCCTGGTACCTTATGCCGGAGCCGCAGCGCTCACGCACCACGGCCAGCCTGTCCAAGGTGAAAGCGTCCTTCAGCTATCGCTGTGCGGCCTATGAATACCGCATCATCGCCGACGGACTGGTGCATTTTGCGGTGCACTACAAGATCATGCCGTGGGATCACGCGGCGGGCGTGCTGATCCACGCGGAGGCGGGGGGCTATTCGGCCCACTATGACGGCACACCCTATCGCCCGTCGCGGCATGATGGAGGCCTGATCGTGGCGCCTGATGCCGCGACATGGACCACCGTGCGGCAGACCCTGATCGGCTGATGCGGGTTTTCGACCGGGCCCTGGCAGAGACCCGCAGGCGGCGCAAGCGCGGGGCCGAGCCCAATGTGCTGACCCGCACCATCGGCGAGGAACTTGCCGAGCGGCTATCCTTCATCTCGCGTAGTTTCGAGCGGGCTCTGGTGATTGCTGCCGAGCCCGAACCGATTGCAGCGCGGTTGTTGGAGACCGGGCAGGTGAAGGACGCTGTGGCAGTTGAGCCTCCTGCCGCTGAAGATCTGGATCTTGCGCCGGAAGGTTTCGATGCGGTGTTCAGCGTGCTCGACCTGCAGTCGGCGAACGATGTGCCGGGGCTGCTGATCCAGATGCGCCGGGCACTGAAGCCGGATGGGTTGTTCCTCGCCTGCCTGTTCGCCGGCGATACGCTGAGCGAGTTGCGCCAGTCCTGGCTGGCGGCGGAGATGCTGATGGCGGGCGGTGTGAGCCCGCGCGTCGCGCCGATGATCGATGTCCGCGAGTTGGGAGGACTGTTGCAGCGGGCGGGTTTCGCGCTGCCCGTCGCCGACCTCGACCGCACCACGGTGCGCTATGCCGATGCTGTGGCGTTGATCCACGAGATCCGCGAGTTGGGACTTTCGAATGTGATGGCGGACCGGTCGCGGACGCCTGTGACGCGTGGGCTCTTGGGGGCGGCCGTCAACGCCTATCATAGCAATTTCGCCGATGCCGACGGCCGCATCCGCGCCACTCTCGACATCGCCTGGCTCACCGGCTGGAGCCCGCACGAGAGCCAGCAGCAGCCATTGAAGCCGGGCAGCGCCAAGGCACGCCTGTCCGACGCGCTGAAGGTGAAGGAAGAGAAGCTGTGAGCGTCAGTTGCCCGGCGCGGCAATCTGGGAAAGCCAGCTATCCGGTGCGGGATCAAAGGCGAAATAGACGGTTTGCCCGCCCTTGACGGAAGCAACTAACAGCGCCGTCTCACGGTCGGTTGCTTGCTCGATCTCGTGCAGAAGGCCAGGGAGCCTGGCGTCGGAGGCAGATGGCGGAGGGGCGCAGGGTTGCATGTCTCCCGGATAACAGCTTCTCCGGAGACGCATGGGGGGAGACGCGCGTCCTCCCCAATGACTTTTCTGGTGACGATGAGAGGGAGACTAGAGCTGCCGGTCCAGCGCCGTCACACCAGGCCGCCGATCGGGACCGGCCGCGGCCGCCTGGGTTGCCGTCACTATACCTCGCGACTTGAACGACGGTCAACCCAGCGATGCTGCGGTTCCAGGGCAGGTGAGACTAGGGCCGCCGGTCCAGCTCCGTCGCTCCGGGTGCCGGTCGGGAACGGCCGCGGCAATCCGTGGTGAGGCCGTCTTATGGCAGCGCGGGGCTTTCGGTCAATGCGAAGCCAAGGGGAAGCCCGTGGAGCCGTTTCGGGGGTGTGGCGGCTGCCTCCCCTCCGGAAAACGTCCTCAACCTCCTTAATACCCTCCTTTAAGGTCCAGCAAATGGCAACAAAACGGCCGGGGGACGAAACCCCCGGCCTGGGACGGCGGAAAATGGGTTTCAGGGGATCAGGCCGTGGCCTTGCGGGAGGCCATGGCCTTGAGCGCGGTGATGACGGCATTAGCCTTCGCGCCGGTGATGAAGCGGGCATCCGAGACCTTGTGGAAACGCTCCAGCCAGTGGCGGAACCCCTCATGGTCGTCTTCGCCGCGATAGGTCCGCCACAGCGCGATCATGAGGTCGATCTGCGCAGGCGTGTTGCAACGACCTTGGAAATTGAGTGCACTTGCTCCGCCGCAGTCATTTTTTGGCAGCCCTGTTCGCAGTTATCCTCTTGATCATTGCCAGTTGCCAACAGCGGCAAAATAAATTCCTATCTTGACTCTTCTTTTCACATATGGAACAAAAGAAGAACATATAGGACATTTCAGTCATGCGTATGGAACCGGCACGTCAAATGCGGGCGAGGGGTGCTTTTGCCTCTGTGCCCCGGGGAGAGGAAACGATTGGCCCTCTGATCGAGGCGCTGCGCCATCACATCGCGCGGATCGAGCGGATGGAAGGCCGGCTGGATGCACCAAGGACCCGCGGGATGCCGTGGGTCATGGGCGTCGACGATCTCGACCGCCATCTGCCGACCTCCGGGCTGGCGAGGGGCGGCCTTCATGACGTGTCGCCTGCCCTTTACGGCGACATGCCGGCGGCCATGGGTTTTGCGCTGGCGCTCAGCCTGCGCCGCATGGCCGACACGTCCGAGCGCCGTCCGTTGCTGTGGTGCCGGCTGGCCAAGGAGGAACGCGAATACGGCCGTCTCTATGGCCATGGGCTGGAGCGGCTGGGGCTTTCGCGCCGCCGCTTCGTCACGGTGACGCTCAGGAAGCCGGTGGCACTGCTGTGGACCATGGAGGAGGCGCTGAAATCGGGCGCGCTGGCCGTGGTGATGGGAGATGCCGATGGCGTTCATGCCGACCTTACGGCGACGCGGCGGCTGCAGCTTGCTGCCCATGCCGGAAAATCGGCGGGGCTTCTGGTCTTCGGGCGCGACGAGGCCTTGGCTACCGCGAGCCACACGCGCTGGCGGGTTGCCTCGGCCTCCTCGCGCAGTCCGCCCCATGACGGGCTGGCACCGGGCGCTCCCCACTGGAACGTCGAACTCACCCGCGCCCGGGGCGGCCGTCCCGGCGCCTGGACTTTGGAATGGCATCATGCGGCGCATCGTTTCTCTCTGGTTCCCGGATTTCGCGGTGGAACGATTCATCCGTGGACGGACAAAACAGGGCAGACCGCCGCCGCCCAGGGGTCTGCCCTTCGCGCTGGTTGAGACCGGTGCCAAGGGCTTGCGCCTGGTGGCGGTGAATGCAACGGCCCGCAGCTTTGGCCTCATGCGGGGCCAGCGGCTGGCGGATGCGCGCGCCCAGGTGCCCGATCTTCTTTCCGATCTCCATGAGGCGGAAGAGGATATGAAGAGCTTGCTCGGCCTCTGCCGCTGGCTCGAGCGCTACAGCCCGTGGGTGGCGCCGGACACCCCCGATGGCATTTTCCTCGATGTCACGGGCGTGCCCCATCTCTTCGGCGGCGAGGCGAAAATGCTGGCGGAGATGCGCACGCGTCTTGAGGCTTACGGCTTCACGGCCCGCAGTGCCATTGCCGAAACCATCGGGGCAGCCTGGGCGCTGGCGCGGTATGACGCGCCGAAACTGGATGCGCTTCCCATCGAAGCCCTGCGCATCGATGCCGAGTCCGCCCGCACGCTGCGCCGTCTCGGTCTCAAGACCATCGGCAGCCTGCTCACCATTCCTCGGGCGTCGCTGGCCCGGCGCTTCCGCGGCGAGGTGATCGGCGAGAACGTGCTGTTGCGCCTCGACGAGATGATGGGGCACCGCGATGAGCCCTTGAACCCGCTCAATCCGCCGTCATCCTTCATGGCGCACCGGGCGCTGATGGAGCCGGTCATCAGTTCGGAAGGGCTCGAAACCGTGCTGATGGGGCTCGTCACCGCGCTTGCCCGTGATCTCGAGCGCCAGGCCAAGGGTGCCACCCGCCTGCTGCTCAAGCTGTTCCGCACCGATGGCTCGCGGGCCAGCCTGCCCGCCGGGTTCTCGGCGGCGACCCACGATCCCGCCCATATCCTGCGTGTGCTCAAGCCCAAGCTCGAAACCATCGATGCGGGCTTCGGCATCGATGCCATGACGCTGGAAGCGCGCGAGACCGCCATGGCCCACGTCCAGCAATATGGCTTCATGGAAGATGACAGCACGCTGGCGATGGAGCAGCTCAACGATCGCGTGCTGAACCGGCATGAAACGGAGATCGTGACGCTGGAGGCGGTGGAGAGCCATATCCCCGAGCGGGCGGAGAAGCCGGGAAGAGCCCTCATCCGGCCTCCGCTCGCGGGCTCGCCCTTCTCCCATACCTCCCGCACGGGAGAAGGCAAAGGTCGGAAAAACCTTCTCCCGCCGCAGGTGGGAGAAGGTCCCCGAAGGGGGGATGAGGGCCCTTCGCGCCCGCTCCTCATCTTCGAACATCCCGAACCTGCCACCGTGCTTGCTTCCGTACCCGATGGCCCGCCGATGCGCTTCACCTGGCGGCGGGTGACGCGCCGGGTGGTGAAATCGCAAGGACCGGAGCGGGTGGCGCCCGAATGGTGGCGGCTGGCCGATGGCGAGCGGCCGCGCGACTATTACGTGATCGAAGATGCCCAAGGGCGGCGCTACTGGCTTTACCGCGAAGGTCTTTATGGCGAGACGGGTGAGGCCCGGCCCAAATGGTTCGTGCACGGATTGTCGTCATGACCGGCTATGCCGAACTTCAATGCACGACGAATTTTTCCTTCCTGCGCGGCGGCTCGCATCCGGAAGAACTCGCCGTGCAGGCGAAGCATCTCGGTCTTTCCGCCCTTGCCGTCACCGACCGCAACACGCTGGCGGGCGTGGTGCGAGCCCATGCCGCCGCGAAGGATGTGGAGGTGAAATTCATCGTCGGTGCGAGGCTCGATCTCGATGCCGCGAGCCTGCTTGCCTGGCCGCGCAACCGCGCCGCCTATGGCCACTTCTGCCGCCTGCTCAGCCTCGGCCAGCGGCGGGCGGGGAAGGGGGAGTGCATCCTCACCCTCGATGACATCTACGCCCATGCTGAGGGCATGATCTTCGCGCTGCTGCCGGAAAGTGTCGCGCTGTTGCGGGAGATCCGCGCACGGCTGAAGGCGCCGCTCTATCTTGCCGCCAGCCATCTCTATCGCGGCGATGACCGTGAACGGCTCAACCGTCTCGCCGAGATCGCGCACGCGACCCGCACGCCGCTGGTTGCCACCAATGACGTGCTCTACCATCATCCCTCGCGGCGTGTGCTGCAGGACGTGGTAACGGCGATCCGCGAGGGTGTTGCCGTCGCCGAGGCTGGCTATCTGCTGGAGGCCAATGCCGAGCGGCACCTCAAGACGCCCGATGAGATGGCCCGCCTGTTCCGCGATCATCACCAGGCCATCGCCAATACGGTGATGATCGCAAAGGCCTGCGAGTTCTCGCTCGACGAACTCAAATACGAATACCCGGAAGAGCCGATCCCCGAGGGCACCACGCCGCAATCGCATCTCGAGCATCTGGTCCGGGAGGGTGCCAAGGAACATTACCCGCAGGGCGTCCCGAAGAAGGTGAAGGAGAGCATTGCCAAAGAATTGGCGCTGATCGACAAGCTCAACTACGCGCCCTATTTCCTCACTGTTCATGACATCGTGAATTTTGCCCGCAGCCGCGACGATCCGATCCTCTGCCAGGGCCGCGGCTCGGCGGCCAATTCCACCGTGTGCTATTGCATCGGCATCACATCGGTGGATCCCAACCAGATCGATCTCCTGTTCGAGCGCTTCATTTCAGAGGAGCGCAAGGAACCGCCCGACATCGACGTCGATTTCGAGCATGAGCGGCGCGAGGAGGTGATCCAGTACATCTACCGGCGTTATGGCCGCGAGAAGGCGGGGCTCGCCGCCACCGTCATCACCTATCGCGGCCGTTCGGCTGTGCGCGAAGTGGGCAAGGTCATGGGGCTTTCCGAGGATGTGACCGCCGCCTTGGCCGGCATCGTCTGGGGCCGCATGCGCGAGGAGATGCATGACGGGAGGCTGAAGGAGGCAGGCCTCGATCCGGACGACCCATTACTTGCCAAGGTGATCGAGTTGTCGGATGAGATTTCCGGCTTTCCCCGCCATCTCTCCCAGCACGTCGGCGGCTTCGTGCTGACCAAAAGCCGGCTCGACGAGACGGTGCCCATCGGCAATGCGGCGATGGAGGACCGCACTGTCATCGAGTGGGACAAGGACGACATCGACACGCTCGGCATCCTGAAAGTCGATGTCCTCGGCCTCGGCATGCTCACCTGCATCCGCAAGTGTTTTGATCTGATGGAGCAGTGGTACGGCCTCCATTATTCATTGGCCACCGTGCCGCGCGAGGACCCCATCGTTTATGACATGCTGTGCCGGGCGGATTCGATCGGCGTGTTCCAGGTCGAATCGCGGGCCCAGATGAACATGCTGCCGCGGCTCAAGCCCCGCTGCTTCTACGATCTCGTCATCGAGGTGGCGATCGTGCGCCCCGGCCCCATCCAGGGCGACATGGTGCATCCCTATTTGCGCCGGCGCGATGGACTTGAGCCGGAAGAGTATCCGGCACCCCATTCCGATTTCGGTCCGCCGGATGAATTGAAGCAGGTGCTCGGCCGCACCAAGGGCGTGCCGCTGTTCCAGGAACAGGCGATGAAGCTCGCCATGGTGGCCGCCGAATTCACGCCGGGTGAATTGAACGAGTTGCGGAAGGCCATGGCGACCTTTAGACGGCGCGGCACCATCGGCAGGCTGGAGCAGAAGATGGTGAGCCGCATGGTGGAGCGCGGCTATGACGCGGGCTTTGCGCTGCGCTGCTTCAACCAGATCAAGGGCTTCGGCGAGTATGGGTTCCCGGAGAGCCACGCGGCG
Organism: uncultured Aestuariivirga sp.; assembly: GCA_964510815.1. Classification (GTDB taxonomy): domain Bacteria; phylum Pseudomonadota; class Alphaproteobacteria; order Rhizobiales; family Aestuariivirgaceae; genus Aestuariivirga. The sequence continues at coordinate 49,630 of CAZECZ010000010.1, forward strand.
AGCTTTGCCCATCTCGTCTATGTGTCGTCGTGGCTCAAGTGCCATTACCCGGACGTGTTCGCCTGCGCGCTGCTCAATTCGCAGCCCATGGGATTTTATGCGCCGGCACAGATCGTGCGCGACGCGCGCGAACATGGCGTGGAAGTGAGGTCGCCGGATGTCAGTTTCTCGGGGTGGGATTCGACGCTGGAGGAGTGCTGCGGCGACGGCTTCGCCCTGCGCCTGGGCTTGCGTGAGGTGGATGGGCTTCGCGAGGCGGATGCGGCGCTGGTGGGGCCCGGCGCCATTGCCGATCTGCACCGTCATGGTGTGCCCGTTCCGGCACTGGAGAAGCTCGCCGCCGCCGATGCCTTCCGCTCCATCGGTCTCGACCGGCGGCAGGCACTGTGGGAGGTGAAGGCGCTGGCGAAAACCTTGCCGCTGCCGCTGTTCGCTTTTGCCGATGCGCGCGATGCCGGCGCCGAAACGGAGGTGCTGCTGCCCGAGATGCCGCTCTCCGAGCACGTCGTGAATGACTACCAGACCATCAAGCTGTCGCTCAAGGCGCATCCCATGTCATTCCTCCGTACACGGTGCATCAACGCGCGGGTCATCGACAATGCGAAGCTCAGGCCGCGAAGAATGGCGCCTATGTGTCCGTGGCGGGGGTCGTCCTGGTGCGGCAGCGGCCGGGATCGGCCA
>CAZECZ010000011.1:0-26707 GCA_964510815.1 uncultured Aestuariivirga sp.
CATAGGTGTCGCCCTTGTAGCGGCGCTGGCTGATGAAATCGCCCTTGTCGTAGTAACGCGAGAAGAAGGTCAGCAGGTGCGAGAAAACCTGGTTCTCATGCTCGGACGCGCCTGCGCTGGCGGTGGCAAGCTCTTCACGGAGCTTCTTCACCTTCTTCATGTCATCCGGGTTTTCGCCAAGGTCCTCAGCCTGCTTGACGGCATCCGCCAATGCTGCCTTCAGCGTTTCCGTATTCGCAGCCGCTCCCGCAGCGAGCGCCTCGGCCACCCGCGCCTTGAGGCGATTAGTCAGGTAGTCCTCGATCTCGCCCGCTCTGGCATTCAGGATGCGGTAGACGCCAAAATCAAGTTCAGGCCGGTCGATCTGGAAGATTTCGCGCAGCTTGGCAACCAGGGCGTCGAAATTGCTCATTGTCTTGATTTTCCTTGATGTTATCGGGCTGGTCTACACGACCGCCCAGCGAATCGTAAACAGCGTTTCGGCCGCGTGGCCGCGGCTGAGTCGCTTCTGCAGATTGGCGATCAGCTGGTCCCGCTTTTCCGCCACCTCGTCCTCCTGGGTGAAGATGTCCTGCCGCTGCTTGCGCTGGCGGCGCTCCAGTTCCTGCAGCTTGGCCTGGATGGAGGCCTCTTCCTCCAGCGTGGTTGCCACACGCGCCTCGCGCCGGACGCCCTTGATCTGCTCCTTGGTGTCCTTCAGCGCCTTTTCGGCCGCGTAGATCTTGTCCTCGGCCCAACGCTCCAGCCGTTCCCGCGCGGCGGCAAAGTGTTTGTTGTTGGCTTCAAGCGAACGGTTCAGGGTGGCTCTGGCGTGCTGTTCCGCCTCCGCTTGAAGGGTGCCGGCGATGGTGCTGGCTGGCGCATCGATGGGGTGAGTTTCTGCACCGACCGAGAACAGCTTGGCGCAGGCTTCGTGGTCGATGGAACGCCCGTTGTCATCGATTCCGGAAAACAGGAGGTATTCCTCGGTCTCGAAGGTCGTGACCGTCAACTTGCGAAGAGTGAGCCAGCCGCGGCGGCCCCTCAACGCCTCGACGATTGCCACATGCACCGGATGATTGCTCACGTCGAAGCGCAATTCTGCAACCGGCGTATCGGCAGCCTTGGCGGCGGCGATGACATGTTCGCCGAGTGGATGCGACAGGCGGTAAAGGAAATATCCGTGTTCGTTCGTGGCACGATCAGCTGCGGAATTTCGCGACATCAGATGATAACGCCCGGGGCGAATGTCGGCAGCTGGCGGTTCCACAAGATCGAAGGCCAAATGGGCCTCATCGAAAGTCGCACTGCCAGACAGGATCGCACTGGTCAGGTCCCAGAACCTGCGGCCGACACGGTCCAACTGTTCGCGGGCATCGGCAAGCCGGAGCTTCAATCGGGCGTGAACATCCTCATCGAAGTTTTCGAGGAGGGCACGGCGAGTGTCTTCCATCCGGATGCGAATCTGTTCTTCCAGCTGGGCCTGCAATTCGTCAAATGCCGCCGCGATGGCCTCCGGCGTACGGCAGTCCTGATAGATTGCAAGGATGCGCTTCTCGAAGTCGACGCCGGACTCGATCGTCCCCAGCACTTCATCCGATGCACCGAAGATACCGTCGAACAGGTTGAACTTCTCGGTGAGAAGGGCATGCACCCGCTTGTCGGCCTCGTTGCGTTCGTTCAGGAAGTTCACAACGATAACATCGTGCGTCTGGCCATAGCGATGGCAGCGGCCAATGCGCTGCTCGATCCGTTGCGGGTTCCAGGGCAGGTCGTAATTGATCACCTGAGAGCAGAACTGAAGGTTTACGCCCTCAGCAGCTGCCTCAGTCGCGATCATGATCGATGCGTGGTCGCGGAACTCATCGATCAATGCGGCACGCACGTCTATGGCCCGCGATCCGGTGATCTGATCTGCATTCTTCGGGTCAGCAACCCAGCGCTCGTAAGTGTCCTGCGCCCTGCGGTCGGAATTCGTGCCGCTGAAAGTCACGATCTGGCCCGCGTAGCCATTGCTTTCAAGGAAGTTACGCAAGTAGTCCTGTGTGCGCCGCGACTCGGTGAAGATCAGGGCTTTCCGTCGCGCCCCCATGCGCTGCTGCTCCGTGAAGGCGATCTCGAGCGCTTTCAGCAGTGCCTTTGATTTGGTATCCGTCTGGATCGAATGGGCCAGCTGGATCAATCTGGAGATGTCGTCGATCTCCCGGCGAAGTTTGGCGAAGTCAATGTGCTCCGGACCAGCCGCATCCGATTCATCCTGCTCATCCCACTCTTCTAGGATTTCCTCTTCTAGTTCACTTTCAAAGGAAATCAATTCCGCCAGGTCGCCCTTGACAGGCTCACCCTTCCGAAGCGACTCGAGACGGGCGCGCAATGTTTCGAGCGTTTTTGCAATCGCCTGGGAGGACGAAGCCAGGAGCTTCCGAAGGATCAGGACCGTCAGATGGCGCTGCTGGGAAGGTATGGCATAAGAGTCCTCCCTTTGCAGTAAACGGGTGATGCCATCATACAGTGCCTGCTCGTCTTCCGCTGGGAAGAATGGCTGCGTTATGGCGCGCCGCTGGGTGTACTTGACGTATTCGAGCACCTGTTTTCGAAGCGTCCGCTTGCAGAAATCCGCCAAACGGGCCCGAAGCTCTGGCAGATCGCCACCTGCATTCACATACTTCGACCGAAAGCTGTTCGCATCACCGAAGATGTTGGGATCGATAAAGTTCGTCAGCCCGAAAATCTCCATCAGGCTGTTCTGAAGTGGCGTCGCCGTCAGCAGGAGTTTCTTCCGCCCTTCAACAGCCCACTGCAAAGCTTGCCCGATACGGTTGCTTGGACGGTATGCGTTGCGCAGCTTATGGGCTTCATCGATCACGACCAGATCCCATTCGATCTGGCGCAACTCATCCTGAAGCTTGGCAGCATAATGATATGAAAGAATGACAATCCGCTTCTGGGACAACGGAAACGCGATGCCCTCGGCTCTCATCTGGCGATAGGTTCTTGCGTCGATTACGACCGCCGGAAGATTGAATTTGCTTATCAGTTCCGCCGCCCACTGCTGGCGGATCGCAGCTGGGCAAATGATGATGAGCTTCCGTTTTCGCTCGGCCCATTTCTGGCAAAGGACAATTCCGGCCTCGATCGTCTTGCCCAAGCCGACTTCATCGGCAAGGATTGCCCCCTCTGCAAGCGGTGACTGTAGCGCAAACATCGCAGCTTCGATCTGGTGAGGATTGAGGTCAACCGATGCGTCGAACAAGGACATGGAGAGCTGATCCTCGGAGCCGGGCGGGGACAGCTTCGTGAGGTCGTGAGCGGTGTATTTGCAGTGATGTGGAGTGAACATGACTTAGCGTTATCCCCTCCGGCCCAGACCTTCGAGCTTTTTCCGCACTCGTTTCTCGTCCACGATGATGGATCAGCCACGTTCTGATGGTCAATTTCTCAATCTGAACATCGGTTTGCAAGCCCGACAGCATGGAGGGATCAGTCGCTTGGCGTCATCGCGTAAAAATTCGATCCCAATCCCATCTTTGACCAATTGGCACCAACCCGAAACTACGCTTCGTCGCCCCAAGAATACTATTAAATTTCAATCACTTGTATCGAACGTACTAGAACCGCGCAGTCAACAGGTCCGGAGAATATCGGCCCAGAGAGAGCGCTTCCCGGCTCCATAGCGCCGAGGCTGGTAAACAACCCTACCCCCACAACCCTCGAGAACAACGGAAAAATCCGACCACAGTCGGATGGGGAGAATTATTTCTTTGAGTCAGATGGCGGAGAGGGAGGGATTCGAACCCCCGGTACGGTCACCCGTACTCCGCATTTCGAGTGCGGCGCGATCGACCACTCTGCCACCTCTCCGCTTGGACGACGTGTCCGTAGATCGCTGGGCGCGCTAGATAGCCGAGTGCCGGGCCGCTGCCAACCCCCTTTTGTTGCGGTTGACTTGCAATCGGGACCTGCTAGAACCCGCCCCGTTCAAGGGAACAGAAGCTCATGGTCCGGATTGCCACCAGCTTTGACGTAACGCGCGCCGCGACAGCGGATCGCGCCGGCCTGCCTGTGCCCGCGAAACTCACGAAAACCACCAAAACGGCGTGAGCCTTCTCCCCGGCCTTCCCCCGCGGGGGTGGAAGGCTGACACCCCTTATGGCCCGGAAGCTGAGCCCGAAGGCTCGCGGGGGACGGGTTGGACGGCTCAAGGAGCAAAAACATGGGTTACAAGGTTGCGGTCGTCGGTGCCACCGGCAATGTGGGCCGCGAAATGCTGGCCATTCTGGAAGAACGCCAGTTTCCGGTGGACGAGGTCCACGCCATCGCCTCTCGCAAGTCGATGGGTGTCGAGGTGTCTTTTGGCGACAAGACGCTGAAGTGCCAGGACCTCGAGCAGTTCGACTTCTCCAAGGTGGACTTCTGCCTGATGTCGGCGGGTTCAGGCGTTTCCAAGGACTGGTCGCCGAAGATCGGCGCAACCGGCTGCATCGTCATCGACAACTCGTCATGCTGGCGCTACGACCAGGAAGTGCCGCTCATCGTGCCGGAAGTGAACGCCGATGCGCTGACCGCGTACATGGCGCGCAACACCCGCCGCAACATCATCGCAAATCCCAATTGCTCGACAGCCCAGCTCGTCGTGGTCCTGAAGCCGCTCCATGACGTGGCCAAGATCAAGCGCGTCGTGGTCTCCACCTACCAGTCGGTCTCCGGTGCGGGCAAGGAAGGCCTGGACGAGCTGTGGAACCAGACCAAGGGCATCTTCGTCACTGACGCCCCGACACCGAAGAAGTTCACCAAGCAGATCGCCTTCAACGTCATCCCCCACATCGACGTGTTCATGGACTCGGGCGACACCAAGGAAGAATGGAAGATGGTGGCGGAGACCAAGAAGATCCTCGACCCCAAGATCAAGCTGACCGCAACTTGCGTGCGTGTGCCGGTGTTCGTCGGCCATTCGGAGGCCGTCAACATCGAGTTCGAGCAGCCGATCAGCGCCGACGAGGCTCGCGAGATCCTGCGTGAGGCGCCCGGCTGCATGGTCGTCGACAAGCGCGAGAATGGCGGCTACGTGACCCCGGTCGAGTGCGTGGGCGATTTCGCCACCTTCATCTCGCGCATCCGCGAGGATGCCACCATCGAGAACGGCCTCAACATGTGGGTGGTTTCCGACAATCTGCGCAAGGGCGCGGCCCTCAACGCCGTGCAGATTGCCGAGAGCATCATCAATCGCGGCCTGCTGAAGAAGGCGGCTTGATCGTCTCCTTTTTTCTGCCAAGCCCTCATGGTGTGATCGCGCCATGAGGGCTTTTTTCATTTTGACGGCCTTGGCCACAGCGACGCCTGTGATGGCGGGCGATCTGTCACTCGGACTGCCGATCACGTGCGATCCCGGACGCAATTGCTGGGTCCAGCAATATATGGATCACGATCCGTCGGCGGGACTCCAGGACTATGCCTGCGGTTCACAAACCTATGATGGCCACGACGGCACCGACATCCGCATCCGCGACACCACTTCCGAGGCGAACGTCGTAGCCGCGGCCGGCGGCGTGGTGAAGGCCACCCGCGACGGTGTCGCCGATCGCCTGGTGCGAACGGAGGCGGACCGCAAGGCCATCGAGAAGATCGAATGCGGGAACGGTGTTCTCATCGACCATGGCGGCGGTTGGGAGACCCAGTACTGCCACATGCGCCAGGGTTCGCTTGCCGTGCGCAAGGGGGACCGTGTCGAAGCGGGCCAGATGTTGGGCGCTGTCGGCTATTCCGGCATGGCCGCCTTTCCCCATGTCCATCTCACGGTCCGCAAGGACGGCAAGGCCGTCGATCCATTTCGCACGAGCGGAGACCAGTCGTGCGGCGGCGCCGGCGATGAACTCTGGACCGATGAAACGGCAAACGCGCTGCCCTATCAACACAGCGCCATCATCGCCGGCGGCTTCGCCCCAGGACCGGTGGACCTGCCAAACCTCGAAGTAGGCCGTGGTCCAGCCGAAAACGTGACCCCCGCCACAGACTGGCCGGCCGCCGTAGCCTATGTGTGGGCCATCAACCTCGAGGCCGGTGACGAGATCGTGGTGACGTTCGACGGCCCGGATGGCCTCAAGGCGGAAAACCGCGCGAAACTGGACCGGGCAAAAGCACAGTATCTGTTGTTTTCCGGCAAGAAGCGCCCGCCGGAGGGATGGCCCAAGGGCCGCTATGTCGCCCGCGTCGAGGTCAGGAACGACGGCGCGGTAAGGTTCGAACGGCGTTGGGAGGCAACCTTGAACTGACCATTTGGACAAAATTTTACTAAAGTGTGACGAACATCACATTACAACGGTGGGCATGTGACTATCAGCATCCTTGGTTCAAGACCAAGGAGTAAAAAGATTGTCGAACCCCGTATTGACTGCCTCCGCCCCTGACGAGGCGCGCTACAACTTCTATCACATCATCCACAAGGCGCTGCGCCTCGGCCATTGCCGCATGCTGGCGGCGCTCGGCGCAAATGATTTTGCAAATGATGTTACGACCCCCAGGCTATTGGCCGAACTGCGCCAGCTGATCGTTCTCGGCCGCTCGCACCTGGAAGGCGAAAACCGCGAAATCCACGTTGCGCTTGAAGCCCGCGCGCCCGGCGCATCCTCTCATGCGGCGGAAGACCACGGTCACCATGAGCAGTCGTTCGCAGAACTCGAATCGCTGATCCGCGCGGTCGAGGTCGCCGTGTCGTCACGGCGTGACGTGGCTGGCCGCGCCCTGTATCGGCGCTATGCCCTGTTCGCAGCCGCTGACATCGAGCACATGAACGAGGAGGAAACGGAACTCCTCCAGGCACTGCACAAGGCCTTCACCGACGAGGAACTGCATGCCATCGAAGGACGCATCGTGTCGGCCATTCCGCCAGCGAAGATGATGGCCTATGCGCGGCTGATGATGCCCGCGATCAACCATCCCGAGCGCGTCAATCTGCTCCGCAAGATGCAGCAGGCGATGCCGGATCCCGCTTTCAAGGGCTTGCTCGCCGATGCCGTGAGGCCTTCGCTCGACCCCCGGGACTATGCCGACATCATGACGGACATGATGCTGAACCAGGCAGCCTGAAAACGAATACGCGAATGGACGCCGCCGCCTCGTTCATCTGAACGGGGTGGTGGTGTCTGCCGTCCCGCCCGGCAATCAACATGGCAAATCCGCGGCCAGACTTTCGCGACGCTCTCATATTGCGGCAACACTGCGCCAGTCTTCCGCGGCATTTGGCGCTGCTTCATGACTCACTCGTAACTGTCTGCATACGGACGATGGGCGTAGACTCGCACCCATCAGACGATCCTCTGGATACCGACGGCGAGGCTCCTCCGGACCGCTGATTGCTTTAAACATCAGGAGAAAGTCCATGAACACGCGAGTTTTCGTGGCGGGTGCTCTTGCGCTTGCCGTCATCTTTCCCGCAGCAGCCAATGCGCTGACCATCGATAACAAGGACAAGACCGCTTATACGGTCAAGTTCACGCCCACTGGCGGCAAGCGGCACAACATGAACGTCGCGGCCAACAGCCATCACAAGTTTGACTGCTCGGACGGCGGACTGCTGCAGCTGGGCAAGACGAACATGATCTGTGATTCAAAAACAGCCCACGTCACCATCAAATCCGGCAAACTCGAAATGTGATGCACAGCTGAGGGACGGGTCCAGTCCGGCTCGTCCCTCGAACGCCGATTGGCATCTCTGTATCAAGGCCTTGCAGCAACGCGCGCAGGGCCTTTGGAGCAACCTGACATTTGATGGAACCATCAAAAGTCAGGTTGCACTAGCCATTCAGATCTCCGGAATAGGCCACGCCCAGCACTGGCCCTGCCTTGCCCCGCTGCAGCAGGGCCACACAGCCGGTGCTTCCGGGCGCCATCACGGCGTCGGCGGGCAGGCGGAAAGATGCCGCTTCACCAGTCCACATGCCAGCCGGCACGAGGCGGCGAACGACATTGCAGTACTCAATGGTCCGGCCGGCGTTCTCACCGCGTTCGATCCTGACCGCCACCCTCGCCTGGACGGGTAGCAGCCAGACCATGGCTTCACCCTCGATGGAAGCCGCGCCTACGGTAATTGTCATGTCGTGGTCGCCATCCGTCAATGTGATTGGCGCCGCAAACGGACCCTGTGAGGCCTCCTGCACCGCACTCATGAGTTCTGACTTGTGGCTGCCGACGTAGTGACGGCCGCCGTTGACGATGACTTGTGGTGTATAGACATCCATGTCGCCGCGCGCCTTAGCATAGTCATATTGCCGTTGCGAAAACTCGGACCCTCCCAGCGTGTCGCGCCAGCCAAGGTAGTCCCAGTAATCTACGTGATAGGCCAGCGCCACGACACCCGGCAGGTTGCGGATTTCCATCAGGATCTCATCCGCCGGCGGGCAAGAACTGCAGCCCTGGCTGGTAAACAGCTCCACGACTGTTGTCGGGGGCGCAGCAGACGCTGCCGGCGCCACGGCCATGGCGCCAAGCAGGCCCGCACCAAAGCGGAGCGCGCCGCGGCGCGTGATGCAGTGATCATTTTTCATGCACACAATATGGCGCAAACGGCCCGTAAGAACCACTCACGAGCCGTTGTGCTGCAATCACGAATGCGTAAAAGACCTTGCCTGCCGGTTAAGCAGCCCGGGCCAGATTGCGGAGCACGTAGGGCATGATCCCGCCGTTCTTGTAATAGTCGAGCTCATCCATCGTATCGATGCGGCAGGTGACGTCTGCCGTGACCTTCTTGCCATCGGCCCGGGTGATCTGGACCTTGAGGGTGGCCCGCGGCTTCAAGCCTTGCGCCAAGCCCTCGATAGTGACGGTCTCATCACCCCTGAGGCCCAGGGTCTGCCAGCTCTCGCCCTCCTTGAACTGCAGCGGCACAACACCCATGCCGATGAGGTTCGAGCGGTGGATGCGCTCGAAGCTCTGGGCGATGACGGCGCGCACGCCGAGAAGCCTGGTGCCCTTGGCCGCCCAGTCGCGAGAAGACCCGGTGCCGTATTCCTTGCCGGCGAAGATCACCAGCGGGGTCTCTTCCTTCTGGTAGGTCATGGCTGCGTCGTAGATCGGCATTTCCTTGCCGCCCGGAAAGCGCTTGGTCACACCGCCCTCGACGCCCGGCACCATCTGGTTCTTGATGCGGATGTTGGCGAAGGTGCCGCGCATCATCACCTCGTGGTGGCCGCGCCGCGCACCATAGGAGTTGAACTCCTCAGGACGCACTTGGCCCTCGATCAGATACTTGCCGGCCGGACTCGACACCTTGATGTTGCCGGCGGGCGAGATGTGATCGGTGGTGATCGAGTCGAGGAACAGGCCGAGGATCTTTGCCCCCTCGATGTTCTTCACCGGATCGGGCTCCATCTTGAGATCTTCGAAATAGGGGGGATGGGCGATATAGGTCGACGCCATCGGCCACTTGTAAGTCTCGCCACCTTCAACCTTGATCTTGCGCCACTGCGTATCACCCTTGAACACGTCCTTGTAACGCTTGGCGAAGGCCTTCTTGGTGACGTTCTTGCGAACGAACGCGGCAACTTCCTTGTTGGAAGGCCAGATGTCCTTCAGATAGACAAGATTGCCCCTCTTGTCCTTGCCGATGGGATCTGTGGTGAGGTTCACATTCATCGATCCGGCCAGCGCATAGGCGACGACCAGCGGCGGCGATGCAAGATAGTTGGCGCGCACGTCAGGATTCACGCGGCCCTCGAAGTTGCGGTTGCCGGAGAGCACGGCGGCCGCCACCAGATCATGCGTCTTGATGGCCTCAGAGATCTCCTCGGCCAGCGGGCCGGAATTGCCGATGCAGGTGGTGCAGCCATAGCCCACGAGATTGAAACCGACCTTGTCGAGATCCTTCTGAAGGCCCGACGAGGCAAGGTATTCGGTCACCACCTGCGAGCCTGGCGCCAGCGAGGTCTTCACCCAAGGCTTGGGCTTGAGGCCAAGCTTGGCGGCGTTGCGGGCCAGAAGTCCCGCCGCAATCATCACACTGGGGTTCGACGTATTGGTGCAGGACGTGATGGCTGCAATGACGACATCGCCGTTGCCGATGTCGAAATCGCTGTCGCGCACCATGTGGCGGCGGAATTCCTCTTCGGCTTCCGGATCGATCTCCGGAACAGGCTGGCTGCCGCCTTCGTCAACCAGACGGGCCTCGGCCTTGGTCTTCGGCGGCTGCGTGGCGTTCTTTGGTCCACCCGCCATTTCGGCAAGTGCCTTGCGGAATTCCTGCGCCGCATCGGTCAGCATCACCCGGTCTTGCGGGCGCTTGGGCCCGGCCATGGACGGGACGACGTCGCCGAGATCGAGTTCCAGCGTATCGGTGAAGACCGGATCATCAGCCCTTGGCGTCCAGTACATGTCCTGCGCCTTGGCATATTTTTCGACCAGCGCCACCTGTGATGGCGCGCGGGCCGTACCCTTCAGATAATTGATGGTCTCGGCGTTGATCGGGAAGAAGCCACAGGTGGCGCCATATTCCGGCGCCATGTTGGCAATGGTTGCCATGTCTTCCAGCGCCAGATGCGCCAGACCCGGGCCGTAGAACTCGACGAATTTGCCGACCACGCCCTTCTTGCGAAGCATCTGGGTGACGGTGAGTACGAGATCTGTTGCTGTCGTGCCTTCGGCGAGTTTGCCCTGGAGCTTGAAGCCGATGACTTCTGGAATCAGCATGGAAATCGGCTGGCCCAGCATCGCGGCTTCCGCCTCGATGCCGCCAACACCCCAGCCCAGCACGGACAAACCGTTCACCATGGTGGTGTGGCTGTCGGTGCCCACCAGCGTGTCGGGATAGGCATAGGTGATGGCCTTACCCTTGACCTTCTCGGACTTGGTCCACACCGTCTTGGCGAGGTATTCGAGATTCACCTGATGGCAGATGCCGGTGCCCGGCGGCACGACGCGGAAATTGTCGAAGGCGCCCTGCCCCCACTTGAGGAAGGTATAGCGCTCGCCGTTGCGGTCATATTCGAGGTTGACGTTCTGCTTGAACGCCTTCGAGTTGGCGAAGAAATCGACCATCACCGAGTGGTCGATAACCAGATCGACCGGCGCCAGTGGATTGATCTTGGACGGCGACTGGCCCAGCTTCTTCATGGCGTCGCGCATGGCGGCGAGATCGACAACGGCCGGCACGCCGGTGAAATCCTGCATCAACACGCGGGCCGGACGGAAGGCGATTTCCTTCTCGGTCTTGCCCTTGTTCTTGAGCCACTTGGCGACGCCCTCGATGTCGGCCTTGGTGACCGAGCGGCCATCCTCGTGGCGCAACAGATTTTCGAGCAGCACCTTCAGCGAATACGGCAGCTTCGAGATACCATTGAGGCCATTCTTCTCCGCTGCCTTCAGGCTGAAATAGGTGTAGGTCTTGGTACCGACCTTGAGCGTCTTCCTGGATTTGAAACTGTCGAGGGACATGTGGGCCTCTTCGATTGGTGTGGAGTCGGTGCGAGGCTATAAAGCGATTTTCGCGGCTGCACCAGACCAACCTGCGGCCTAGTCGTCCCGTCTGTGCCGATTCTCACGATGCATGGAGATCAGGCGGTCTTGCTGTTCTCCGGTGCGAGCGACAAGCGCTCGGCAAGCCGGGAAAGGAGATGCTCTTGCGACCTGTCTTTTGAGCCTGACGCCTCGATGACACGTTTGACCATGCCATGAAAATCGCGCCGCTCCTGCAGGTTCAGTTTCTGAGCCCAGAGCTTCGCATAGCGCATCGAGACACTGTTGGCATCCGCAACCTGGCCGGCCACCCATCGCGCGAAAGCCATCAGTTCGGCCGGTTCCGATATGCCCATGGTGGTCGCCACTTCGCGGCGGATCGCATCTTCCACCGTTGCCGTGACCGGACCAGACTCCCGGGCTGCGGCGTACATCATGATCACTGCGGCCGCGGCGGGATCATCGACCGACTGAAGGGGCGTCTCCGCCACAATCTTGCGGAACGTGTGGCGCTTGTGCTTGCCGACCGCCCGCCCGCCCACGCCGGTGATCTCGTTCGCCGATTCACCGGTCATCTTGAACCGCCACCACCAGATGGCAGCTGCACCAAGCAGCCCGATGAGTCCCAAAAGGATGTGCATGCAAATCCACGCCGGTAATTTGTTGAAAAGTTAAGACACCGAACCAGCACCGGCAACTCGGATTGGATATTGTGCTTAAGGGCCGTGGCCCACCGCACCATCCCGCATAATTTTAACGATCTCACACACCGGACGGAAACGCCGTTCTGATAGACGTCATAGCGGGAAAATGCGGGCCGCGATGTGTGGCTGAAGGGGTATGATGATGTCAGGCAGACACATGAAGCAGCTATCCATTCTCGCTGGTCTTGGCGTGCTGCTCGCCGGTTGTGGCTCGAACGATGCCGAGATCCGGGTCTATGCCAAGAGAAAGCAGATGTCGGAGATCCAGACCGCGGCATTCACGGCTTGCGCCAAGGACACACGGAAGAAGCAGCTTCTCTTCCCCGTGAAGGAAGGCAATCTCATGATGAAAGAGGTGCCGCTCGAGGTCTGCGCCTGCCAGTCCAAGACCATGATGACCGTGTTCAAAGAGAAGAAATACGGCGGTCACACGGCGTTCGTCGCCTATATGACCAACGAGAAAAAGAAGAAGAAGCCGCGCCTCAACAAGAAGGAGCTGGTGCCAGACCTGAAGCCGGTCGACGCCCGCGCCAAGCTGGAGGAAGGTCTGCAGCGCTGCGTGAAAGATTATCGCACCGCCCATGCCGACAAGGACGCCGAGCTGTTCGAGGTGGTGCCGCTGACGCCCGACCCGCCCAAGAAAGACAAGAAGGAAGACAAGACCGCCAGCGCCTCATAAGTTGGCTCCACACGGAACCCTTCCGCGGCACAGACGTTGGAAACCTGACGGCGTTCTACGGAAAGGTGGCGATATGACCACAAATCTTTACATTGCGTTTCTCGTCGCGCTGATGGTCAACGTCGTGCTGTTTGGCACTGGTGCGATCACCGTACTGTCGATTCCCGCGCTTTCGGCGCAGGCGGTGTATTTGCTGCCTGCCGTCATCGTGGCAAGCCTGCTGCTCACACCAGTGATTTCATGGCCCTTGGCTCCAATGCTGCGGTCCAAGGCATGGCATGACCGGCACACGGGAATTAGCAAAGAGCGGTAAAATTCTGACGTGCTGTGGAGGTTTGCCCGCTGGGGTCAGACCCGCCGCTCCACCATCATCTTCTTGATCTCGGCGATGGCCTTGGCCGGCGAAAGCCCCTTGGGGCAGGCCTTGGCGCAGTTCATGATGGTGTGGCAGCGGTACAGCCGGAACGGATCCTCGAGATTGTCGAGCCGCTCGCCGGTCGCCTCGTCGCGCGAGTCGATCAGCCAGCGGTAGGCCTGCAGCAGCACGGCGGGGCCGAGGTAGCGGTCGCCGTTCCACCAGTAGCTGGGACACGACGTCGAGCAGCAGGCGCACAGGATGCACTCGTAGAGCCCGTCGAGCTTGGCGCGGTCCGCGTGTGACTGCTTCCACTCGGTCTGCGGTTCCGGCGTCGTGGTCTTGAGCCAGGGCTCGATCGAGCGGTGCTGGGCGTAGAAGCGGGTGAGATCGGGAACGAGGTCCTTCACCACCGGCATGTGCGGCAGCGGATAGATGCGGACGTCGCCCTTCACCTCGTCGCACGACTTGAGACAGGCCAGCGTGTTGGTGCCGTCGATGTTCATGGCGCAGGAGCCGCAAATTCCTTCGCGGCACGAGCGGCGGAAGGTCAGCGTCGGGTCCTGCTCGTTCTTGATCTTGATGAGCGCGTCGAGCACCATCGGCCCGCACTTGTCCATGTCGAGCGTGTAGGTGTCGACCTGCGGGTTCTTCCCGTCATCCGGGTTCCAGCGATAGATCTTGAAGTCTCGCAGCCGCTTGCCGGTGGGCTTCGGCCACACCTTGCCCTGCTGGACCTTGGAGTTCTTGGGTAGTGCGAATTCGGCCATTGATTCAACCCAGGTCGAAGTTTTCAGTTTTCTTGTTCACTACGTCGTTGGGAATGACCCTTGTCAGAAAGGCTTCAACATTCCCTATAGCATTTGTATCCACTTCATAGGCGGATACAAATTCCGCAGTGTCTCGAAGCGCTAGACTATGGGTTTTAAACTTGCCTTGCCCGTTCGCTAGCTTCCGAGAATAGTTAGGGCGAATAAGATTGAACGCCTGGGTCATCTCGGCAAGTAGATTGCTCTTCTCGGTCTTTCCAACATAAACAATTCTGCCGCTTGAATCATAAAATGAATAAATGCCTTTTGCATCTTTCAGTTTTTCGCAGACTTCCTTGCTGTCAATCTTCTTCACTAGCGTATCGGCATCATGCCCATGCAAATGATTGAGTTGACGGAATTCCACAATCGGTGAAATAGAATTTCTAATTGCGGCATCTCGAACTGTTCGAATTACATTTCTTACAATTGTCTTGCTGAGAAATGCTGCATTCTCCCAAGACTGAATCTTTGGGGCTGGGACTCCAAGACGGTTGGCGAGCTGGTTCTTGTTGGAACAATGCAACTCTTCCATCAGCATGGAAACCAGTTGGGCTCCGTCACATGATTTGACCATCAATACACCCTGGCCTTCGGCTTGATGTAGTCGATGTCGCTGGTCATGGTGAAGTCGTGCACCGGGCGGTAGGCGAGGCGGACTTCTTTCCTGTCGCGGTCGGCCCAGGCCAGCGTGTGCTTCATCCAGTTGGCGTCGTCACGGTTGGGGAAGTCCTCGCGGGCATGCGCCCCGCGGCTTTCCTCGCGGGCCAGCGCGCCGTTGATGGTCACCGCCGCCTGCAGCATGAGGTTCTCGAACTCCAGCGTCTCGATCAGGTCGCTGTTCCACACCAGCGAACGGTCGGTGACGCGGATGTCGTCGGCGGCCTTCCACACCTCGGCCACGCGCTTGACGCCTTGCGCCAGAGTCTCGCCGGTGCGGAACACGGCGGCGTCTTCCTGCATGGCCTTCTGCATGCGGAGCCGAAGGTCCGCCGTCGGCGTGTTGCCGCTGGCCATGCGGTAATGATCGAGCCGCGCGATCGAAGCCTCGCCCGCATCCGCCGGCAGATCGGCGTGGGGCGAGTTGGGCTTGGTCAGTTCGGCGCAGCGCAAGCCCGCCGCGCGGCCGAACACCACAAGGTCGATCAGCGAGTTGGAACCCAACCGATTTGCGCCGTGCACGGACACACAGGCCGCCTCGCCCACCGCCATCAGGCCGGGAACCGTCCTTTCCGGATCGGCCGCATCGCCCGCCAGCGCCTCGCCGCGGTAATTCGTCGGGATGCCGCCCATGTTGTAGTGCACCGTCGGCAGGATCGGGATCGGCTCGCGCGTCACGTCGACGCCGGCGAAGATCTTGGCCGACTCGGAAATGCCCGGCAACCGCTCCGCCAGCACCTTGGGATCGAGATGCTCGAGATGCAAGTGGATGTGGTCCTTGTGCTCGCCGACGCCACGGCCCTCACGGATCTCGATGGTGCAGGAACGCGAGACCACGTCGCGCGAGGCGAGGTCCTTGGCGGACGGCGCATAGCGCTCCATGAAGCGCTCGCCCTGCGAGTTGGTGAGGTAGCCGCCCTCGCCGCGCGCCCCCTCGGTGATGAGGCAGCCGGCGCCGTAGATGCCGGTCGGGTGGAACTGCACGAACTCCATGTCCTGGCAGGGAAGGCCGGCGCGCAGCACCATGGCATTGCCGTCACCGGTGCAGGTATGCGCCGAGGTGCAGGAGAAATAGGCCCGCCCATAGCCGCCGGTGGCGAGGATGGTGTGATGCGCGCGGAAGCGGTGGATGGACCCATCTTCCATGTTCATGGCGATGACGCCCCGGCAAGCGCCGTCCTCCATGATCAGGTCGAGGGCGAAATACTCGATGAAGAACTCGGCCGAATAGCGCAGCGACTGACCATAGAGCGTGTGCAGCATGGCATGGCCGGTGCGGTCGGCGGCGGCGCAGGTGCGCTGGGCCGGCGGGCCGTCGCCGAAGTTCTGCATCATGCCGCCGAAGGGGCGCTGGTAGATCTTGCCCTCCTCGGTGCGCGAGAACGGCATGCCGAAATGCTCAAGCTCGTAGACGGCGGTCGGCGCGTTGCGGCACAGGTATTCGATGGCGTCCTGGTCGCCCAGCCAGTCCGCACCCTTCACCGTGTCGTACATGTGCCAGCGCCAGTCGTCGGCGCCCATGTTGGCGAGCGAGGCGGCGATGCCGCCCTGGGCCGCGACGGTATGCGAGCGGGTCGGGAACACCTTGGAGATGCACGCCGTCCTGAGGCCCGACTGCGAGGCGCCGAGTGCGGCGCGCAGGCCAGAGCCGCCGGCGCCCACCACCACGACATCGAAGGTGTGATCGGTGATCGGATAGCTGCGGCCTCCGATTTCGACGCGCGTAGGCGCCTTCTTCCTGGTATCTGCGACAGCCATCAGAGTCCGAAGCTCATCTTGAGAATTGCAAAGAGTGCGGCAACGCCGAGCAGCAAGGCCACAAAGCTGTTGGCCAGCAGGGCTGCAAATTTCACAGCGTGGCCGTGAACATAATCCTCGATCACCACCTGCAGGCCCAGCCGCATGTGCCACAGCACCGAAATAAAGGTCAGCGCCAGCAGGATCGCCACGAATGGATTGCCAATGCTCGCCACCAGTTGGGCGCGCGTCGCGCCCAGATGCGCGATGACGAAGATGACGAGGAAGATGATCAGCGGAATATTGGCAATGGCCGTGACGCGCTGCAGCCACCAGTGCTCCGTGCCGTCCTTGGCGGAGCCGAGCCCCCTCACCTTGCCGAGCGGTGTGCGCATGCTCATGGCATCACTCCATAGCCGATGATCCACAGCACGATGGTGATGACGACTGAGCCGATGAGATTGGCCTTTGCCATCAGTTCGACGGTGGGCAATTCAAAGCCGCGTCCCGTGTCCCACAGCAGGTGGCGAAGCCCGCCAATGGCGTGGTGCACCAGCGCCCAGGTGAAGCCGAACAGCACCACCCTGCCGAACCAGCTGCCCCAGAAGCCCTGTACGAGCCCAAAATAATCATCGGAGGTCGCCGCCGCTGAAAGCCACCACACCATCAGAATGACGCCGAAGTAGAGGGCCATGCCGGTTGCGCGATGAACGATCGACATCATCATCGTGAGGCCGCCGCGGTAGATCTGCAGGTGAGGCGACAGAGGCCGTCCTGCGTTGTGTATCTCAGCCATGACTCATTTCCCGTTCCCGGAGGCTAACTCTAGCTTGTGCGCCGCAATATCGCAAATACGCCGAAAGGCAAAGTCCGGACCGCGACACAATGGCTTGATGCAGATCATGGTTGCGCCGGCTGCGCACCACCATATGTGCGGAAAACCCGGATTGAGGCCCATGTCAGAGATCGTCTGCCCCCATTGTTCTGCCGTCAACCGCGTGCCCGACGAGAAGTCGCCCCACGACGCCAAGTGTGGCAAGTGCCATGGAGCACTCTTCGACGGTCACCCTGTAGCCCTGGAATCACGCAATTTTGCCAAACACTTGAGCCGCAATTCGATTCCCGTCGTCGTCGACTTCTGGGCCGATTGGTGCGGTCCCTGCAAGATGATGGCGCCGGAATTCGCCAAAGCTGCCAAGACTATGGAGCCGCAGGTCCGCTTTGCCAAGCTGGATACCGAGGCTGCCCAGGAACAGGCCGCCGCCCTGGGGATCCGCTCGATCCCCACGATGATCCTGTTCCAGAGCGGCCGGGAAGTCGCCCGCCAGTCCGGTGCCATGCCGGCAGGTCACATCGTGCAATGGGTGCGCGACAGCCTTAAAGGCTAGAGGACGATCACCTTTGTGCCAATTGGCGTGCTCTTGTAGAGTTCGATCACTTCCTTGTTGAGCATACGAATGCACCCCGAGGACGCAGCCGTGCCGATGGACGATGGCGCATTGGTACCATGGATGCGGTATTGCGTGTCGCCGCCCTTGTTGAACAAATAGAGCGCGCGCACCCCCAGCGGATTTTCGGGAATGCCGCCGGGCATGCCATCCTTCCACTTGGCATACCTTGGAGTCCGCTCGATCATTTCCGGCGGCGGTGTCCAGGTCGGGTTTTCGCGCTTCAGACCGATACGTGCCACGCCCGACCAGGAAAAACCTTCCTTGCCGACGGCAACCAGATAGCGCATGGCCCGGCCCTTGCCGATCACCTGATAGAGGGCGCGTTCGCCCGTCTTGATGATGATGGTCCCAGGCTTCTCGGCCGAACTGAACGCGACGATCTCGCGGCCCTTGTAGGCGAGCTTCCGCTTCTGAAGCGTCTTGGAAGTCTTGCGGCTTTGTTTTTTCTGCGACGACTTGCTCCGCCGCTTGCCGGTACGCCGATAGTACTCCCAGTCGAACAGAAAAGCCTGCGCCGGTGACGCCGCGACCGGCAGCGCCACTGCAGCCAGACCAAGCATCGACAAGAAACCACGTCTATTCACGTTCCATCCTCTTCCTGCCAATTGTAACTGCTGCTGTTTCTAGATGCGGGACACGCCTGCCGCAAGTCAAACCGCCGTGAGCGGCGCCAGAGAACCGCATGCGTATAAGAAGAAAGCCCCGCCAGTCGGAGAAAACCAGAGGTCACAGGCGTGCAACCGATTTCAACCCGTCGTTAACCATAAATCACCTAACCTTAAGTAAGATGGTGGTCTGCGGCAGGTGGATGACATTGATGAAGAAGACAGTGTTTGGGTATCTGGCAGCGGGTCTGGTGGCCGCCGCGGTCGCCGGCGCCGTCGAATGGCAAACGGCCAGAAGCACTGACTTTCTGAGGGACGATTATATTGCGAAGTCCAGCGCCACGGCCGAACGTGGCGCCAAGGACGTAGATCAGGCCCTGCAGATGATCTACCGCAATCTGCGCACACTCGCCTCGCTGCCCGGCATGCGCACCATCAGCCGCCACGCCGAAAACCTGTCGCCCGAGGCCCGCACCACCTTCCAGATGATGTACAACAACCTCGCGAGCAGCGTCTCCGTGTCAGAGGTCTATATCATCCCGGAAGATTTTGATCCCGGCCGGATTGATCCTGTGACCGGCAAGCCGGAAGAGCCAGTCATCATGTTCGATGAACTGATCCTCAATGCCGGCGCAGACCTTTCCGCCGACCAGCGTGCCAGCAACCCGGAGGCCGTCGCGGCTGCTGAAAATGACGGGCCGCCGGAAATCGAGATTTACGAATACAAGCAGCTTCAGCAACAGGCGGCATGGTTTCGCTCCCATGTCCCAGACGACGGTTCGATCACCGGACTTCGGGTACCGATGATCGACAGCTCCGAGGTGATCACCTGCGACAATACCTTCTTTATCACCAGCCGTGACGACCGGGATCGCAAGGGCATCATCTTCTCGGTGCCCTTCTTCGGTGCGGATGGCAAGTTCCGCGGGTTGGTGTCGGCCATCATCCTGAGCAGAGCCCTGGCAGATTTGCTCCCCGGCGAGGACTACGTCCTTTTCAATCCCGCGCATGGCTATGTCACCGCCAAACTGAACCCGCCTCAGCACGTGGAGGACATGCTGGCCGCTCTCCGCCAGGGAAACACCAAATCGGAGCTGCTGTTCTCGCGCTCCATTCCACTGTCGCCGGATGACCGCGAAGGCAAGTGGTCGGTGTGGGCTGGCTATAACGACCGGACCTTCTACCAGGGACCAGAATACCGCGCCCTCCAGAAGCTCCGCCTGTACGGTTTTGGATTCGCCGCGACCCTCCTCGCCGCCGGCTGCCTGTCATGGTTCTTCGTGAGCCGCGATGCCCGAAAGACCCGGCTCGCGGCAAACCGCCTGTCCAAGGCCCGCGACGATGCCAGGCAGGCGGAAACCGAAGCGCGCGCCATGGCATCCCAGTTCCAGGACCTGAATCACGACATCAGCCGGCTGAACCAAGATCTCAATGACAAGGTCCGCATGCTGCAGGAGGCGCAAGAGGAAATCGTGCACAAGGGCAAGATGGCCCAGCTTGGCCAGCTCACCGCGACCATCGCCCACGAGTTGCGCAACCCCATGGCATCGATCCGAACCACGGCATTCCTTCTGCGACGCAAGACCGGCGAACAGCTTCCCGCCCTGGCGCCCTTGCTGAACCGCATCGACTCCGGCATCAACCGTTGCGACGACATCATCACTCAGCTTCTGGACTTTGCCCGCACCAAGTCACCGGACCTGTCATCCGTCGATCTCGACACTTGGCTTGCCGAATTGATCCATGAAGAGGCGAGCCACTTACCGGAAACCGTCGAAATCGAATGCGCCCTCGGGCTCGGCGGCCAGACGGCGCAATTCGATCCAAACCGCATGCGCCGCGTACTGGTCAATCTGCTCTCCAACGCCTCCGAGGCCATGGTTGGAAAGGCCGGCATACCCGTCACCAATGGTCCGGCACAACCGCGCATCAATCTGTCGACGCGCCTGGCGGCCCGCGGCGTGGAGATCTCCGTCAGCGACAATGGTCCGGGCATGGACGACGACGTCATCGCGAAGGTGCGCGAACCACTGTTCACCACCAAGAACTTCGGCACCGGCCTTGGCATTCCAGCCATCGAGCGCATCCTCGAACTCCATGGCGGCGGCCTCGATATCGCCTCCGAACCGGGCAAGGGCGCCACCTTCACCGCCTGGTTCCCGCAGGCGCCGTCAAAATCCCTGGCCGCCTGATCGTTGGCACGGCGACAAACGCATTAGGGTGTTTGATCCCGGGGTATAGTGGTGCAATCTTCTCTTCCGGCTGGAAGGAGGCACTATGGGCCAGATTCTTCACGGCAGCGCCACCACGACGGAGGCAGTCCGTCGAGCGATACAGCATAGTCAAGAGAGCCTGAGAGCGCTCGCCTTAAGGCTTGCTCTAAGAGTCGTCGAAGCCTGCCGAAGCACCTCGCTCCGGGATGGGACGATTGTCACCAATGCTCATGGCCAGCACCCGGCTAATCTCGGTGAACGATCGTCCCGATTGCTCTGCCCACGCGTTGAAAGCCTGCTGTACCGCCTCCCTGTCGCGGCGTGATGACGGCTGTTTCTTCACCACACCTTCGGCGATGAGACGGGCGACCACATCCGGCGTCAGAATGTAAGCGTCGCGGCCCATCGCCCGGAGCACTCGCTGCGCCGTGATGCCGCCGAGCCGCGAGCCGCGCTTTTCCATGATTTCGACAAGCCCCGAGAGGTTCTGTGCCGGCCAGTTCGCGAAGAAACGCGCGGCCGAGCCATGTTCGCCAGCAAGCTCAACGATAAAACGGGCATTCTCCATCACCGCGCGAAGCTTCGGGCCGTTGCGTACAACCCGCTTGTCTCCCAGCAACCGGTTCAGATCATCCTCATGATACATGGCCACACGGCGTGGATCGAAATGCGCGAAGGCGTCTTCGAAACCCGGCCACATGTGGTCCACCACCTGCCAGTTGAAGCCCGCCTGGAAAATGGCCTTTGCCATGGCGGCCAGCCAACGGTCGTCGCCAACCTTGGCCAAGGCTGCCGCTGGCATGGGCTTCACCAGAAGAGATTCGAGCGCGGCGGCACCACCCTTGCGCTTGGCTGCCATCGCAAAGATCGCATCGAAGTCGTGCATCTTGGTTCCCTACTATCATCCGGTCGTCGCGGGCTGCCACTTCGCCAACGGCGGGCCAGCAGCGCAAAGTGACCAGTCAGGTCCTGGCCCAGGCGTTCGCCGGGTCTTCCTGGATGAGGACACGCAGGGACCCGATGTCATCGATCAGGGCATGATTGAGTTTGATGGTGACGCCATAGTCACGCAATTTGGCAAAGGCCCGTGACAGGCTCTCCGGCTTGAGACCGAGCCGTCCGGCAATCAGCGCCTTGTCATAAGGCAGCACGACCTCGCACGGCCCCTCGTCGCAGGATGCAAGATCGAGAAGAAATTCCGCCACACGCTGCGCACCGGTCCGCGCCTTCAGCTGCTCGACCTGTTCGACGAGACTGTGGAGATGCTGGAACGTCGCGGTGAGAATGGAGATGGCGATCTCGGGCGACTGCCGGATCGAATGGAGAAGGACGTCCGTGTCAATGCGGATGACCTTGCAGTCGGTCACCGCTTCCGCCGCCACGGGATAGTTGTCGTTCATCAGCGCCACGGCCTCGCCAAAACTCGATCCCTTGGTGAACACACCCACCACGGCCTCCGCGCCGTTTGGTGAGATGCGGTAGAGCTTCACCCAGCCGTCGGCGACGATGTAAATGCTGCTCGCCCGCTCGCCCTGCAGGAAAATCGTCGCCCCGCGATCGAACTCCCGCAGGCGGGCAGTGCCAAGCACGGACTCAGCTACGGCAGGCGGCGCCCCCTTCAGCAGCAGGCACGACCGCGCGATGTTTTCATATTCCGGAGCCATGGTACAAGCCTGAAAGTCAGCATTCATGGCATATTCCCATCAGCGGGGCCAGTCGCGAGTTCATCACACCAGAGAAAATGCCGGATGCGAGGTGCGAGGCTATGGCCCCAAGACTCCGGGCTTGCCCGGACCTGTACGAAGCTGGCACAAGCTGGAGTAGAACGATGCGTCACGCTTTTCCCGAGGAGCCACCATGGCCACGATCGACGATATCCTTGCGGCGGCCCGCAAGCACTGCAACGAGGTCATCAAGCCTGAAGTGGACAGTTGGAACGTAGCCCGCAAATGGCCGCGCCACGCCTCCGACAAGGCAGCCGCGCTTGGCCTGACCGGGCTCTATGCGCCACCGGAGTGGGGCGGCCAGGGGCTTTCGCTGGGCGACGGCATTCGTGTCTACGAGGAGCTCGGCAAGGGTGACGGCGCCTATGCCTTCACGCTCTCCATGCACAACATCTGCACCTTTGCCGTCTGCGGCTTCGGCAGCGATGCCCTGAAGCAGGCCTGGGCCAGGGATCTGACCGCCGGAAGGAAGCTCGCGAATTTCTCGTTGACCGAACCGCAGTCAGGATCGGATGCGGCCACCATGTACACGCGAGCCCGGATCAATGGTGACGGCACATGGACGATCAGCGGTGCCAAGGCCTGGGTCTCGCTCGCCGGCGAAGCAGATATCTACTTGATCGTAGTGAAGACGTCCGATGCCCCGGGCCACAAGGACATGGCGATGATCGCCATCCCGAAGGACACCAAGGGCCTGAGCTTCGGCCCGCTCTATGACACCGGCTCCTACAATTTCCTGCCGCTCGGAGAGATGTACCTGGGGAACGTCACGGTGCCGGAGGACAACGTCATCCTCCCCGTCGGCAAGGGCTTGCAGGGTGCCCTCATGGCCATTGACATTGCCCGTGTATCGATTGCCTCCGGCTGCTGCGGCCTGATGGAGGCTGCGCTCGACACGGCACTTGCCTACACCGCCAACCGCAAGATGTTCGGACGCACCGCGCTTGACCTCGACGGGATCCAGTGGATGCTGGGCGAAGTGGCAACAGATCTCGAAGCCTCGCGGCTGCTCTACCGCGCCGCGGCCAATGCGCTGGGAACGCCGGAGGGCGCGGTAATGGCCGCCCATGCGAAGCGCTTTGTGCCCGATGCCGCGATCAAGGCGGTCAATACCTGCACACAAGCCATGGGCGGCATGGGACTTCTCAAGTCTTATGGTCTCGACCGCCTGAGCATGCTCGCGCATATGCTGCGAATCGTCGACGGCACGACGGAAGTCTCGCGCGTCGTCATCGGCCGCGCCCTCAAGAAACGTGCGGCAGACCTGCCGGCACTGCCGGTGCCGAAGGGCTACGGCGAGGCCTGACCGGCTCCCATTGCCGTGCTTGCTTCTGTGCGGCCTGACCAATCGCCCTTGGGGGTGACATGGACTGCTACGACGACTTATATGCGATGTCATGACCACACTCACTGAGATCACCGCGAGCGGATCCGTCAGCTTCGGCACCAGCGGTGCGCGGGGCCTCGTGGCTGACTTCACGCCCGGTCTCTGCGCCGCCTTCACACAGGCCTTCTTGCACGTCATCGGGCCGGAGCCGCAAGGCCTGCTGATTGCTCACGATCTCAGGCCGTCGAGCCCCGTCATGGCAGGGGCTTGCGCCGCATCAGCGCTGGAACACGGTTGTTCCGTCATCTATGCCGGCGCCCTCCCGACCCCGGCGCTTGCCTACGCCAGCCTTTGCCTCGGGTTTCCGGCCATCATGGTGACCGGCAGTCATATTCCGCATGATCGGAATGGCATCAAGTTCTACCGTGCCACGGGCGAGATTTCCAAGGCCGACGAACAACAGATGTTGGCGGCAGATGTCACGTTTCGCGATGAGCTTCCGATGCCGCCACTGCCACCAGTGGACAGCCACGCCCACGAACTCTACGTGCGGCGCTATCTCGATGTCTTCGCTTCCGATGCGTTGCGTGGCATGAAGATCGGTGTCTATGAACACTCCAGTGTCAGCCGTGATCTCATGCATGAAGTCCTCCGCGGGCTGGGGGCAGAAACCATCGCGCTTGGCCGCACCGACGAGTTCGTGGCCGTCGATACAGAAGCCATCAGCACGGAAGATGAACGGCAGGCCCGCGCTTGGAGCAATTCGCTGCGGCTCGATGCCATCGTCGCCACGGATGGTGATGGTGACAGGCCCATGCTGGCGGATGAGCATGGTGTGTGGATGCGCGGCGACACGCTGGGTCTGCTGTGCGCCCAGGCCCTCGGGGTTGACGTGATCGTGACGCCGGTGAGCAGCAATACGGCTGCGGAATTGTCGGACGTCGCCGGCAAGGTGATCCGTACACGGATCGGATCACCGCATGTGATCGCGGCGATGGATGACGCTGCAGGTCCGCCGGGCAACAAGGTCGTTGGCTATGAAGCCAACGGCGGATTTTTGCTGGGAAGCGATGTTGAGATTGGCGGACGCACACTGCGCCGGCTGCCGACCCGTGACGCGGTGCTGCCCCTGATCGCCACCATGGCCGGCGCGCGGCGGCGCGGGATGACTCTCGCGGCATTGTCTCAGTCACTGCCCCGCCGTTTCACGCACAGTGACCGGCTGCAGGGCGTACCGTCCCAAGCAAGCCGCGACTTGATCGGCCGACTGCAAGCCGACCCTGCCGCCTTGGCCTCGACAATGGCGCCGCGCTCCGGCGCCGTTGAGAACGTCGATCTCACCGATGGATTGCGGGCGGCCTTCGCCAATGGCGACATCGTCCATCTCCGTCCATCAGGCAACGCGCCGGAACTGCGATGCTACGCAGAGGCCGGCGCGCCGGAGACAGCCACCGCTCTTTGCGCCGAATGCCTCGGCAGGGTCAGGACAGCGCTAGGAGTATAGCGCTATTGTTGCCCATCTTCGGGCGGCGCGTCTCCATCGTCGCCTTCGGCCGGCGCATCTCCTTCGTCGCCAGACCCTTCGAAGTTGAAGCAGTTGTAGTAGATCGGCAGCTTTTCGCTCGATGCGCACTCCGCCACGATGCCAAGCTCGCTCTCATCTTCGTACTGCAGGTACGGCGCGATCAGGTAGCGGGTCTCACCGTCGGGGGAATTGCCGAAGCGGTCCATGTGGCCCGCCATCTCGGGGCTGGCGGCGAGGATGGACTTCTCAAGCTCGTTGCCCGGGATGAAATTGTCGGGCAGCTGATCAAACGGCCCGTCGAGATAATTGTTCACCGACGTATTGAGTACGTTGACACCAACCAGGATCTTGCGATGAGCGAACCGGTCATCGTAATAGGCGAACCCGGTGCGGATACCGACAGTGATCCGGTCTGACACAGAAGACACGTTGAACTCGTCGGCCGGCGGCACCGTCTCATCCATGATATAGAGAAACGTCTTCAGTTCCTCATTGAAGACCAGGAAGAAGCGCATGCCGGACTCATCGAAGATCGGTCCGATATAAGTCTCGCCCTTGGCAACAGCACCTTCCGGCGGCTTCACCTTGGAAAGGTCGTTGAGATTGAAGCGCACCGTGCGGCCTTCGAACGAGACGTCGTAGGCCAGCGCATTCACCTTGGTGACCGTCACCTGGTCCTTGGCGCCGAGCAACGCGCTGAAATCGCCCTCGTCGCGCTGCCAATGGGTGAAGTCCTTGAAATAGTTGAAATGCACCACGCCCTGGTCACGGTCCTCGATATCGAAGCGGAGATTGCCGGCATACTTGATGCCATCGTGATTGAACCAGAAATAATAGTAGTTTTCCGTCGGATAGACCGTCACCTCGTTCGGCAGGCTCGACAGCACCATACGGAACACGGACTTCACATCCCCAATGTCGAAGGGGAGTTTCGCCATGCTGTCTTCGACATACTGCTGATTGGTATAGACTCGCGGTGTGTCGGCGAGTGCTGAACCTGTTTGCAGCATCATCGCGCCGATGAGCGGCAGGACACGGGCGGTTCGAGACAGCACTTTCATGCAGGTGCTCCTTTGGCGTTGAACAAGGGATGGCAGACGCCGCGGCCAAGACCGCGGCGTCCGCTATTGGATGATGAGCGGGACTTTACTCCGGAGTGGGATGGCGGACAATCTTCTGTCTGAAACTCTTGTCCATTCGATGGCGGGGATGCCCCGCCATCGCTGCCGTGTTTTCCGGGCTATTGAGACTGCTGCTGTTGCAGGCTCAGCTTCTTCTTGTGCTTCGGAGGCTGTTCACCACCGCCTTGCTGCTGCTGGCTCAGCTTCTTCTTGTGCTTCGGCGGCTGATCGCCACCACCTTGCTGGCCACCGCCTTGCTGGCCACCACCTTGTTGCTGCTGGCTCAGCTTCTTCTTGTGCTTCGGCGGCTGGTCTCCACCGCCTTGCTGGCCACCGCCTTGCTGCTGCTGGCTGGCCTTCTTCTTGTGCTTCGGCG
>CAZECZ010000011.1:26807-27208 GCA_964510815.1 uncultured Aestuariivirga sp.
CCACCGCCTTGCTGCTGCTGGCTGGCCTTCTTCTTGTGCTTCGGCGGCTGGTCTCCACCACCCTGCTGCTGGCTGGCCTTCTTCTTGTGCTTCGGTGGCTGGTCTCCACCACCCTGCTGCTGGCTGGCCTTTTTCTTGTGCTTGCCGGCATCGCCCCAGGTCTTGCCCTTCTGGTGGAAGGACTTGCCCTTGACGTGCTTGCCCTTGTCACCGCCGTCATTCCGGCTGGCTTTCTTGCTGTGCTTGTCCTTGCCGCCGTCGTTCTGGCTGTCCTTCTTCTTGTGCTTGCCGGCATCGCCCCAGGTCTTGCCCTTGTTGTGGAAGGTCTTGCCCTTGACGTGCTTACCCTTGCCGCCGTCGTTCTGGCTGTCCTTCTTCTTGTGCTTGCCGGCATCGCCCCA
>CAZECZ010000011.1:27308-49484 GCA_964510815.1 uncultured Aestuariivirga sp.
GGTCTTGCCCTTGTTGTGGAAGGTCTTGCCCTTGATGTGCTTGCCGCCGTCACCCCAGGTCTTGCCCTTGTTGTGGAAGGTCTTGCCCTTGATGTGCTTGCCACCGTCACCCCAGGTCTGGCTCTTCCTGTGGAAGGTCTTGCCCTTGATGTGATGACCACCGTCACCCCAGGTCTGGCCCTTCTTGTGGAAGGTCTTGCCCTTGTTGTGTCCACCCCAGGTCCGGCCCTTGAAGTGATTGCCCCAGGACCTGGTCTTGAAGTGATAGGTCTTGCCCTTCTGGTGGCCACCACCCCAGGTCCGGGTCTTGTTGTGATATGTGCGGGCCTTCAGATGCCAGGAACGGTCCCTGAAGTGCCAGGAGTAGCGCTTCGAATGGATGGAATGACCCTTCCAGTGCCAACTCTGCGACTTGGAATGCCACGACCCATTGCGCCAGTGCCAGCTCTTGTTGCGTGAGTGATAGGATTGCCGCTTCCAATGCCAGGAACGGTCGACATCGTGCCATGATCCTTCGCGGCGGTGCCACGACCGCTTGATGCGGTGGCCGGTCGATGCCCACTTTTCATGGCTCTGCTTCAGCGTGTGAACCGGCCAGTCTTCCGGCGGTTCTCCCACCGGCGGAAGCGGAACGATACCCGCCTCGTCGGTCTCACCGATATCGGGCAGCGGGGCAACACCCTCGCATACCTGATAGATCGCGACATCGCCGATCTGGGTCGCGTCGTTGCGAGTGAGCTCGGATTCGATCGCTTCGCCGCCCTCGTCGATATTGATATCGGTATCGACCATGTAGGACTGGTCAAGCGCGTCCGGATTCGCCGGTGCGTCGACCTCGACCGAGGCGTCTGCGGGGGAACCCTGAATGCCGTGAACTTCACTGCTGTCGCTGTGCTCACCCGTGGCCATGCTGGTGCAGGGCCCGTTCGGCGAGCACAGGCCATCGCCGGTCATCCAGACCGATTGCGACGGCGCTGACGTGTCAATACGGCCGTCATCGCCCAGACCGTAACCGAAGTCCGCGCCACCGGCGGCGTTTGCGAATACCTCGGGCGCGCCGAGATCAATCGTGCGGTCCCGGAAGCCGACTTCATAACGGCCCTTGGCGCGCCAGATGTTGTCGTTGCCGCGTTCGTAACGGATCACGCGCGACTCATAGGGCCGCGAGAAGGCTTCTTCCTTGTCGAGGCCGAGGTTGCGCATGCCGCCACGTTCCGACACCAGCATCACGTCCTGCGGGCCGCAATCCGGGAAGGTGATGTCTGACACCGCGTTGCTGTTGCCGGCCTTGTCGCCCAGATCGGGAGTGCTCGGCCAGAAGCCGGGCATGAAGAACTCGCGCCGCACCGACTCGGTATCAAACAGGCCGTCTTCGTCAATGGCGATCGACCACACCGCGTTGCGCCGGTCATCGCCGGCTTCTGCCCAATCGGCATTGCCGAACGCGTCGCTGCCCCACACGGAATAGTAAAGGCGGACATTGTCGTTTTCGTCGCGATGGACATTCAGGCCCCAGATACGCCGGCGGAAATCAGCGATGTTCCAGCACTCGGGGCTCTTGCTGAAGTCGGTCGCGCAGCTGTCGGTCTGCGCCGCGGTATCGGGATCAAAGGCGACGGGGTCGAGCGCCATGGCTTCGCCCGTTGCCGCGTCCGTGAAGTCCACCCGGCCATCGACGCCATGATCGTAGTGGCCGAGGTCGTCGCCGCTCGACGCGTCGATGCTGTGGATCATGCCGGTTTCAAGGTCCGACACGAACAGCCGGTCGTGAACGGCGTCATAGGCAATGTTGCCGAGCGCGGCGCCGGTATTCGCACGCCCGTCCAGGGTCACGTCGGCGAATTTTTCGGCTTCGTAGCCATTGTCGACGCTGATGCGCCAGATACTGCCTGGCCCGGCGTCCGGACCCCACATGCCGGCCATCCAGTCAGTGCTGTCCGGGCCGATGGACGTGCGATGAAGGCCGAAAGCCGCTGTTGCCGTCAAAAAGATATCGGGACTATCATTATCGGTGCCACCCAGAGCGACACCGAAGACCTGCCCAACTTCGCCCGCCGACAGCAGCATGCGCTGGGGCTCGTCGATCCAGTGCTGGCCCGAGGGCGGTTCACCCGGGCTGCGGATATCGATGATGCTGGCGCTGACGCCGTTGATGTCGATCACATCGACCGGGCGGCCCTCGTCGTCCTGCTCCTCGATCGAATGCGAAAACCGCGTCACCACCGCTTCGCCGGGGTTCAACGGCTCGATTTCGCCCGCGTCAGCAGCGTCACCCCCGTCGTCGACACCGGCATCGGCCTCGCCGTCCGGCGGCGGCGGTGGCGGCGGATCTTCCGCATGGGCCGGCTGAACGCTCCACGGCACTGCCACACCAAGCGGTCCGCTTGCAAAAATTGCCAGGACAGCGGCCGATGCAAGGGTCAACCGCAGGCCTGCACGACGCAGAAAACGAACCGGCATTGCGGGGGGCAGGGGCAGAGTCATGTTCAGCACTCCAAATTAACGGAACTCGAGCCGCAAGGCCCAAGTCCCGAAATATCGATCCCCTCTATAAGAACATTAACAAAAATCAATGTCGAGCGCAAACTCTCATTTACGGCAAACGCCGGGTAATGCTGTCCAACCCATTGATGCACATCAAGTATTGAGCCAAATTCCGCAAGGTCACGACTGTGCCCGCTGGAACCTTGCGTCAACCGGGTGAATAGACCCGCGTCGCCTCGGGATCGCCACTGTCGAACGGCAATGCCATCAGGTCGTCCCAGGCCGTCTGGGGAATGGGATATCTGGCCCACTCCGCACTTTCCTGGATGCGTTCCGGCTTGCTGATGCCAATGATCGTCGAGACCACGCGCGGATCACGCATGGAGAATTGCAAGGCGGCGGCACCGGGCGGTATGTTATGACGAGCGCAAATCTCCTCGATCCGTGCCACCGGCGCCAGCGCCTCTGGAGATGCGTCCTGGTAGACGTAGCGCTTGAGGGTGGCGCTTCCCTTGGCCAGCACCCCGCCGCAATAGGGTGCGGCATTAAGCACAGCGATACCGCGCTCCATGGCCAGATCCATCATCTCCTGGGCATTGCGATTGACCAGCGTGAAGCGGTTATGGGTGATCAGGGCGTCGAAGTCCCAGTCGCGGAGCATCGGCATCATGATGTCGACCCGTCCCGCCGCCAGGCCGACGGCATCGGCCAGCCCCTCCTCCTTCATGCGGAACAGTGTGGCAAGCGCGCCGTCCGGTGCCGTGACATCGGTCAGCGGCGAGGCATATTCAGGGTCGTGAAGGTGGAGCAGCTGCACCTTGTCGACGCCGAGCGTCTTGAGGCTTTGTTCGAGCGACTGCCGCGCCCGTGCGCCATCGAACCGCAGGGTGTCCATGTCGCGATCGAGCTTGGTCGATATGACGAAGCCGTCCGGGATGCCGCCGCGTTCGCGGATCACGTCGCCAATCCGTTCTTCGCTCCGCCCCATGCCATAGTTGCGCGACGTATCGAGGAAATTGAACGGGCTGTCGAACACCGCCCGCACCGTCGCGTGGGCCCGTTCCAGGCCGACACTGTGGCCATAGGTGTCCGGCATGTCCCCGATGGGCGCCAGGCCGAAGCACAAGCGGCTGACCTGCAGTCCCGTACGGCCCAGTGCGACGCGGTCTGTCGGTTCCGGTGTCATCTGATCTCTCCCATCCCTTTGAGCGCCCACCTTGCCAGCAACGCCCCGCAGCCTCAAGCCGCCATCGTCTTCGTCAGCGCCGCCATGATGCCGCGCAGTTCCGCCAGCCCGCGAAGCCGGCCGATGGCGGGATAGCCGGGGGCAGTCTTGCGCCGGTGGTCGTCGAGCAGGTTCTGGCCGTGGTCCGGACGGAAGGGGATCGACGCGTCGCTGCGCCCATCAGTCTGGCGCCGCCGCTCCTCGCGCAGGATCGAGGCCATGAGGTCGACCATGTCGGTATCGCCCTCGAGGTGCGCCGCCTCGTGGAACGAGCCGGCAATCGCCCCGCTCTCCCGCTTCACGTTGCGGAGATGAATGAAGTGCACGCGCGGACCGAACCGGTCCATGAGGCCGGGCAGGTCGTTGTCAGGCCTGGCCCCAAACGAGCCCGAACAGAGCGTCACACCGTTCGCCGGCGAGTTCACCGCATCCAGCACCTTCGCATAGTCATCGCCCGTCGACATGACGCGTGGCAGACCCAGCAGTGGAAACGGCGGATCGTCGGGGTGGCAACAGAGGCGAAGCCCGAGCGTCTCGGCCGCCGGCACGATTTCCGAGAGGAAGTCGATCAGGTTCTGACGCAAGCGGTCAGGACTGATGCCATCATACTCGGCCAGATGCGCCTTCACGTCGTCCAGTGTCATGTGGGACGGAGCCCCCGGCAGACCGGTCACCAGATTGGCCATCAGCCGCTTGCGGTCAGCCTCCGTCATCGCCCCGTGGCGGGTGCGGGCGTCTTCTACAAGGCTGGCCTCGTAATCTTCCGCAGCACCTTTGCGGGCAAGAATATGGATGTCGAAGGCTGCGAATTCCGCCATGTCGAAGCGCATGCAGGTCGCGCCGTTCTTGAGCCGGTGGGCAAGGTCGGTGCGTGTCCAGTCAAGCACCGGCATGAAGTTGTAGCAAATGACCGCGATACCGGCATCTGCCAGGTGCGCCATGCTGGACTTGTAGCTGGCGATGTGCTCACGCCAGTCACCCTTCTGCTTCTTGATATCCTCCGAGACGAAAAGGCTCTCCACCACGTCCCAGGAAAGCCCCGAGGGCGTGCCGTCGGTCATTACGGCCAGTTCGCGCTGTCTTTGGGCGATCTCCTCGGGCGACCAGACTTCGCCCGGCTTGCGATGATGCAGCGCCGTGACAACGCCTTCCACGCCCGCCTGCAGCATGTCGTCCACCGAAACCGTGTCCTGCGGTCCGAACCACCGCCATGTCTGCCGCATGTCATCCTCCCTGTGATCCAACCCGGTTAGCAAAGAACACCGCAGCTGACGAGACGGGCATCAGACCTCGACCAGGGCGCCATAGGACTGGATGACGCGCGCCGCCGTCGCGTGAGCCTTGCGCGCCGCCTCGCCAGGCTCATCGCCCAGCAGCCGGGCCGCCATGTAACTGCCATTGAAACTGTCCCCGGCCCCCGTGGTATCGACCGGTATGACCCGCGCGTCTGGAAATATGAAGGCCTTGCCGTCGGGCCATACCACAAGGGCGGGACCGGACCCTGCCCGCACCACGACCTCCGGCACGCCGTCCTTGGCATAGCGCCGCGCCACCTCGTCCTGATCGACGTCGCCGAACACGTCCAGTTCATCCGGCACGGTGGGCAGCGCCAGCGTTGACACCCTGGCTGCGGCATGAATGGCCTCGCGGAGGTCATCCTGCGACGGCCACAGCCGGTGGCGAATGTTGCTGTCGAATGCCACCACGGCACCGCGCGCCTTCGCCCTGGACAGGACATCCAAAAGGCGGGTTCTCGCTTCAGGCGAGAGGATCGCCAGTGTGATGCCGGAGAAATAGATGGCATCTGCGCCTTCGACGGCCGCCGTCAGCCGCGACTCGTCGTCAGCCAGGGCCCTGGCGGCGGAGGTATCGCGCCAATAGGAGAAACTGCGTTCGCCATGTTCCAGGGTAATCAAGTAGAGACCGGGCGAACGCCCCCTGATGTGCACCACCTGCGAGGTATCGACGCCATGGCCCTGCATGAAGTCCAGCATGCGACTGCTCAACGCATCGTCGCCAACCGCCGTGAAATAGCTCACCGTCCAGTCGCCCGCCAGCACACGGCGGGCATAATATGCGGTGTTGAACGTGTCGCCGGCAAATCCCTGGCGGAAGGTGCCGTCTCCGGTGGCAGCCATTTCCACCATGCATTCGCCGATCGAGACAAATCGCTTGGTCATGCGATCTGTCTAGCCGAGACCACAGATCAGCGCACCGAAAACATCGGCTGGCCACCGACGGATGAACAGATATGCTATTGAAGGCATATCGTTTAGCAGTTGGCGACGTGAGGTAATCATGAGCATGATGCGGAAGGAAG
Organism: uncultured Aestuariivirga sp.; assembly: GCA_964510815.1. GTDB lineage: Bacteria > Pseudomonadota > Alphaproteobacteria > Rhizobiales > Aestuariivirgaceae > Aestuariivirga. The sequence continues at coordinate 33,338 of CAZECZ010000011.1, forward strand.
CGCTGGAAGCGCCCGAGGCCGTGCAGCGCTTCCTCGACCTCAATCACAAATCCCTCGCAAACCTTGGCCGGCGCTTGCGGGATGCGCCACCGCCCGTCATCGTCACCTCGGCGCGCGGCAGTTCGGACAACGCGGCGGGCTACTTCAAGTATCTTACAGAGATCATCACGGGCGTGCCCTGTGCGTCGCTCGGTGCGTCGGTGGTCTCGGTCTACGGAGCCAAACTCAAGCTGCCCGGCACGCTCTGCCTTACCATTTCGCAATCCGGCAAGAGCCCGGACATCGTCACCCTGCAGGAAGCAGCGCGTCAGGCTGGCGCTCTTACGGTCGCCCTCGTCAATGTCGCGGAGTCACCGGTGGGCAAGGCCGCTGATATCTGCCTGCCGCTCTATGCTGGCCCTGAAGTATCGGTTGCCGCCACCAAGACCCTCATTGTGTCACTGGCCGCGGGCGCGGCAATCGTGGCGCATTGGTCGGGAGAAGCTGCATTGCTCGAGGCAGTCCATCAGCTCCCCCGGCGCCTCGAAGAGGCCGCCCGGATCGACTGGCCCCTGTTCCACGATCTCGCGCAGAGCGCCGAGTCGCTCTATGTCCTGGGGCGCGGCCCGTCGCTTCCGGTCGCCGTCGAAACGGCCCTCAAGCTGAAGGAAACCTGCGCCATCCACGCCGAAGCCTATTCGGTGGCCGAAGTCATGCACGGGCCGCTTGAACTCCTCGGTACCGGCTTTCCGGTCTTCGCCTATGCACCTCCCGACGCCTCGCAAGCCGCAACGGCTGAGGCAGTCGCGCACATGCGCAACACAGGCGCCAACGTGCTGGTGGCGGGTCCCGCCGGCTTGCCGTTTGCCGCGACCGCTCATCCCCTGCTCGATCCTGTGTCGATGATCCAGACGGCCTATCTCGCCATTGAACGGTTGGCCCTCACGCGCGGCCGCGATCCCGACCGGCCGCAGCATCTCAAGAAGGTGACGGAAACGATCTGACGGCTTTCACCTTCAACCGGTCAGCCGGGCCAGCGACCGCAACTCTTCCGGCGTCGCCGCGGGATAGTTGAAGAACTCGAGATAGGCCGGGATCTGCTCAAACAGCATGTCGGTACCGACTTGGGTCTCACAGCCCCTTGCGCGGGCGGCAACGATGAGCGGCGTCTGCTCCCTCGTCAGCACGACTTCGCCGACAAGACACGATGGTGACAGCCGCGCAACATCGAATGGCAGCGGATCGCTATCGTTCATGCCTAGCGGCGTCGCGTTGACGGCGATGTCCCAGCCCGCAGGATCGCGTGTGTCGGTCGTGATCTCCACGTTTCGATAGTGTGCCGCGAGACGTGAGGCCAATCCTTGGGCTGCGGCCGTGTTGACGTCGAACAGCCCGATGCGTGCTGCCCCCTCTTTTGCCAGCGAAGCCGCGATGGCCGAACCGACACCGCCACTGCCGACGATGAGGGCACTGGCACCGGCAATGGCGCGGCCCTTGCGCTTCACCCCGCGCACAAATCCCTCGCCGTCGAACATGTCACCGATAAGCCGGCCGGTCCGATCGCGCTTCACCGCGTTGCACGCCCCACAGACCTTCACCGCCGTGCTTGCTTCATCGAGAAGGCCCGCGGTTGTTACCTTGTGAGGCATGGTGACCAGCGCGCCAGCAATATTGCGGAGCCGAAACAGCAGAGGCAGGAATTGCGGATAGTCTTCCGCCTCGCACCCCATGGGCACGACGACGGCGTCGATGCCCCGGGCGTCGAACCACGGATTGTAGATCAGCGGCGCCTTGAAGCTCTCGGTGGGAACGCCGAGATGCGCAATGATCTTGGTGCGGCCTGAAATCATGTGGTTCATGGCCAGCCCTATAGACGCCGGCGGGCCGGCGAGTCGACGGGTTCTGGACGCGGGGGCCGAATTGTGCGATTTCCGCATGGCAGACTTGCATGGCGGGGCCAGCCGCCAGCAAGGCAAAAGCAGATTCTGAGTTTGGGAGGACCCACGACATGATGACTTTGAACCGCCGGGTGTTGCTCGGCACTGCAATGTCCGCCGCCGCATTCGGTGTCTCGGCCTTGCCCACGCGCGCCGACGACAAGATCGTTCTCCGCATGTCGACGCCGGCCACCGAGACCGATCAGCGCTCCGTAGCACTCGCCAGCGTGTTCGGGCCTGCCGTGGCCGAATTCGCCACCTACGAGCCCCACTACAATGCCTCGCTGTTCAAGCAGGGCACCGAGATCGAGGCCATTTCGCGCGGTAACCTGGAAATGTCGATCGCCTCGGCCCAGGAACTCGCCACCATCTTTCCGGAATTCTCGATCTTCACCGCCGGCTATCTCCACAAGGACGCCGAGCACCAGAAGAAGGTGTTCGCCGCCGACTTCATGGAACCAATGAAGAAGAAGGTTGAGGACGAGCTCGGCGTCAAGCTGCTCTCCGTCATGTATCTTGGCCGCCGCCAGCTCAACCTGCGCACCGACAAGGAAGTCATGACCCCGGCCGATCTGGAAGGTGTGAAGCTCCGCATGCCGGGTTCCGACGCCTGGCAGTTCCTCGGCAAGGCGCTGGGTGCCAATCCGGTGCCGATGGCCTTCACCGAGGTCTATACCGCGCTGCAAACTGGCGCCATCGACGGCCAGGACAATCCGCTGCCGACCGACCGTGACTCCAAGTTCTACGAAGTCACCAAGCAAATTGTGCTGACCAGCCATCTCGTCGACCTCAACTACATCGCCTTCTCCAAGAAGGTGTGGGACAGCCTGACGCCGGACCAGCAGGCCACGGTGCAGAAGGCAGCGGATGATGCCGCCGAGTCGGGCCGCCAGAAGCAGCTGGCGCTGGAGACTGAACTCGAGCAGTTCTTCAAGGACAAGGGCCTCAAGGTCTATACGCCCGACGTCGATGCCTTCCGCTCCCACGTGCAGAAGATGTACATGGAATCGGAGTTCTCGAAGACCTGGCCGGAAGGCATGGTCGACAAGATCAACGCGCTCTGACAGGCGGATCGCTTTATGACGCGCCTTGCGGCCTTTCTGCGGGCGCGGGCCGATAACGTGGCGGCGGCATTGCTCGCCGCCATGTTTGCCACTTTCATCATCCAGATCGTTTCGCGCTACGTTCTGCTGCGCCTGTTCCCGTCGATCGACATCGGCTGGACACTGGAACTCTGCCTCACCCTGTGGCTCTGGGTCGTCCTTTGGGGCGCCGCCTTCTGTCTCGACGACCACGACCACGTGCGGTTCGACATCCTCTACCAGTCATCAAGCCAGCCGGTGCGACGGGTTCTGGCCATCGTTGCGGCCGCCGTCATTGTCATCGGCATGGCCGCCGCGTTGCCTGCGACCTATGACTACATCACCTTCTACAAGATCAAGAAGAGCGCGGTGCTCAAGATCCGCCTCGACTACGTCTTCTCGATCTACGGCGTGTTCGCCGTGGCCATCATCATCCGCTATGGCTGGCGGGCGCTGTCGATCCTCAAGGGCCGGTCGCCGGATGCCGCCGCGACTGAACACGATACGCTGGTCGAGGGCGAAGAGGTGCACCGGCCGTGAGCTTTGCTTTCGCCATCTGTCTGCTGACCGTCCTCATCATGGCGGGCATGGGCGCACCCGTCTCGCTGGCGATGATCATCGGCGCCATTGCCTATGTCGCCATGCGCGGACAGGATCTGGCCCTGCCGGCAGAGCAGCTGATCCAGGGCCTCTATGACGGCTTCGTGCTGCTGGCCGTGCCGCTGTTCATTGTTGCCGCCAACATCATGAACGCCGGCACCATCAGCGAGCGGCTGCTCAATTTCGTCGTCGCCATGGTAGGCCGGTTCAGAGGCGGGCTTGGCCACGTCAACATCGTCGCCAGCCTCATCTTCGCCGGCATGTCGGGCTCGGCGGTGGCAGATGCCGCTGGGATTGGCAAACTCATCATCGAGATGATGCGCAAGAATGGCCGTTATCCCGCCGGCTATGCCGCAGCCATCACGGCGGCTTCCTCCACCATCGGCCCGATCATCCCGCCATCCATTCCCATGGTGCTCTACTCCGTGGTGTCGGATGCCTCCATCGGCTACCTGTTCCTGGGCGGCATTCTGCCGGGCCTGTTCATGGGCGCCGTGCTGATGGCAATCAACGGCTGGATTGCGCGGCGCCGCGATTTCAAGGTCGAAACACCCGTGCCCGCACGCGAAATCCCCTGGCTGACGCTCAACGCCCTCCCCGCGCTGCTGATGCCGGTGATCCTGTTGACCGGCATCTACGGCGGCATGACCACGCCCACAGAGGCCGCTGCCGTCGCGGCCCTCTACGCGCTCATCCTCGCCGGCCTGTTCTACCGGGCCCTGTCGTTCAAGACGATCTACAACATCATGTCGAACAGCGCCCGTCAGTCGGCCGCCGTCGGGCTCGTCATTGGCGGTGCCCTGATCTTCAATTATATCGTGGCGTCCGAGAACATCCCCACGAAGGTTGGCGCCTTCATCAACGCGCTGGAAATCTCGCCAATTCTGTTCCTGCTCGGCGTCAATGTCCTGCTGCTGCTCCTGGGCTGCCTGCTCGACGCCGCCACCATCATCCTCGTCATCATCCCGCTGTTCATCCCGGCCTGCCGTCACCTGGGAATCGATCTCGTCCACTTCGGCGTTGTCGCCGTGGTGAATTGCATGATCGGCCTCATCACGCCACCCTATGGCATCGTGCTCTTCGTCATCAATGCCGTGACCGGCATCCCGCTGCGGGAGATGATCAGCGAAGTCTGGCTGTTCATCGCCGTGCTGATCGCGGCACTGATCGCCATGATCCTGTTCCCCGGGATCGTGCTCTTCGTGCCGCGCCTGTTCGGCTACACCTGAGCGCAGCCTTTGCGTTCAGACGGCTTCGAGCACGCCATCATGCGCGCGGAGTTTGCCCTGCTCCACAAGGTGATCGAGGTGCGCCTGGGTGGAGAGCGCCGCCGCCCCGTGGAGCCGCGGGTCGACATCGGCATAGATCGCCGCCACGATGTCCGCCACCGAGCGCGCGCCTTGCGCCACGCGATGCAGGATTGCGGCCTCGCGCATCTTGCGGTGGGCGAGATAGCCCCGCACCAGCGGCAGCGGGTCGCGGCGCGATGGGCCATGGCCCGGATGATAGACCGCATCATCCCGGCCCAGCAGCTTGCGGAGGCTGTCGAAATACTGGCCCATGTTGCCATCGGGCGGCGCGATGACGCTGGTTGCCCAGGACATCACGTGATCGCCCGCGAACAGGGTCTGCTCCTCCCGCAACGCGAAACACATGTGGTTCGACATGTGGCCCGGCGTATGAATGGCATCGAGCGCCCAGCCAGCGCCTTCGATCACGTCCAGATCTTCGACCAATTCATCTGGCGTGAACTGATGGTCGATGCTGGCGTCGAGCCTCAGCCCGGCTTCGCCGCTGAGCGGCACGATGGCGCCAAACCCAAAGGTCCTGGCCCCCGTTGCCGCCTTCAGCCGGCCAGCCAGCGGCGAGTGGTCGGCATGCGAGTGCGTGACCACGATGTGCGTCACCGATTCGCCCCTGACCGCATGGAGAAGCGCATCGAGATGATCGTCGTCATCAGGTCCGGGATCGATCACCGCCACCTTGCCGTGCCCGACGATGAAGGTGGACGTCCCCTTGAAGGTATAGGGGCTGGCATTGCCCGCAAGCACCCGGCGCACCAGCGGCGAGATAGCGACCGCCTCCCCCGGACGAACGTCGAAGTTGCGATCGAAGCTCAGATCGGACATGCATTGTTGCGGCGCAGGCCGCCGAAGGATAGAACTGCGTTGACCATGACAACAGGGTAGGGGTGAACACCTATGAATGCCAGCCTTCTTTCGGATCGACTGTGGCCTGCCAGCGGCAATACTTACATGCGCCAGGCGGTGCTCGCCATAGCCGGATCGCTGCTCGTGGCAGCCGCGGCCCAGATCAATGTGCCCATGCTTCCGGTGCCGATGACGCTTCAGACCCTGGCCGTCCTGGCCATCGGTGCCGCCTATGGATCGAGGCTCGGTGCCGCCACGCTCGCACTCTATGCCGCCGAGGGCGCCATCGGCCTGCCGGTCTTCGCCGAATTCAAATCAGGCGTCCTTCTTGCCAGCTTTGGATATGTGCTGGGCTTCATCGCCGCCGCCTATGTGGTGGGCTATCTGGCCGAACGCGGCTGGGACAAGTCGATCCTCAAGATGTTCGCCGCCATGCTGGCCGGCGCAGTGGTGCTCTACATTCCCGGCCTGATCTGGCTGTCGGCCTGGGTCGGCGGGTTCGGGAACGCCATCCATTTCGGCCTGACGCCCTTCATCGCGGGTGACGTCGTCAAGGCTGCCGTTGCCGCCCTGGGCTTTCCCGCCGTCTGGGCTCTGCTTGGCCGCAAATAATATCGCGGCACACAAAGAATAGATAAAGGCGGGAAACCACAAGGTTTCCCGCCTTTTTGAATTGGTCGGAGTGAGAGGATTCGAACCTCCGACCCCCTGCTCCCGAAGCAGGTGCGCTACCAGACTGCGCTACACTCCGTCATTGGTCCGGGCGGCTTATAGCGACGCTTTTCGGACTATGCAAGCGGGGTTCGGGCGGTTATACGGGGCCGCGCTGCTGGGGCGTCGCCAAGCGGTAAGGCAGCGGATTTTGATTCCGCCATGCGGAGGTTCGATCCCTCCCGCCCCAGCCAATTCAGCCTTGCATGACCTTTCCCGCCGTGGACTTCAGGCCGCCTTTTCGCCGTAGAAGAGTGTCGAGACATGCTGCGCTTCGGCGAAGAACAGCCAGCGCTCGGTGACGGCGGCCGCGAGACTTGCAACCGCTGCAAGGATTGCGATGAACGGCGCAATCAGCGCCAGCAGCATGAGAAGGACCGCTGCGGCCAGAAGAAGCAGCGTGATGGAGCGGAGCTTTCGCGCATGCTTGCGCGCCACCGCGTAACCCATCTCGGTCTGGACGTAGTTGGCCGAGGTGTGAGGCACCTCCCATTGCGAGACCAGCCCGATGCGGCCGAGACCTGTTGCCTTTTCGATGGTGTGGGTCCGTGGCGCCGTGTCGACAGCGCGCCAGTAGAGCACCTTGAGCAGCAGGGCGATCACCAGCAATACGATGGTGGCGCCTGCCAGAAACCCCTGAAAGCGGCCGAAGACGGACGCAATGGCGGCCAGCAGGGCCGCACCGGTCGCCAATCCGAATGCGAGGTAGACCGGCACCGTCAGCGGCTGATTCCACGCCCTGACAGTGCGCAGCGAGGCGTAGATCATGCCCGTCGTGAACACGGTCACCATGGCCATGACGGCGGTGATGGCACCAAGCGGCGCGATCCATTGCGGCGCATCGATGAGCCCCGACCAGACCAAGCCGAACAGCAGCGCCGGGATATAGGTGAAAACGGCGGCCACGCCTTCGCGCGACAGCCACGACGTCCGCCATTGGGTGAGCGCCCGCCAGGCCCGCTCGGGATGGCCGAGATGGAAGGTGGATGACAGCAATCCCACAGTGATGAGCCCCAGCGCGATCACCATCGAGACGAGGCCGAAGGCGAGGCTTGAGGCCTGGCCGTGGTTGATGCCCACCAGCCCCAGAAGGGCCAGAAGCCCATAGCCGGCTCCGGAGGCGGTGGTGAACAGGATGACGGAATAGGCGGGATGCATCGTCAGCCTTCCAGCGTCGAAGAGGTGGAGGCACCGTCCTTGCCCGACAGCAGCTTGTCGGCCCAGGCGAAGAGCCTGTCGAAGGCCGAGCCATCGGGCTTTGGCAGGGCCGCCGGCTTGTTGGTCGTTGCGTCTCGCCGTGGCCGGGGCGGCAGATACTTGTTGACCGGCTTGTAGCCCATCTCGGGAAACAGGTCATAGCCGCCGCGCTCCGCCACCAGCTTCGACACCGCCGAATTGGCATCGCCGAGATCACCATAATGACGCGCACCGACCGGGCATGCCTTGACGCAGGCGGGCTTGCGGTCCTCCGGCTCCAGATTGTCGTTGTAGATGCGGTCAACGCACAGCGTGCACTTCTTCATGACGCCATGGGACGCATCATATTCGCGTGCTCCATAGGGACAGGCCCAGGAGCACAGCTTGCAGCCGATGCAGGTTTCCGGATTCACCAATACGATGCCGTCTTCTGCCCGCTTGTAGGACGCGCCGGTAGGACAGACCGTGACGCACGCTGGCTCCTCGCAGTGCAGGCACGATCGTGGGAAATGGACAATGCGCGATTGCGCCTGGCCCGGCTCCTTCACTTCGTAGCCATGTATGCGGTTCAGCCACACGCCGGTGGGGTTCGCGCCGTAGGCGCTGGTGTCGTTGAGTGGCGCCGAGTAGCCTTGCGTGTTCCATTCCTTGCAGGAGGTGGCGCAGGCCTGGCAGCCGACACAGATGTCGAGATCGATGACGAGACCGAGCTTCGTCTTGGACGGCGGCGGCAGCGAGGTCACTTGGCCCTCCTGAGGGCTTTCAAGGCCGGAAATTGCGGCGCGCTGCGCGCCGTCTGGTCATCCGCCTTCTCGATCCGCACCTTGAGATCGTACCACGCCGCCTGCCCTGTTACCGGATCGCTGTTGGAATAGCGGTAGCCACCTTCGCGCTCCGGCAGCAGTTCCGAAATCAGGTGGTTCAACAGGAAGCCCTCTTTCGATTCGTCGGCACCCTTCGCCAGGTTCCAGGCGCCCGAACGTTTGCCGATGGCATTCCAGGTCCACACGGTGTCCGGATTGACGCCATCCATCAACCGTGCCTGGCACTTGATCTGCCCGTGGTGCGAGGTCACCGTCACCCAGTCGCCATCCATGATGCCCTTCTTGGCCGCCGTTTCGCGCGCCACGTAGAGCCAGTTGCGCCCGAGGATCTGGCGCAGCCACGCGTTCTGCGATCCCCAGGAGTGATACATCGCCATCGGCCGCTGGGTCACGGCATGCAGCGGGAAATCGTCGCCGGAGACCATTTCGCCTTCGAGCGGCGGATACCAGAACGGAATGGGGTCGAAAGAACTCTCGATCCGGGCCTTGTGCTGTTCAGGCGGCACCACCTTGCCGTGGCCACGCGCCGCCAGCCGGAAACGCTGCAGCGGCTCGCAATAGAGCTGGTGGATGATCGGTTCCGGCTTCCCGATGAATCCCATCATGGTCGCCCACTCGAGATAGGCCTGGTTCACATGGCGAAAGTATTTCATGTGATCCGGCAATTCATGGAACCAGTGGCAGCCATTCTCGATATAGCGTTCGAGTTGGTCGGGGTTGGGTGCCCCCTTCCCCATCGCAGTGCCATCGGGGCCGCGGAATCCCGCCAGCGGCCCAATCCCGGGCGATCGCTCGTGATTGACGATGTAGTCGGCATAGCCACCGGGATAGCGCGGTTCACCCTCCGGCGTGGTCATCCCGGGGAGCCCCAGCCTGGCGCCGAGGTCCAGCAGCACCGTCTGGAACGGCCGGACGTCCCGGTCCGGTTCCACCACCGGCTGGCGGATCGAATCGGCCGGTCCGTCGGCTTCGGAAATCGGCCGGTCGAGCAGCGAGATGCAATCCCAGCGCTCGAGATAGGTCGTATCCGGCAGGATGAGATCGGCGTAGTGCACCATTTCCGAGGCATAGGCATCGGAGTAGATGATCTTCGGAATGGTGTAGGAGCCGTCGGGTTCCTTCTGTGTCAGGTAGCCGATCGTGTCCGGCACGTTCATGGCCGAGTTCCAGCTCATGTTGGCCATGTACATGAACAGGACTTCGATGCCGTACGGGTCCTTCTTCGCCGCGTTGGTGACCACCATGTGCATGAGACCATGAGCCGCGATCGGCGCATCCCATGAATAGGCCTTGTCGAGGCGGAGCGGCGTACCGTCATCATCGACGAGCAGGTCTTCGGGCGACGTCACGAAGCCGAGCGGCGGTCCCGGCAGCGGCGTATTGGGCTTCACCTGCCCCGCCTTGCCGGCAGGCTTCACGCCGGGTGGCACCGGCTTGGGAAATGGCGGCTTGTAGCGGAAGCCGCCCGGCACATCGATGGTGCCGAGCAGGATTTGCAGCAGGTGGATCGTGCGGCAGGTCTGGAAGCCATTGGCATGGGCCGAGATGCCACGCATGGCGTGCATCGACACCGGCCGGCCGATCATCTTGTCATGGGTACGCCCGAAATGATCTGTCCACGGAACGTCCAGCACAACCTCTTCTTCAAAGGCCGCCCGCGCGATTTCCACGGCGATCCGCCGGATGGTCGCGGCATCTACCCCGCAGTGCGCCGCGACCGCCTCGGGTGACCACTCTGGCTTCAGGAAGCGCTCGGCAATCAGCGTGAAGGCCGTCACCACCCGGTGGCCATCCGGCAGCGTGAAGCGCCCCATCAGCTTCGGCGCAGCATCTGGCGACAATGCCGGCATCGCCGTTCCCGACTGGCCATCCCACACCAGCGCCTGGCCCTGCTCATTGCGCGCAATGAGGCCATCATCGGCGCCGCCTTCATTCTCGATCACCAGCCATGGCGCATTGGTGTAACGCAGTAGATAGGGACCATCGATCTTCTGGGCGCCCAGCAACTCATGGATCAGCGCGCCGACGAACAGCCCATCGGTGCCCGGCTTGATCCCCACCCATTCGTCAGCGATGGCCGAATACCCGGTGCGCACGGGATTGATGGACACGAACTTGGCGCCCTTCGCCTTGAGCTTCCCGAGCCCCATCTTGATCGGGTTCGAGGCGTGATCCTCGGCCACGCCGAACAGCAGGAAATATTTCGTGTGCTTCCAGTCCGGATCGCCGAACTCCCAGAATGCGCCACCAAAGGTATAGAGCCCCGCAGCCGCCATGTTGACCGAGCAGAAGCCACCATGGGCCGCATAGTTGGGCGTGCCGAACTGCGTCGTCCACCAGCCCGTCAGCCCCTGGCTCTGGTCGCGGCCGGTGTAGAACGCCAGCTTTTTCGGATCCGTGTTGCGCACCTCCGACAGCCACATCGTGGCCGTCCTCAGCGCCTCTTCCCATTCGATCTCGCGGAATTCGCCGGAGCCGCGCTCACCCACCCGGATCAGCGGCTTGGTCAGCCGCGCCGGTGAGTAATGCTGCATGATTCCGCTGGAGCCCTTGCCGCAGATCACGCCCTTGTTCACCGGATGAGCCCGGTTTCCATCGATGTAACGGACCCTCCCATCCTTCAGATACACGCGGATTCCACACCGGCACGCACACATGTAGCATGTCGTCTCCTTCACAGAATCCCAGGTCTGCGGGGAGGTATTCAGTACCGGTTGTGTCATGCAATGTCCGCTTGCGGGGTCTGTGTCCCATTCACCGGCCGCGCGGCCTTTCCACAGCCGCAGTTTCCGCATCCAGCCGCCAGCCGCTTGTCTCGGTTCTTTTCGCCCGGACGGTTCAGAATACCTGATATACAGGGCCGCGCTTCCACCGGCCGGACCGGCACCTTGTCCATCACCTTGGAGACAGCGTCAAGGTCAAGCCGCGCCTCAGCCTTGAAGGCACCGGCATAGGCGAGGTGTTCCTCCTTCAACTCGTAACAGGTGGCTCCCTCGATATCGAGCAGCACCGCGTCCATGCCGCTGTTGCGGAAGGCATGGTGGCGCTTGAGGAAGAACTCGCCGCAACACATCCCGACATAGCTTTCGACACCCGCATCCTTCATCTTCTCCAGCGTATCGGCCAGATGCTCGAAGTTGGTGATGGTGATGACTTCCATGTTGCGGTCGCGGGCCATGGTGTAGGCATCCCCCACCTCGCATTCACCGCATTCGACGCAATCAATGGTGTGCCGCCATTTGCACCAGTTGGGCTTGGCGCAATAGGGCACCAGCATCACGCTGGCTTTCTCCAGTGCCTGCGCCGGGTCATTGCCGGTTCCGGCCAGCATGAGGCCCGAGGCCTGTTCCGTGCTGAGTCCCAGCCAGCTTTGCATGCCGATCTTCGACACCGCCCGCTCGATGAGCCGGACGACGTCTCCGGCCACAAACCCGGCACTGTCGAAGCGATGCCCGTCGAACCACTGACGGCTTAAGCCGACGAGTTCGGTCGCCTGGGCACCCGTCATGAGGCGAGCCAGATCGATGAGCGCTGTATCCGGGGCGAAATGACCATCGGTCGAAAGCCGCGCGGCATCGACCCTGCCTGCCTCGTCGACGCCCAGCAACAGGCGGAGCGTGGCGCCTTCAACCTTGTCCTTGGTCTCGAAACGATTGCCGCTGATGTCCCACGGAACCTCGTCCGGCGCTGTCAAGCCTGCCCCAGGTGTCGAGACCGCTGTCGACAACCCGTTCTGGATTTGCAGCCTTAATCCTTCGGCAATGCCTTGGGTCAGCGCCGCGTTCACGTCCGCTGCCGCAGGTACGTGACCCAGCACGGCGGCCAGCGACGTCATGCGCTCCTTGGCGTGTTCGAGGCCGGTAACCGTGAGCTTTTCTGTGGGTACCAGCAACGCCTGCATCGCGCTCTTGAGATCAAGCTCAACGATGATGCTGCCGAAGACCAGCGCCGAGGAACCCTGCTCCGCCAGAAACACCGAGGCGATCTTCTGGCGTCCCTCGATCTGCAGGTCATTCGGCGCCTTGAAACTGGTGTCGACGCCGAGCGCCCTGAGGCCCGACGCGACAAGCGATGCCGCCCGGGCGAGCCGCTCGGCCATGTTGCTGCCCAACGCCGCCTGCGGCACCACGAGACTGAAACATTGCTGGCCCGGATCGAGGTAGAGCGCACCACCCGCTGTCGGGCGGCGAAAGACGTCGATGCCGTTCTCGTCGCAATAGGGCTGGCGTGCCTCCCGCTCCTGAACCTGGTGACGGCCGATGGCGACACATGGTGCGAGGCGGCAAAAATGAAGCTGGCTTCCGGTTTGACCGGCTGCGTGTGCCGCCAGTAAACCGCGTTCGATGGGCCCGAACTGGGAGGCCGGAATCAAACCCGAATCGCTCGCGTACAGTTCCGATATTTCGCCGCTCACACGCTCAATCCTGCATTGGTCATGGTGGCCACCCCCTTGCGCAACGGGTTCGTCTGAGCGAACCATAATGGGGATTAAATATCAGATTATTCGAATATACAAGCCTTCACTGCCGCACCGGGTACTTCATCGTTGATCGCTGGCCCATAATCTGCCAGCATATCAGAAGATTTGAATGTAAGGCGTTGCCCATGGATTGGATCGACCAGCTTCAAACCATCGAAGAACTCGAAGATTGCGACTTCGACGCCGGCCTCGTTGCTGCGCTGCAAAAACGCTCCGGCGCGGCCCTGTCGCGCGCCATCACCTTTTCCACCCCCACCTTCAAGGAATACGAGACACCGGACATCAAGGGCTGCGGCAAGAACAGCTTTCCAGCCTTTTCGATCACCGGCAGCGCCTGCGCGCTGAATTGCGACCATTGCCAGACGAAGATCCTGTCGCCGATGATCCCGGCGATCCACCCGGAGGACCTCGACCGCAAGGTGCGTGACCTGATCCTGCTCCAGGACCTGCAGGGCTTCCTGCTGTCGGGCGGCAGCAACCGCAAGAACGAGATCCGTTTCGAGCGCTTCTATCCCGTGGTGGAGAAACTGAAACGTGATTTTCCCCACTTGCGGATCGCCATCCACACCGCCTTGACCGACGAGGCGGCGGCCAAGCGCATGGAAGCTGCCGGCGTCGATACTGCGATGATGGACGTGATCGGGGCCGAAGAGACGATCCGCGACGTCTATCACCTGGACCGGCCAGTCGAAGATTTCGAGGCGACACTGGCAGCCCTCTGTACCACGAGGATGCAGGTCACGCCTCATATCGTCATCGGCCTGCATTACGGACGTCTGCTCGGCGAGGAGCGTGCCCTTGAGATGGTGGCGCGCTACAAGACCCATGCGCTGGTGCTGGTGGTCATCATGCCGTTCTATTCCAAGCCCGGCACCTTCGTGACGCCGGAGACTGCCGATGTGGGCCGCATCTTCCTCGCCGCCCGCGAGCGGCTGGACGACCGCGAGATCAATCTCGGCTGTGCCAGGCCGGCGGGGCTGCACAAGCGCGTCACTGATGCCTACGCAGTGATGGCGGGTCTCGACGGTATTGCCTTCCCGGCGGAAGGGGCAGCACCCGTGGCCCGCGCCATCGGCCGGCCCTACCACCAGCAGCACTCCTGCTGCTCGATCAAGCTCGGCGCCGATGGCCAGCGCGCCGCCGTGGCGACATGCGCAGCGTGAGCGAACCAATGACGAGTGATGTGATCGTGCTGGGCCTCGGCCCGGCCGGCGCTTCGGCGGCCGCCACGGCGGCATCGGCAGGCCTGTCGGTGATCGCCGTCGACCGCAAGGCGGAAGCTGGTGTGCCAGTGCAGTGCGCCGAGTTCGTGCCCGCCATGATCGGCCAGGAAGCCGGCAGTATCGCCGCCTCTTTCCGCCAGACCATTGACAGCATGGACACGTTCCTGACCAATATCGGCGTCGAGCACACGCCCGATTTTCGCGGCAATATGATTTCCCGTGCCGATTTTGACCGCGAATTGGTGGCCCGCGCCATCGCGGCCGGCGCCGACTGCCGGTTTGCCGCTCCCGTTCGTGCCATCGACACCAATGGCACGATCCGGCTCGGCTCGGGCGACGCGATCCAGGCACGGGTCATCATCGGCGCCGACGGCCCCCGCTCGCTGGCGGGCCAGGCCATCGGCGAGGTGAACCGGGATTGTGTCGAATCGCGACAGATCACCGTCAAGCTGCTCAGTCCCCACGCGGCGACCGACATTTTCCTGAGCCCAGAGATTGCCGGCGGCTATGGCTGGCTGTTTCCCAAGGGCGGCACGGCCAACCTCGGGCTTGGCGTGGCGCCGCGGTGGAAATCCAGTCTCAAGCCTCTGCTCGAAGAGCTGCACCGCAAACTGGTTGCCGAGGGCCGCGTCGGCGAAGAAGTGCTGGCCTATACGGGGGGCCTCATCCCCGTCGGCGGCATGCTCAATCCGGTCGGCCAGGTCGGCAGCATTCAGGTGTTGCTCGCGGGCGATGCGGCGGGGCTCGCCAATCCGGTCACCGGTGCCGGCATCAATGCCGCCGTCCACTCCGGCGCCATGGCCGGCACGGCCGCAGCCGCTTTTCTGGCCGGATCGGCAACCGCGCCGGACGACTACCGCGACGAACTCGAGGACCTGTTCGGCCCGTCACTTCGCCGTGCCCTCAACAAGCGGCGTTCGCTGCTGCAAACCTATCAGGATGGTGGCAGACCCGGACCGGCCGATCTTCGCGCCGCATGGATCGCTTACCCCGAATACTGGGCCGCCTGACATGACTGATTTGGGAGAATCGACGACATGAGCTGCCTCAAGCGCGAAACAGCCATCCCCTCGCCCGCTGGCGCCAATGGCCTCGACTTCAACCCCTTCGACGTGATGGAGCCGCGCCATCCTGGCCGGACACCGTCCGAGTTCAAGAACGGCAAGCGGGTGAAGTCCAACAACGTGGCGCCTCAAGGGCTCTACCAGCCGGACTACCGCATCCTGACGCCGCACATGCGCTCGCCGGACTACGTGCAGATGTCGACCGCCGCCGCCATTACGCTGGGCGTCGTCAATGGCAAGATGCACCGCTGCGGCTGTACCCGCTGCCTCAACCTGCTGCTCACTTACCCGGAAGGCTGCCGCGCCAACTGCGCCTATTGCGGACTGGCCCGCCACCGCGAGGCCGAGCGCGACTATGCCGACCGCAATTTCATCCGCGTCGACTGGCCCGCCGTTCCGATGGATGAGGTCGTCGACATTATCGCCCGCGATGTCGAAGGGACACCCTTCCACCGCATGTGCATCTCGATGATCACCCATCCGCGCTCCGACGAAGACACGGTGACGGTGCTGAAGAAATGGACTTCGAAAATAGACCCCTCGGCCATCCCGGTGTCGATCCTCTCCAACCCTACGACCATGACCCGCGCCGATGTCCAGCTGCTGAAGGATTTGGGTTCCGACATCTTCACCGTGGCGCTCGATGCGGCAACGCCGGCCCTGTTCGACCGCACCCGCGGAAAAGGTGTCGAGTCGCCCCATAGCTGGAAGAAGTACTGGGAGATCCTGATGGACGCCCGCGACATCTTCGGGCCACAGAAGTTCGGCGCCCACATCATCGTCGGCATGGGCGAGACGGAACATGAGGTGCTGAGCCTGGTGCAGCAGCTCGTCGACC
Source organism: uncultured Aestuariivirga sp. (assembly GCA_964510815.1). GTDB lineage: Bacteria > Pseudomonadota > Alphaproteobacteria > Rhizobiales > Aestuariivirgaceae > Aestuariivirga. Next base: position 49,423 of record CAZECZ010000011.1, read on the forward strand.
TCGGCGGCCATAGCCACATGTTCTGCTTCTTTCCGGAGAAGGGCTCGCTGATGGACCACCTG
>CAZECZ010000012.1:0-49353 GCA_964510815.1 uncultured Aestuariivirga sp.
AAATCCAGGAAGTCTACCGACTGCAGGGCGTGAACATCAACGACAAGCACATCGAGGTGATTGTCCGTCAGATGCTGCAGAAGGTCGAGATTACCGACGCCGGTGAGTCGACGCTGCTGCTTGGCGAACAGGTGGACCGCGAGGAACTGGACCACGAGAACGAGAAGCTGATTGCCGAGGGCCTCAGGCCCGCATCCGGCAAGCCGGTGCTGCTCGGTATCACCAAGGCTTCGCTGCAGACCCGTTCATTCATTTCGGCGGCGTCGTTCCAGGAAACCACCCGCGTGCTCACCGAAGCCTCGATCATCGGCAAGGTGGATACGCTGGAAGGCCTCAAGGAGAACGTCATTGTCGGCCGCCTGATCCCGGCAGGCACCGGCGGCATGCTCACACGCCTCCGCCAGGTGGCAGACAAGCGCGATGCGCTGATCCTCGAGGAACAAGCCAAGGCCGCGGAGCTTCCGGCAGCGGAGTGATCTGAGCAAAGACTCGTCATCGAAGAGGCCCGGCAGGTAGCCGGGCCTTTTTCGTTTAGAGCGTCATGACTTGCAGATATTGCGAAGGGCCTGCCATTGGGCAGTTGAGAGGACCGGCCTGATGGCGTGGCCGGCGGGCAGGGGGTGGATCTTGTCGATGCGGTCTTCTGTTCCGGGGTGGGTGTTGAGTGCAGAAGTGATCTTCCCGAACGCACCAGTCGATGGCTTGCCTTCCTGCTTCAACAGCATTTCGAAGAAGCCGCGCAGCGCCATCGGATCGACATCCGAAGCCTCCATCGCCTCGACGGCGAAATCGTCGGCCTCCGCCTCCGCCTGCCGTGAGTAGTTGAGGATGGCAGCGAGCCCGGCGATGGATCCAATCGTATCGCTGCCGCCACCGGTGAGCAGGCTGAGCAGTAGTTGCAGGCCTGTCGCCCGAACGAGTTGCGCCTCGGAATGGCGGTGGGTGACGTGCCCCAGTTCATGGGCCAGGACACCTGCCACCTGATCGGCATTCTCGGCTTGGCGGATCAGTTCGCCGGTCATCACGATGCGATCGCCCGGCATGGCGAAGGCATTCATCACCGGCACGGCGTAGACGCGAACGGTGATTGGAGGCATGTCGGGGTTGCCTTCGGCCAGCCGCGCCACCACGGCGGCGAGCGCAGTATCTCCCTCTGTCGAATGACATTGTCTGGCTCCTTCGGTCAGCGACATTTCGATCTGCTGTCCCACGCGGTTGCGCCAGCTGTCCGGCAGGATGAATGCCAGATAGGAAGGAGCCAATTGGAGCACGAGATAGGCGCCAAGCGCGGTGACCGCGAGGCTGCCGGCCGTCCAGCCGGCAATTCTCTTGACGGCCTTCATATGGAAGCCACCCTTGAGATGCGGGGCATGGGCAATGAGATCCGTGATCAGTGTATCGTCGGACAGGATCACCCGCGCGCCGGGTCGGCTCTTGTGGGAAATGCGGAACGGGCGGTGCGGGTGGAAGCGCTCGATCGGCTCGAGTCCCCTGAAAGCCCAAAGTTGGCTGGGGGTGTCCGCTCCATCTAACCGGAGGCCGTTGGCCGTGACCACCACATCCACCTTATGTTCGGCTGCGGACAGGCCGTCAAAGTAAATGGCGCTCGCCACTAGAGGCCACCGACGTCAAGGGCGTCTGCCAGCCCTTCGCCCATGGTGCTCAGCGGTGCGGTCGATTGGCGAATGTTGTCGACGTCGACCTTGCCATCAATTTCCATCCGGTCGCAGAGGTACCTGACGAGGCGCTGGTTGACATAGGGTCCGCCGATCCCAAGGGTGAAGACCCAGATGAGGATATTGCCAATGGTGAGGCCGATCATGCTGCCTGTGGTGGTCCGCAGCCGGAACCGGGCATCACCGATCGAGGTGTAGCCTGCCAACACCGCCATCTCGCGCGCAGCATAGATGGACCAAACGATCGGATAGAACAGGAAAAGGAGGAGGTAGAACCCCGCGATGCCGGCAAAGAAGACTCCGATCTTGAAGGCCTGTTCTTCGGTTGGCTGATCCTTCTCCGCAAAGAAGTCACCGAGGGCTGCGGAAAGATCATCACCAGCCAGGAAGGCGACCGCCGCACCCAAGGCAATGGCAATTCCGATGAAGACCGCAAATGTGAGAAACCAGCTGATCGCATAGGCCGGATAGAGGGGTCCTGCACGGCCTTTGAACCGGAAAGGCATGCTGCCAAATCGCATACCGCCAAGCATCTTCTCCTGGAGATTGATACTCATGACGGGCGTAATCCAGCCCAGCGTCATGCCGCGGGCCAGCAAAGAGCCGAAGTAGAGCAGGGAATAGGTAGTGGCCGATCCCTCCAGCCACCCCCGGATACCGCGCCATTGGGTACGGGAGAGTTGGTAGCGGCGGGCACGAAACACGGCGGCTCCCCACAACAAGCTCACGATGAACAGGAACAGTGTCTGCACGGCACCAATGGCCGGATGCTCCGGGCCATATGCGATGCTGATGCCTGCGATCAGAAGCACTGCCGGAAGGCCGAAAACCACGAAGACGAAGAGTGCACCCTTGAAGAGTTCGATACCCCGCCCCGTATATTCCAGAGGCTCACCATTGATGTGGACGCAACTCCAGATATGCTTGCGGACGTTGGTCCGCGCCCAGAAGCGGTAGATGCTGAGGGTGAGCAGGCCCAGAAGGAAGTTGACGAAGCACATCGACAGCAATCCTGGGCGCGGGATGTACTCGATCCGGAGCGTTTCCTTACGCGGGGGCTGGCTGGCGTTCCACGGATCAGGAACCGTTGGTGTCGAAGATTCAATTGCCATAGCGTCAGATTATCGCGGCAAGATGAATGCACCATGAAAAGCCTGTTCAAGTCCTGCGGACAAGTGACGGCACATCGGTACATTGCCAAGGTACCGATTGCAGAAAAAGGAGAAACCTGCCGGGAATCAAAAGCCCGCGCTTAACGCGCGGGCCAGTAGTCTTCCGGATGACATTTCGTCAGTCCATCACAACGGATAGTCGCGCGCCGGCTCCACCCCGCATGTCTCGATGAACTTCCTGACGTTATGCACTTCATCCTTGGATAGGCCGTGGTCAGCCCCGTGGAACGTCGCGGTGTTACCGTTGAGATTGACCAGCAACCGTCCATGTCCCGAATGGCTGAGGTCGGCGCCCATTTCCTTGAACACGCTTTCCACCTCGTGAAGATGGACGTTGCTCGGCATGGGATGGCTGAAAAGACTGTGCAAGACCTTCCGGTGCTTGTGATTCATGGTCGCTCCTTGTCAATTGTCCGAGTGACCGTAATCACCGGGCCAAACCTCTTCTTTGATCCCGGTCAAACCTGAAGTGCATTGCGGACCATTTCCGCATGCCGGGCGAGGAGGGCATGGTCGGCCATTTTGCCCGTGTGCGGACGGAGTTCCGTTCCTTCCTTGCGTGGCAAGACGTGGAAATGGAGATGGTAGATCGTCTGGCCAGCCGCCTGCTCGTTGAACTGCTTGATCAGAACCCCTTCGGCATCAAAGGCACGCTTCGCCGCCTGTGCAAGCTTCTGCACGACGGCCATGAGCGGGCCAAAGGTCGTGGGATCGGCGTCCAGCAGATTGCGCGACGGGACCTTGGGGATCACCAGAATGTGGCCATCGACCTGAGGCATCACATCCATGAACGCCAGTGTGTGATCGTCCTCATAGACCTTGTGACAGGGAATTTCGCCGCGCAGGATCTTGGCGAAGATATTGTCGGGATCGTAGTTCATCGGTTCACCTCATCACGTGTCCGGGTCTTGCCGGAATGGCGAATGGGCCGCAAGGATCTCGCTCTCATCGTCCACGCCCTGCCGCTCGGCCTCAAGATACTGTGCGACGGCGCGCGACAGGCCGGGATGGGCCAGATAATGCAGGCTATAGGTCATCTGCGGAAGATATCCGCGCGCGAGCTTGTGGCCACCCTGGGCGCCGGCCTCGACGCGCGCCAGTTTGCGGCGGATGGCGAAATCGATCGCCTGATAGTAGCAGGTCTCGAAGTGCAGATTGTTGTGGTGTTCGATCGCGCCCCAGTTGCGGCCATAGAGCGCGTGGGAGCCGATGAAATTCAGTGCCCCGGCGATCATCCGCCCGCCGCGTTCCGCCATGACCAGCAGGATGTGTTCCCTTAGTGTGTCCCCGATGAGGCTGAAGAACAAGCGGTTCAGGTATGGACGGCCCCACTTGCGTGAGCCAGTGTCCATGTAGAAGTCAAAGAAAGCATCCCAATGGGCTTCGGTGATGTCGGCACCTGTAATCTGGTGCAGCGTGATGCCTGCTGGCAACATGGAGGCGCGCTCCTTGCGGATGTTCTTGCGCTTTTGGGATGACAGCGTGGCAAGGAAATCATCGAAGGACTCATAACCGCTATTATGCCAGTGAAACTGGATGTCGGTCCGTTGCAGCCAGCGCTTGCCACCGAGCAAGGACCACTCGTCCTCCGGCATGAATGTCACATGGACCGATGACGCTTGTTGTTCCGCACACAGAGCAACAAGCCCGTCGGCGAGTTCTCCCTTCGTCGTGTCATCGGCTGCGAGGAACCGGCGTCCTGTCACTGGAGAGAAAGGGATGGAGGCCTGAAGCTTGGGATAATAGTCACCGCCAGCGCGCATATAGGCATCCGCCCAGGCATGATCGAAGACATATTCGCCGTAGGAATGCGTTTTGAGATAGCAGGGCACGAGGCCCCGGATTGCACCTCCATCATCCTTAAGGACGAGGTGCCGCCCCGCCCATCCGGACTTGCCAACTGCGCAGCCCGACTCCTCCAGACAGCGGAAGAAGTCATGCGATACCATGGGATTGAATTCGGCGCCTGGCGGGTTGGCCAGCCTGTCCCAGTCTGCCTTGGGGATCTGCGACACACTGGTGGCAGCGAAAAGCATCTCAGGCGCGGAACCCCTCGAATGTAATCTGGTCGGAATAGCGCCTCGCCAGCGCTGCCTGTTCGGACGACCTGATCGTCCAACTGATGACGGGCATGCCCATTCGGCGCAATTGCGTGATGGGAGCCCAGGGCAGCAAATCCATGTCTACAGAGAGGAAATGGGGTTCAACGCGCTCCAGACATGACAGCGTCCGCAATTCCCGGCGAAGGGACGGCGCAAGCTGGTCATAGGACTGATCGAAGGCCCCATCCGTGATGAACCCCCGGGTCGTCGAGGGACTGCTGGATTTCACGAAGGCCACAACGTCCGGGTCGAAGCTCATCAGGCAGTGTTGCCCCCGGTAGTCTCGAAGCAACTCTATCGTCCGCGACGCCAGTGCCGTTTCGCCATCCCACTGCGGTTTCAACTCGATGACGAGGGGGACCCGTCCAGCGGCCAGCGACAGGAGTTCCTGCAATGCGGGTATTCTTTCGCTGGAGTGGCGAAACGTCATGCATTGCAGTTCGGCCAATGTGAAATCTTTGACCTCTCCGGTTTCCACCATTACCCGGTCGAGCGTGTCGTCGTGAAACAGTACAGCTTCGCCATCGCGGCTGATTTGTAGATCACATTCGATCGTGTAGCCCCCATCGGCTGCCGCCTGGAACGCGCCCAGGCTGTTTTCCACGACGCCCTGTGTCCAATCATGCAGACCGCGATGCGCGATCGGCCCGGCTGTCAACCAGGACGGGGCAAACCGGGTTCCGTCCATCGCTATTCAACCTCGACGATGGCCTCGACTTCGACCGAAATGGCAAATGGAAGTGATGGCGACCCGACTGCCGAGCGTGCATGCCGTCCCTTCTCGCCGAACACGTCGACCATCATATCGGAGGCACCGTTGATCACCTTCGGATGTTCGGTGAAAGAGGGAGACGCATTCACGAAACCCAGCAGTTTGACGATCCGCTTGACCCGATCAAGATCACCGTCCAGTGCGTCACGCAGTTGGGCGATGACATTGATGGCGCACAGCTTGGCTGACTTCACACCATCCTCGACCGAGACACCATCGCCAAGGATGCCCGTGTACACGAGCTTCCCGTCGGCCATTGGCCCCTGGCCGGAAATGAACACCAGATTGCCCGTGCGTACCCAGGGCACGTAGTTGGCGACGGGCTTTGCCGGGGTCGGCAGCACGATTCCAAGTTCGGCAAGACGGTTGTCGATCTGTCCCATGTCAATCTCCTGTCAGTAGATCACCGGGGCGCTCACCCCGGAAAAAGGCTTCAAGATTATCGATACAGCGATGACCCATTGCGCTTCGGGTGCCCGGCGTGGCGGAACCCAAATGCGGCAGCAGGAACACGTTGTCGAGCGTTCGATACCGAGGATCAATATTGGTGGGCTCGCCCGTGAACACGTCGAGGCCAGCTGCTGCCAGCTTGCCGCTGATGAGGGCCCCAATCAAGGCATCGTCATCGACGATATCACCCCGCGCCGAGTTCACGACGATTGCACCATCCGGCAAAAGGCCGATGTGTTTCGCATTGACGATGCCGCGGGTTTCCTCCGTTGAGGCACAGTTGATGGACAGGAAGTCGCAGTGCGGCAGCATGGATTCAAACGTGCCGTGATAGGTTGCGCCATGCTCCGACGCTGGATCGAGGCGGTGGCGCGAATGATAATGGATTTGCATGTCGAAGCCGGCGGCGCGGCGAGCGACCGCTTGGCCAATCCGGCCCATCCCGAGGATGCCAAGACGTTTGCCACTGACGTCGAACCCCAGTGGATCGATCAGGCAAGTTTCGCCCCAACGCTTCTCTCGCACCATGCGGTCGCCCCAGGAGGCGCCGCGAGCTGCGCCGAGGAGGAGGAGTATGGCAATATCCGCAGTCGCGTCGGTCAGCACGTCGGGCGTATTCGTGACGGCAATCCCTCGCGCCTTGGCCTCGGCGATGTTCAGATGATCGTATCCGACTGAGTGGGTGGCGACAATCTTGATACTGTCAGGCAGTTCAGCGATCAGGCCAGGCCCAAGCTTGTCGAAGGAGGTGAGAATGAGCCCGTCATAGGAAGCTGCCAGCTCCATCAACTCCTGCCGGCTCAGCTGACGGTCGTCGGGATTCAGGGTTGCCACGAAGTTCTGCTGCAATCGTGCCTCGACGTCGGGCATCATCTTGCGCGTCGCGAGGATTCGTGGCCGTGAGGGCCCATTTGCCGCCATGTTTCACATGCCTTGTTGTTTGAATGATTGTGCTATGCTGTCGCTCTGTTTCGGATATTCGGCGTTTGCCTGCAAGGAGATTCAAGGTTGAGAAGAGTGTTCGTGTTTCTTACCCTGGTGATGGCCGGTGTTGCCAGTGCCGACGCGGCGAGCGTCGCACCGCATCGCGCTGTGTATGACCTGACATTATCCCGCGCTGGCGGCAATTCTTCGGTTACGTCGGCAACGGGCCGGCTGGCGTTTGAAGTCCAGGGATCGGCCTGCGAAGGCTGGACCGTGAGCTTCCGCATGGCCACCCGCTATCAGCCGGCAACCGCTGATGCCAGCATCATCGACACCCAGTCGACGTCGTTTGAAGGAGGTGACGCCCTCGACTATCGCTATCAGATCAAGGAGACGATCAATGGCGAAGTCAAGGAGGATAAGCGGATCAGCGTAACCCGCGCTTCCGTTGACAAGGCAGCCGATGGAGTGGTCCACGGCGAGGAAGATAACGCGTTTGTCGTTCCAAGCGCGACGGTGCTGCCCATGCAGCATCAGCTGCGGCTGATGGGCCTGGGTGAATCGGGAGGAGGGCGTGATTCGAGCGTCATCTACGACGGTTCGGACGGACCGAAGACGTTTCGGGTCATCTCCTTCGTCGGCAAGGCAAAGCCGGCGGGCACCATCTATCGCGACACGTCGAACCCGGAGGCCGCACCGTTGAAGGGCCTTGCCGCCTGGCCAGTGGTCATCAGCTACTATCCGGAGACCGGCGGCGAGGAATTGCCGGACTATCAGGTGAGTTTCGACATGTATGAGAACGGCGTGGCAACCGGCGTGACGCTCGACTACGGCACATTTGCGCTGACCGGCAAATTGACGAAGCTGGAAATGCTCAAGGCGTCGGCGTGCCCGTGACGACTTGCGTCGGTGAGACGCGGGCCCCATGTAGACGAAGAGACGATGGCGAATATCAAGCCCACAGACACTGACGGCGACGTCGAATCCTTTCTGGCGAAAGTCAGATCCATGCCTCCGGTGGCCAAGGCCGGAAGCCACGGACGCCTGATCCTTGCCATGGACGCCACTATGAGCCGCCAGCACAGTTGGGATGCGGCCTTGGCCATTCAAGGCGATATGTTTGCCGAAGCAGGGCGGGTTGGGGGGCTCGACGTTCAGCTCGTCTATTTCCGCGGCTTCAACGAATGCCGGGCGTCAAAGTGGACAAGCGACACGAGAGGGCTCGCACACTTGATGTCCGGAATCCGCTGCATGGGCGGCAATACCCAGATTATGCGGGTGCTGAAGCATGTGAAGCAGGAAATGGCCGCGAGCAAGGTTGATGCCTGCATCTATATTGGCGACGCGATGGAAGAGAACGTCGATCAGCTGGCCCATGTCGCCGGTGAGATCGGCATGCTCAATGTCCCGATTTTCATGTTCCAGGAGGGCCGCGACCCAGGGGCTGAATCGGCGTACCACGAAATCGCCAGACTGACCCGCGGTGCCTATTTCCGCTTCGGCACCGACGCCGCCCGCATATTGCGTGAACTGCTGAGTGCCGTCGCCGTCTACGCGGCGGGGGGCAGGGCTGCTCTGGCGCATCACTCCGCGGCACGCGGTGGAGCTGCCACGTTGTTGCTTGAGCAGATGAAGTAGGCGGCACCAGTCCATGATGAATTTTATTCTCGGTGCAGTCATCGTATTCGGCGGATGGTGGCTCATCCGGTCGTTTGCCAGCGCCCAGCCTTCTCAGGTGCGCGGACTGATACGCAAGGTGGCAGGCGGCGCACTCATGCTGTTCTCGGGATTTCTCGCGATGCGGGGCGGCATGAACCTTGCCATGCCTGTCTTCTTGCTGGGCCTGGGGCTGATGGGCCAGCAGATGGTGTTCCCCAATGGCATGCCTTGGCAGCGCAAGAGCCCGGGGCAGAAGTCGAGGGTCACGACCAGCCAGATCGCCATGACCCTGGACCACGATACCGGGGCTATGGACGGTGAAGTACTGGCCGGCCCTTTCAAGGGAAGAAACCTGACGAGCCTGTCATTCGATGAGATTGTGACCCTTCACGCCCAGTGCGCCAAGGCACCTGATCAGAGCAGGGCGTTGCTCGAAGCCTGGATCGATCGCGTGCGGCCGGAGTGGCGGGAGCGTTGGCAATCCCAGCACGGCGCCACTTCCCCGCCAGCGTCAGGCCGCATGAGCCGCAAGGAAGCCTACGCAATATTGGGGCTCGAGGAAGGTGCGGCTCCGGATCAGATCAAATCCGCGCATCGCCGCCTGATGAAGACCGTACATCCCGATCTCGGGGGATCGGACTATCTCGCCGCAAAGATCAACGAGGCGAAGGATCTGCTGCTTCAGGACGCGGGAGCCAGAACGTAGCAGTCGGTTTGGCGTTTCCGAAGTTTCTCGCAGGTGCTCTTGGCCTCATCTTCTTCAAACCCCGTGAAGCGCGAGCGATAGGTAATCTTCTGGTCCAATTCGACAGTCGCCGTGAATGCCGTCCTTCCGTCGAACAGATCGGGGAATTTCTGCATGACTTGGCGCAAGCGGGCTTGAGCATCGTTCTTTGCGGCATAGGCGCCGACCTGAATGGTCCAATTACCCGCCGGCGCCGCGGACGCGACGATATTGTCCTGGGCTGGCTCAGACGTTTCCGGCGACTTTTTCACTTCGAAGGGCAGGGTCTTGGGGGCCGGTTCGTCGCCGAGGTGCGACTCAAGGACTTGGGGGATGGTGGCAGGTGTTTGCGGACTCGCGTCAACTTCATAGAGAGTCGTGCCGTCGGCATCCTCGCCGTCGTCGCTGCTGTCACCTTCGTCGGCAGCTGTCGCAGCGGCCTTTTGTGACTCTTCCGCTTCGTCCTTTTTCTTGCGGCCAAGCAAAGACTTGAGGGTCTTCTTCTTGGTAGTCGCGGTCGCCGTCTCGACGTCGTCGTCATCGCCAATCGGATCGATCGCACCCTTTGAAGATCCGGCGATTGCCGCAATCGTCTTGCCCTTGGAGGCCTTCGGGAAGTGCTTGTCCAGGATCTTCATCATGTAGGCGTTGCGGGAGTTGCCGGTTCTGCCACCCATCACGACACCAACAAGACGCTGGCTGCCACGCCGGGCAGAGGTCACGAGGTTATAGCCAGACGCGTTGATGTAGCCCGTCTTGATGCCGTCGGTCCCCTCAAACTTGCCGAGCAACCGATTATGGCCGCGAATGGTCCGTCCCGCGTAGGTAAAGGATTGGGCTCGGAAATAGGGATAGTACTGCGGAAAGTCCCGCATCAGCCGGAGGCCCAACGTAGCCATGTCGCGCGCCGTCGTAATCTGGTTGGGATTTGGAAGACCGGACGCATTGACGAAAGTCGTGCGGTTCATACCAATGGAGCGCGCCGTACGAGTCATCCGTTTCGCAAATGCCGACTCCGTGCCGCCTAGGTTTTCGGCAATCGCGGCGGCCACGTCATTGGCAGACTTGACAACCAATGCGCGGATTGCCGTTTCCACGGTGATCGACTTGCCCGGTTTGACACCCAGTTTGGACGGTGCCATCGAAGCGGCGCGGGCCGACATGCGTATCGGCGAATCCAGCTTGATCTTGCCTGCCTTGAGGTCCTCGAACAGGACGTACAGTGTCATCATTTTCGTCAGAGATGCCGGATACCGCCGGGCGTCAGCATACTCTGCGCTCAGGACCTTGCCATTGCGGGCGTCAACGACAATGGCAGCAAATTTTCCACCCGCAACCGCCACGTCAGAGGCGAGCGCCGAAAACACTACGGAAATGAAAATCAAGAAACTGATGGCTTTGGCTCGCAGAGCCACGTGCGTCGCTGCCCCGCGCCGCCCATTCGCAAACAAGAACATACCTACTCCACCTCGCCTGGCGGGCCCTCGAGTGCCCAGCAATCGATTCCAGATGCGCAGCCTTCCCCGCCGACGCACCCCTCAGATTTCTCCAGAACTCGAATCAGTCTGAAGCACGGCCCCTTAGGGAATAGTTAATCGTGGTTCATATTCTCTTAGCAAACCGAAACGATGTTGCAATGCAAAAATTCACTTGACATTTATGGTGCAGTGCACATATTGAAATCATCTTCAATTCCCGCAGTCAAATGGAGACGCACATGATGAAGTCGTTTGAAGAGTTTCAGTCATTCGGCAAGGATGGTTTCGAGGCCTATGTCGCGTCGTCGAACGCGCTGACCAAGGGTTTCCAGTCGATTGCCCAGGAAGTTGCCGACTATTCGCGCAAGGCATTCGAGCAAGGTTCCGCGGCCTTTGAGAAGGCCAGCGCTGCAAAGTCCATCGACAAGGCCATGGAAGTCCAGCAGGCGTATGCCAAGGAGAGCTATGAAGCGCTCGTCGCCCAGATGACCAAGATGGGCGAACTCTATGTCGCCACGGCCAAGGAGGCTTACAAGCCCTTCGAGTCCGGCCTCGCGGCATTCGGCGTCAAGGCACCGAAGTAATCAATACAGTCCGTACTGCGTAGAGTTAGGCCTGCAGCCCCGGTTGCAGGCCTTTTTCAGTTGAGTTCTATCACGACGGGAACATGGTCCGAGGGCTTCTCCCATTCCCGCACATGGCGATCGATCCGGGCCGCGGCGAGATGATCTGTAGCCTGCGGCGACAGCAGCAGATGGTCGATTCGGATGCCATTGTTCTTTTGCCACGCTCCTGCCTGATAATCCCAGAACGTGTAGAGGCCGGGGACATCGCCGAGCGACTGCCGGATCGCATCCGACAAACCGAGATTGAGTAACCGGCGGAAGGCGCTGCGCGATTCCGGCCGGAACAGGGCGTCGCCCACCCATTTTTCGGGATGACGCGCGTCGATGGGCGATGGAATGACATTGTAGTCGCCCGCCAGTACAAGCTGCTCCTCAAGCTTCAGCATCTCGCGCGCGTGGGCTTCGAGCCGCCGCATCCAATCCAGCTTGTACTTGAATTTGTCGGTGTCCGGGGGATTACCATTGGGCAGATAGATGGACGCGACACGGACAGCCATATGGTCGAAAGGAAACACAGCCTCGATGTAGCGGGCTTGCGCGTCTGTCTCGTCGCCGGGGAGGCCGCGACGTACATCGCTGCCGGGCGATTTCGACAACAGAGCGACGCCATTGTAGGTCTTCTGCCCATGAACGAGGACATTATAGCCGAGGCTTTCAAATGCTTCTGATGGGAACGCCTGATCCTCGCATTTGATCTCCTGCAGGCACAGCACATCTGGCTCCGCCTCTTTCACCCATGCAACGGCCGTATCCATTCGGGCCTTGACCGAGTTGATATTCCAAGTCGCGATTTTCATCGCGCCATGATGCCGGGGCTTCATCCGCCCCGCAAGCTCAGATCGAGAAGCTTGTGCCGCAGCCGCAGGACGATGTCGCGTTCGGGTTCTTGATGCGGAACGACTGCCCCATCAGCTCGTCCACGAAGTCGATCTCGGCACCATTCAGGAAATCCTGGGACACGCTGTCCACCAGAGCGCGGACGCCCCCGTGCTCGATGACGAGATCGTCAGGCTCCGGCCCCTCAGCCAGCTGAAAGTCATACTGGAAGCCGGAGCATCCGCCGCCATTCACCGCCACCCTCAACGCCGTCTTTCCCGGCTGTTTCGCCAGGATTTCACGAATTCTTGCAGCGGCACGGTCTGTCAGGGTGATGGCGGTCATGATCTTCTGTATGTTGGGATTATTGCGAGTCTTGTCAACGGGTCATCCATGCAGCGTTTCACGGTTTCCTATGCGTCCAATCCGGACGAGACCCGTGGCCGGCTTGTGCCTGAACCCGAGAGCCCGCCGCGTACACCGTTCGCGCGTGACAGGGATCGCCTGATCCATGCCCAGGCATTCCGGCGCCTGAAACACAAGACCCAGGTCTTCGTCTATCATGAGGGCGATCACTTCCGAACCAGGCTCACGCACTCGATTGAAGTGGCGCAGGTGGCACGGTCGATTGCGCGGGCCGTGGGGCTCGATGAAGACCTCGCTGAAGCCCTGGCATTGGCCCATGATCTTGGCCACACCCCGTTCGGACATGCCGGCGAACGGGAACTGGATCGCCTGATGAAGACCTATGGCGGCTTTGACCACAATGCCCAATCGCTTCGCATAGTCACCAAACTCGAGCACCGCTATGCTCAATTCGATGGGCTCAACCTGACGTGGGAAACCCTCGAGGGTCTCGTAAAGCACAATGGCCCATTGGTGGATACCAAAGGTGATCCCGTCGGCACCTACCGGGAGCGCGGTCTGCCGGAAGCGATTGTCGAATATTCGACCGGCCACGATCTGGAACTCGCCAGCTATGCCTCAGCTGAGGCGCAGGTGGCGGCCATCGCCGACGACATCGCCTACAATGCCCATGATATCGACGATGGCCTGCGTGCAGGCCTGTTCGACCTCATCGACCTCGGTGACATTCCGTTGGCCGGTGACGCACTTGCCGAAGTTCTCAAGCGATACCCCGGAATCGACATGGACCGCACCGTTCATGAAACGGTCCGCAGAGTCATGGGCGCGATGATCAGAGACGTGATAGCAGAGATCCAGACGAGAGCCGGGCGCTATCGGCCGGGGTCTGCAGCGGATGTGCGTGCCATGGCTCAGCCGCTTGCCACATTCGGCCCTCAGATGGCCGAGCTGAACCGGGTGCTCCAGTCTTTCCTCCGCGAGCGCATGTACCGTCATCCACGTGTCATGCAGATCATGGACCGCGCCCAGCGGGTCGTCCGGGACCTGTTTGAAGCCTACATGGCTGACCCCACGCTTTTGCCCAGCAACTGGCGCGCAGCAGCCATTCCTGACGACCGCCAGCGCTATGCCCGCCAGGTCTGCGACTTCATTGCCGGCATGACCGATCGTTACGCCTTGGACCAGCACAAACACCTGTTTGACCTCGACCCTCTTTTCCGCTAGGGCGAACGGCGAAATTTCAATAGTTTACCGCAAGACATGAACCTGTTTTCCGAATACCTGGAAGTGGTCCGCGAGGCTGTGACGCAAGTGGCGGCAGAGCTGGGCGTCTCGCAGCCGGTTGATTTTGCGAAGGTGACCGCCGAGCCACCCCGCGACTCGGCGCACGGCGATATCGCCACCAATGCCGCGATGGTCCTGACCAAGGTCTTTGGCAAGCCGCCACGTGATCTTGCGGCACAGCTCGTGTCCCACCTCTCGCGGCACGAGGGCATTGAATCCGCCGAAATTGCCGGCCCAGGCTTCATCAACATCAAGCTCAAGCCCGCCGTGTGGCCACGTGTTCTGCAGGCGGTGCTGGAACTGGGAGATGCCTACGGCCGGTCGAACCTTGGCGGCGGACGCAAGGCGAATGTCGAATATGTTTCCGCCAATCCGACGGGGCCGTTGCATGTTGGGCACGTACGCGGTGCCGTCTTCGGTGACGCGCTCGCCCAGCTTCTGGCCGAGTCAGGTTTTGCGGTCACGCGCGAATATTACATCAACGATGCGGGCGCACAGGTGGACGTTCTGGCCCGCTCGGCCTTCCTGCGCTACTGCGAGGCGTTGGGCGACGATATCGGCGAAATCCCCTCCGGGCTTTACCCGGGCGCCTATCTGAAGCCCGTCGGTGAAGCGCTGGCCAGGGAACATGGCGCTACGCTCAAGGACCAACCCGAAGCTGAGTGGCTGCCGGTCGTCCGCACCAGGACCATGGACATGATGATGGACATGATCCGCAATGATCTGGCTGCACTCAACATCCGGCAAGAGGTGTTCTTCTCCGAAAAGTCGCTTCACGACACCGGCGAGGTCGCTGAAACGATTGATGATCTGCGGGCCGGCGGGCATGTCTATGAGGGCCGGCTTCCACCGCCCAAGGGCGAACTTCCAGAGGACTGGGAGGACCGTGAGCAGACCCTGTTCCGGGCCACTGATTTCGGTGACGACATCGATCGCCCGCTGCTCAAGTCGGATGGCTCTTATACCTATTTCGCCTCGGACGTCGCCTACAGCCGCAACAAGATTCGCCGTGGATACAAGGAGTTGATCTATATCCTCGGTGCCGATCACGGTGGCTACGTCAAGCGTCTCGAGGCCGTTGCCGCAGCCTTGGCCGGGAAGGGTACAGTCGACGTCATCGTCAGGCTTTGCCAACTGGTGAAGCTTTACCGGGCCGGCGAACCAGTGCGCATGTCAAAGCGGGCAGGGGAATTTGTGACCTTACGTGACGTCGTGGACGAGGTGGGCCCCGACGTCGTGCGTTTCATGATGCTCTACCGCAAAAACGAGGCGCCGCTCGATTTCGACTTCGCCAAGGTACTGGAACAATCCAAGGATAACCCGGTCTTCTATGTCCAGTATGCCCATGCCCGCACCTGTTCAGTGCTCCGAAATGCGGCTGAAGAGGGAATCGCCAAAGGGACGCCCGACTTCAATTTGCTGGCTGACGATGCAGAACGTGGCATCGTCCGGCGTCTGGCTGAATATCCGCGCCTGGTCGAGGCCGCCGCCGCTGCCCACGAACCCCATAGGATCGCCTTCTATCTTTTTGAGCTGGCTGGAGATTTCCATGCCCTGTGGAACAAGGGCAAAGACTCGCCGCAATTGAGATTTATTTTGAAAGATCAGGTGAATATCACGATAACACGTCTCGCATTGTTGCGTGCGATTCGGTATGTCTTAGCGAATGGCCTTCGGATCATTGGGGTGCGGCCCGCCGAAGAAATGTAGAGGCGAAGAAAGATCATATGGATCAAAATTCGACCAACGGGGCAGGTACGGAAAAAAAGAACTGGCGCGAACGCCTTGGCATCGGTGCCAAGGAAATGCCCAGACTGTCCGAGGAATTCAAGCAAGCGCCTGCAGCTCCTGCCTCGCCGCCGCCCGCTGGGGCGGCACGCCGGGCTCCGCAGCCCGTGACCCGTCCTGCGCCGATGGCACCGCGCTTGTCGACCGCAAATCAGGCTGCTGCTCCGGCTCCTGCGCCGGTCTCGCGGTTGCATGAACCGAGCGCACAAGACGCCTTGGCCGAAAAGCTGCGTGCGCAGCGCGCCGCGGCGGAACGCCTGGCCGAACAACGGGTTCAGGCCGCGCGCGAACGCGCCGAAGGAAGGGCTCGCCAGGTCGAACCGACGTTGTCTTCGCCCCCGCGTTCGGCTGCTCCGCCGCCACCTCCTCAGTCCACGAGACCGCCAGCAGTAGCAAATGGTTCGGGTAGCGGGACATCAAGGCCCAAATTCAGCTTCGCTGAGGAAGAGCCCGCGCGGCTCCCTCCAAATCCGCCGCCTTTGACGCCACCACGCCCTGCACTCGGTGGCGAGCGCACTACGCCGCCTTTCCTCCGTCCCGCCGGTGGCACACAGGCCCCGCGGCCGCAACCGGCCTATCGCGCTGATGGACAGCCCACCTATCGTCCGGCCGATCCGGCAGGCGCTTATCCTCAGCCACCGCGTTACCAGCCTCCGCCGCCAACCGGTCGCGGTTACGGTGCCGAGCCGCCGGCAGGCTATGGAAGCCGCGCACCAGTCCGGCGTCC
This sequence comes from uncultured Aestuariivirga sp., assembly GCA_964510815.1. GTDB lineage: Bacteria > Pseudomonadota > Alphaproteobacteria > Rhizobiales > Aestuariivirgaceae > Aestuariivirga. Next base: position 16,565 of record CAZECZ010000012.1, read on the forward strand.
GCCACCGGCTGATCCCTACGCGCGGGGCTACGAGCCTGAAGATTATTACGAAGACGACCCGCGCGCCCATCCGCGCGTGCCTCCGCCGCCACGCCGTGGTCGTGGGCGTCCGCCCGCAGCTGAGGATGAATATGAGGAAGTGTTCGAAGACGAGGCACGCCCACGTCAGCGAGCCAGTGCCCACGACTACCAGTCGGCCTATCGCGAGACGGAAGCGGGCTACGAGGAAGAGCAGCGTCGCTCCAGCGGCCCCTGGCTGCTGCTACTGGCCTTGCTGCTGGCGGCACTCGTGACCGGCGGGGTCGTCTGGTATTACAATACCAAGATGCGGACTGCGACATCCACACCCGGCACCGCAACCGAACAGGCGCCGCTGGTCACCGCACCGGAGCAGCCGGCCAAAGTCGAGCCCGAAGCGCCGGCCGATGCCCAGGGAACGATGTCGCCTGCCCAGAAGAAGCAGATCTACGACCGGATTGTCGGCGACCAGGAAATCGAAGGCGGACAGATGGCCCCGACCGAGGAAATACCCGTCGCGCCGGCCGACAATCAGTCGGCACCCGCAGATCAACAGGGTGCCGTTCCCATTCCTGCACCCGACGCGAACGCCGTCCCGGCAGGCGATGAACCTGCGCCGTTGCCCTTGCCGCCTCCGCCTGGCAACGACGTACAAGGCAGTCTCGATCAGTCTGGTGTCGAACAGATTGGTGCCGCTGCGGCCAAGCCCGATGAGGTCGCCACAGCGCCACCATCCTCTGCGGGGGATGTGACCGCGAAGAAAGTCTTGCCGCCCCCGGATGACAGCGCCGATGGGGCGGTTTCGGTTTCTGAGGTTCCCCCACCAAAGGCCGAACCTGCAAAGAAGAAGACGGTCGAGAAAGCGGCTCCGCCGCCGGCCAAAAAGAAGGTGATTGCCAGCGAGCCACCGCCCAATCCCATTCAGGCGGCACCGCCGTCACAGGCTGTCTCTCCGTCGCAAGGTGTGGGTGCTGTCGACGTCAGCGAGCCTGCGACCGAACAGAGTGCGGCTCCGCCGCCACGCAAACGCAAGACGCTGTTTGACCTCTTCACCGGCAACTCCTCTGACGCCGGCGCCACCGCACCTGCGCCCGAGGCTGATAATACCCAGGTGGCGTCGCTTCCTGCCGAACAACCGGCCGCCCGTCAGCAACCGGCCCCGGAACCAGTCGAGCAGGCTTCCAGTGGCGGCAGCGGTTATGTTGTCCAACTGGCGTCCTTTCGCAGCCAATCTGAGGCCGCAACCGAATACGGCCGGCTCAAGAGCCGTTACCCAGACGTGATTGGCGGACTTCCATCACAGATCAATCAGGCCAGCGTCGGCGGCAGTACCCGTTACCGGTTGGGCGTTGGGCCGCTGGCTTCGCGGGATCAGGCAAGCCAGATCTGCAGTTCTCTTTTTGCCCGCGGCGAGCGCGACTGCCTTGTCCGCTCGCAATAAACCTTGTCACGCGCGCTTCGACTGACTGATGCCAATTGGTGCCTTCATTGCCGGATGTGCCGGGCCGACGCTTACCGAAGACGAGCGTTCATTATTCGCCCGGTCCCGGCCCTGGGGTCTCATTCTGTTCCGCCGCAACTGCATTGTGCCTGATCAGATCAAGACGCTGACGTCCGACTTTCGCGATGCCGTCGGCCGCAAGTCCGCGCCGGTATTCGTTGATCAGGAAGGCGGGCGAGTGCAGCGGATGGGGCCGCCGAACAATGCCTGGCGCCGCTATCCACCCGCGCGGGCCTATGGCGAAGTCTACCAGGCTGACCCCATTGCTGCTCTGCGGACGGCCCGTCACGTCGGTCGTTTGATGGCCGCAGACCTGACAGACGTTGGCATTACGGCGAACTGTGTTCCCGTGCTTGATGTGCCGCAGCCAAACGCCGACAACATCATTGGCGATCGAGCCTACGATGCGGATCCTGGACGGATCATGGCGTTGGCGAGGGCTCATGTTGCAGGATTCCTCGATGGCGGTGTCCTGCCGGTCATGAAGCACATTCCTGGCCATGGCCGGGCGGCCGTTGACAGCCACAAGGCGCTTCCGGTCGTCGATGCCAGCATGGCGGACCTGTCGGCGACTGATTTTCCGCCGTTTGCCGCCTTCGCCGATCTGCCGATGGCGATGACCGCCCACGTCGTCTACACGGCGCTCGACAAGGACAATCCGGCAACGCTGTCCCGGACCGTCATTTCGTCGGTGATCAGGAACCTCATTGGGTTCGACGGCTTGCTGATGACCGATGACCTCTCCATGCATGCACTTGCAGGAACCTTTGCAAGCCGTGCCCGCCGTGCGCTGGACGCAGGATGTGACCTGGTCCTCCACTGCAATGGTAACATGGCCGAAATGGAAGAGATCGCGGAGGCGGCAGGAACCTTGTCAGGTGCGTCCCTGAGGCGCGCCCGCGCGGCGCTGAGATTTGCCAGGAAGCCGCTGCCTTTCGACCCGCAAATGGCCCTGAAGGACCTCGACGCACTCGTATCCGGGTGATTCTGGGGATAAGTTGAGAGCACGGGGCGAATCAGACCGCACGGCTTGGTATCAATGCCGTGACACCAGCGAGGAGCGTGAGCCCGTGAGCGGCGCCGACCAACAAAACCCCCAACAGCCGTGGCCTGACGGCAGCGAAACCGTGCGCAGTGAACCACAGGCCGATGGCAAGGCACTGATCGTCGACGTTGGCGGCTTTGAAGGTCCGCTTGATCTCCTGCTGGAACTCGCCCGTCATCACAAGGTTGACCTCAAGCAGATTTCGATCCTGGCACTGGCAGAGCAATATCTGGCCTTCATCGAAAATCTCCGCAAGCTGCAGCTTGAAGTGGCCGCCGATTATCTCGTGATGGCGGCCTGGCTGGCCTATTTGAAGTCGCGCCTCTTGATCCCCGCGCCACCCGGCACGGAAGAGGTTGAGCCGGCAGACATGGCAGCCCGGCTGGCCTTCAGGCTTCAGCGGCTGCAGGCCATGCGCGACGCCTCGGCCAAGCTCATGTCGCGTCATGTGCTGGGCCGGGACGTCTTCGTCCGGGGAGCACCGGAACCGCTCGTGTTCGACACCAAGCGGATTTACGGCGACAATCTGATTGATTTGCTCAAGGCCTATGCCGAGCGGCGGTCCAAGAAGATGCGGCGGCAGACCTACACGATCAGGAAGCACCCTACATGGTCAATCAAGGAGGCACGCGGCGCGCTCGAGCGGCTGGTCGGCGTGATGAATGATTGGGGGTCATTCGAAACCTGGCTCGTCGATTATCTGGCAGAGCCGGGCATGCGCCGGTCGGTGATGGCATCGTCCTTTACGGCAAGCCTCGAACTGGCCCGCGAAGGAGTGCTTGACCTTCGTCAGGAGGGACCGTTCAAGCCGATTTACCTGCGCCGCCACACACCAGAAGCGGCTTGATGATGTCAGTTGTATGAGGAAACAAGGCAATGCAGACCAACATCGCAGCACGCGGCAAGGAAGCCGAGGAAGCGTTGGACGAAACGGATGCTGTTGTGCCGGAGGCAACAACTGATCCAGCGCCGGCCATGCCGCATGCGCAGGCTGATGATGACGACGTAACCGAAGAGCCGTCGGCCGAAGGCGGCACGGAAGGTGAGGACGGCGCCGTCGTGACCCTGCACCCCCGGGCAGACCGCAACCAGCACCTGCGAATCGTGGAAGCTGCTCTGTTCGCCGCTGCCGAACCGGTCGATGTCGCCCACCTGAAGACCTTTTTCCCGGAGGGCGCGGAGGTTGAGCAGCTGCTTGTCGATCTTCAGGCGAATTACGCCAACCGGGGCGTCAATCTGGTCGAGGTTGCCGGGAAGTGGATGTTCCGCACGGCGGATGACCTTGGCTATATCCTGCGGCGCGAAACGGTTGAGCAGCGCAAACTCTCCAAGGCGGCATTGGAAACACTGGCCATCGTTGCCTATCACCAGCCGGTGACCCGGGCCGAAATCGAAGAGGTCCGCGGTGTAGCGATTTCCAAGGGCACGCTCGACAATCTTCTTGAGATCGGCTGGGTCAGGATGCGCGGACGGCGCAAGACGCCGGGCCGCCCCGTGACCTATGGCACGACGGAGGCCTTCCTCACCCATTTCGGTCTGAGCGATGTGGGAGATCTGCCGGGGCTACAGGAACTGAAGGGGGCAGGGCTGCTTGACGCGCAGATGCCAGCCGGTTTCGATATCCCGATACCACGCGGCAGCGATGAACTCGCGCCCGACGAAGAACCTCTCGATGGTACGGAATTGCAGGAGCCGTTGGATATGCACCTGCCGGAGGAAACGGAAGGTAACCCGCCGGACACGTGACCGGATCAAAAATTCGCTGAAGACTCAAGATGGCTGGGCGTGTCCCGGCCATCTTTGCGTGGGGCGCAGTTTACCTTAACTGTTCACCCTCAAGTCAGGAAACCCAGCGTTTACCATGACTTACACTGGCGATTTGCGGCAGAATTTCATAAAAATTGAACCAACAGCTTTGAAGGCCTTGGATGTGTCTCCACCGCACCTCAGGCCAGTCAGGACGGCAAGACGGAGCGGTCCAACACACCGGTCCATCACGCCAAAGCGGCCATAGAATACCCCACGCTCAGGTCCGCCGCATCTCCTGGGACGAGGGGTTAGCCGGTCCGGGATGGAATATGGGTGGCCTCCCCATCTCCTTCTCCCGGGCCGGCGCCTTTATTTCCGCGGCATGGATCGCCGCCGTCAAGATCGCCCGGCGGCAACGCAAAAAGCACCGCGGAAGCGGTGCTCATCGTCACGAACGCGATCGGAATTTACTTGATCTTCGTTTCCTTGAACTCGACGTGCTTGCGCGCCACCGGGTCATACTTCTTCAGTGACATCTTCTCGGTCTTGGTCTTGGAATTCTTCTTGGTCACATAGAAGTAGCCGGTGTCGGCAGTCGATGCCAACTTGATCTTGATCACATTGCCTTTGGCCATAACGGTCTCCAATCGGGATTTGCCGCCGATAGACCTGAAATACGAAGCAAAGTCAAGCGGAGGCGCCAGACCTAACCGGCATTCAACACGTCAGACTTGACCAGCCGCGCGGCCGCGGTCCCGCCTAATCCACCTCGTCAGACGGCACTGTCCAGGGCTCCTTCAGGGCCGCTTCTTTCCATAAACCGAATGCCTCGCTGTTGAGCACGCTGTCCATATAGGATCGCGTGTCTGCCGCTACATCAAAGTCATATGTGTCGAGGCGCGTGACGACAGGAGCAAACATGGCGTCTGCAATACAGAAACGTCCGAAAAGAAATCTGCCGCCCTTGCCATATTTGGCCCGGCAATCGCGCCATATCTCCTCGATCCTGCGAACATTGGCCAGCACCTCATCGCCCATGGGCACGGGTTTCCGGGGGCGTCTCAGGTTCATGGGACAGGCATTGCGCAGGGCCTGGAACCCGGCATGCATCTCATTGGACACGGTCCGCGCCATGGCCCGGGCCGACATCGCCTTGGGCCAAAGGTATTTTTCCGGGAATGTTTCGGCAAGATATTCGAGGATCGCCAGCGACTCCCATACGACCAGGCGACCGTGGTGCAATACCGGCACCCGGCCTGCCGGCGAGTGTTCCGCGATCAATGTTTTTGTCTCAGCCGTATCGAGCGGAATGACCGTCTCCCGGAACGGAATGCCGGCCATCGTCAAAGCCATCCAGGGCCGCAGCGACCAGGACGAATAGTTCTTGTTGCCGATAATCAAGTGCAGGCGGCTCATGACTTCTTCTCGACCGTCTCGACCGGACCACCGGCGTTCTTCCAGGCCGCGAACCCGCCCTTCAGGTTCATGACCGGTCGAAGCCCCATGCGCTGGAGGATCTGTGTTGCGAGGAGCGATCGCCATCCACTTGCGCAATGAATGACGAAGCGCTTGTCCTCTCCGAAAACGGGCTTGAAATAGGGGCTTTCAGGATCGACCCAGAACTCCAGCATGCCGCGCGGCGCATGCACGGAGCCCGGAATACGGCCTTCCCGCTGAATTTCACGCACGTCGCGAATGTCGACGATCACGACGTCGTCGGAGTCCATCAGATTGATCGCTTCGGCTGCTGAAACATGGGAAACCTCGGCCTCGGCTTCCGCCATGAGCTGTTTGTGCCCAACCTTGATCTGCTGTGGCATTGCCATCCTACCTGTCTTGATGATCGCCTCAGGTTGCCGTCCCCTGGCGCCACACGTCAAGCCAAATGAACTGCGGCATCTTTGATCTGCGTCATGCCTTCGACGCAAATCACAAAGACCGGGGAAGGAAGCGCCAGGCAACCAGGCCGACGGCTGCAAGTGCGATCGACAGCATGACAAACACCATGCCGATTGGCAGCCACAACAGCATAATCGCGAATGTGAAGGATGGCACCAGCTCGGAAAAGTCGATATAGGTCCTGTAGACGGCGGTCATGCGCTGCCGCTCATGGGGATGCACGGCTCGAAGGAATGGGATCCCTCCGACGCCATCGAGCGCGGAGGCCGCAACCGAGCCCCCAAGGAGACAGGCCATCGCAAGGTAGGGGCCTCCGGTGCCGGCAATCCCGGCCGCTGCCGACATGACTGCGGCCAAGGCGAACGCCCCGGCGATCACCTTGCGAACCCCGTGACGGCGTGCAAGGCGGCCCGAAAACCAGGCTGAAAGCAGCACGGCCTGGCTCGCAGAAATCATCAGGCCACCGGTTGTCTTGTCGAGACCGCTTTCGACTATGAGGAGGGGGCCATAAATAAAGAAAGTCGTCCAGAAACATGAACGCCCGAAAGCAATCAGCCAGGCCAGCCGCAGCCGCGGTTGCGCCACGAAGCGCCGGATGTTGCTGAGAACATTGAATTTCTGGAGATTGCCGCGCGGCAGGGTGCGGCCGCCATCCGAGAGGCGGAGATACCAGAAAATGACGAGCAGAATGCAGGCTGCGGTGAGAGCCACCACCTGTGGCCCCCAAGGACCGTAGTTCACATAGAGCCACACACCAAACGCAGGACCCGTCATCCACGAAAAGGTAGACAGACTCAACCGCAGTGGCTCGGCGCGCGCCAGTTCGGAGCGCTGGATATGCTCCATGATATAGAGCGACAGGGTGATGTTGAGCATGGCGGCGCCGGTATTTCGCATCAGCATGCCTGCTGCCTGTCCAGCCAGCATGTGGCTGGCAAGTGCCAAGCTCGCCAGCATGAGCAGGATCACGCCCAACGTATAGGCCCAACGGCGCCGAAGATTGCCCAGCACGTAGGGTAACATGAGTGTCGTGGTGAGCACGACGATCGACACCGATGTCGACAGGACGCTGACCTTCTGGCTGGCGCCCAGAATGTCATAGGCCTGCAGCGACACCACTGTCGAATTGAGGGCGCGCACAAAGCTCTCCACCGCGAAGAGCAAAGCGAAGGTATAGGCGCCGGCGCGGCGCGGACTAGAAACCGAGGAAACGGCGGTGTCGGTGGGCATGGTTGCTGTCGCCAGCCAGCACGGAAATACCATCTCCGACAAGCACCAGATTGCAGGGACCGGCATGCGGGCGGGGTATAGCTTGAGCCGAGGTCCGACTTCTCCTACACCACTGCCATGTCATCCCATGAAAAGCAGAACGTAGCCCTTGTCTCCATGGCGGCAAGTGCCGCCCTGGCCGCCGCGAAGTTCGTGGCAGGCATCCTGACGGGGTCTCTCGGCATCCTTTCGGAAGCCATCCATAGCCTCATCGACTTCGGCGCCACCATCGTGACTTATTTCGCCATCCGCTGGAGCGACCAGCCGCCCGACGAGGAGCACCATTATGGCCACGCCAAGATCGAGAGTGTCGCGGCATTGGTCGAGACCGCACTGCTGTTCCTCACGACAGCGTGGATCGTGTGGGAAGCGGCTCATCGGCTCCTGTGGGGAGGCGGCCACTTTGTCGATGTGACATGGTGGGCAATCGCCGTGATAGCGGCATCCATCGTCATCGACTTCAATCGCGCGCGCGCCCTCAAACGAGTGGCTGAAAAAACATCGAGCGAAGCGCTCGAGGCCGACGCGCTGCATTTTTCTTCGGACATGTGGAGTTCCATCGTGGTCCTCGCCGGCCTTGTTGCGGTGTGGGCCGGCATTCCTGCGGCGGATTCGATCGCCGCGCTGGTAGTCTCCTTCTTTGTTGGATTGGCTGGCTGGCGGCTCGGCGCGCGAACACTGAATACGCTTCTCGATGCAGCGCCCGAAGGCGCAACCATTGCGGTGCGAAATCTGGTGTCGGATGTGCACGGCGTGCTGGCCCTCAAGTCCCTTCGGCTCAGGCCCGCGGGTGCCACGATGTTCACTTCCATCGTTGTGGAAGTGGCGAGAACCATGCCGATCGACGACATCGTGAAGACCAAGGACCTCATCCACGAGCGCGTTCAGCAACGTTTCCCGAACGCTGACATCACCGTGACGGCCAATCCGGTGCCACTGGACAACGAAACGGTGTTTCAGAAAGTCATGCTGATTGCATCACGCCGGAATCTTGCCATCCACCACCTGACGGTCCAACAGATCGAGGGCCGGTTGGCGGTGAGCTTTGATCTGGAAGTGGAGGGAAGCATGCCGCTCAGGCAGGCCCACGACACGGCAAGTCAACTCGAAGATGCCATTCGAAGCGAACTGGGCTCCGACGTTGAAGTCGAAAGCCATATCGAGCCGCAACCCGAACGGCTCCTGGAAGGCCAGGAGGCGGCTGCCGACATCAGTGTGAGCATCACTGCGAAGCTCACGACCCTCGCACAACAGCAAGACGGCCTGAGCGATCTCCACAATCTCAGGATCAGGGAGAACGAAGAGGGACTATTCGTCCACTACCACTGTCGATTCGCGGACGATCGTCCGGTTGAATTCGTTCACGATCAGATCGATCGTATCGAGGCGGGCCTCAAGGCTGAATTCCCGGCAATCAGGCGGGTCATTGCTCATGCCGAACCATTGGGCGCGCGCCGGCACCCGTAGTCAACGGCTCGCGTGTGCTGTGCGGGTTCAGATCGACTCGATCACTTCGGACAAGAGCTTGCGCACATGGCCGGCGACATGCTTCAGAGCATCATTCTCGATCGCGGCCATCGAGGCGACGGGGTCTACTGCACTGACTTCGACCTCTCCATCGACTTGTCGAATGATGACATTGCAGGGTAGCATGGCCCCCACACGCGGTTCAATTTCAAGCGCCTGAAAGGCCATTTTGGGGTTGCACGCGCCGAGAATGCGATAGGCAGGAATGTCGGCGTCCAGCTTCTTCTTCATTGTCGCCTGAACATCGATTTCCGTCAGGACGCCGAAGCCGCTTCCCGTCAATGCAACACGTGTCCGGCGATCGATTTCCTCAAAACTGATGTCCGTGAACCGCCGATCGATGGTGTATGCCATATCCTTGCCTCTCAATTTGAACTGCACTCGCCGGCGCCCCGGTCACACCCCATGACACTGAGTGCGTCAGCGCCGCTTCACGCTGCCGTCCGCATGCCGAAGTCCCTCTGACGAGGACAATCGGAACCGATTGTGTCCTTTTTGCTGGGTATAGCCCGCTGGTCACAGGATACCGCTGCGACAGTGGCTCCCGTCTGTGGAGACAGCCAAGGCGCCCCGGTCCGGCCCCCTGCCACCACGGGCAATCTCATCAAGATGGTAAGGCTGGCAACTGACCGCGTCTGTTCTAATAGTCGTCCGGTATGGATTCGTTTGCTGCTTCTGAGAGTTTCGCCAACTCGCGAAGCCGGTCAGCTTCTTCATTGGGAACATCCACCCGATTGGCGACGCTGTAGGCCTCGTAGTAGGCATATTCCAGTGGCACCATCACTTTGAAGAGCTTCACGGCCTTCGCCAGATTCCGCAATTCGAGAATCATGTCGGAAACGTACTGTGCGGTCTCTCTCTGACGGAGGGTGAGACCAGCATCACTATCATTGCTTGCTACATTCTTCGAAGATTTATTAATGGTTGCAATTTCGGCCGCATTTCGCGCAGTGGCTGCAGTCATTCGACTCTCCCAGGAGCATCACTTTCCGGAATACACTATAATGTTGCATATCCTAACGTAAAGCACCTTTAGATTGCATCGAGGAGAAAACGATAGAGGAGGGGTGTCCTTGCAGCGCGGGAAGGATGCCTATATGAGGCCTGCAAAATCAATCAGGACTGTGAATGACCGTCGTCGTCGTCGAATCACCGGCCAAGGCCAAAACCATCAACAAATACCTGGGCAAAGACTTTACGGTCCTGGCCTCTTATGGCCATGTGCGCGACCTCCCGGCCAAGGATGGTTCTGTTCGGCCCGATGAAGACTTCGACATGGACTGGGAAGTCGATGGCAAGTCGGCCAAGCGCCTGTCAGATATCGCGGCGGCCCTCAAGCAGGATGAACGCCTGATTCTCGCCACCGACCCTGATCGCGAAGGCGAGGCCATCTCGTGGCATGTGCTGGAAGTCCTGCGCAAGAAAGGTGCGTTGAAGGGCAAGGCCGTGCAACGCGTGGTCTTCAATGCCATCACCAAGAATTCCGTGCTGGAAGCGATGCAGCACCCGCGCGACGTCGACGCAGCTCTGGTTGACGCCTATCTGGCCCGGCGCGCGCTCGACTACCTTGTGGGCTTCAGCCTGTCACCAGTGCTGTGGCGGAAGCTGCCAGGGTCGCGGTCCGCTGGGCGTGTCCAGTCGGTGGCGCTGCGCCTCATCTGCGATCGCGAACTGGAGATCGAGGCGTTCCGGTCACAGGAATACTGGACCATTGACGGTACCTTCATCACCCCCAAGGGTGCTGAATTCCAGGCGTCTCTGACCGCGGTCGACGGCAAGAAACTCGGCAAGCTCGACATCGGCGACGAGGCCTCGGCACGCGCCATCGAGCAGGCGCTGAAGGGTCAGCCCTTCAAGGTCGACTCGGTCGAATCGAAACCCGCCAAGCGCCATCCCTATCCGCCGTTCCGCACCTCGACGCTGCAACAGGAGGCATCGCGCAAGCTCGGCTTCTCGTCTTCGCGCACCATGCAGATCGCCCAGCGCCTCTACGAAGGCGTCGACATCGGGGGCGAAACCGTTGGCCTCATCACCTACATGCGAACCGACGGCGTCGATATGGCCCCCGAGGCAATCGCCGCCACGCGCAACGCCATTCTCAAGACATTTGGCGAGCCATATCTGCCTGCGTCCCCGCGTCAGTACACCACGAAAGCGAAGAATGCCCAGGAGGCCCACGAAGCAATTCGCCCAACTGATATGGCACGGCACCCATCCGAACTCCACAAGGCCCTCGACGACGATCAGCTCGCACTTTACGAACTGGTGTGGAAGCGCACCATTTCCAGCCAGATGGAAAGTGCCGAGCTGGAGCGCACAACGGTTGACCTGGGCACCGATGGCAAGGACGGCAAGCGCTATGCGTTCCGTGCCACAGGGTCGGTGGTCAAGTTCGATGGCTTCCTGAAGGTCTACTCGGAAAGTCTCGACGATGGCGAGGACGAAGACGCCCGCCGCCTGCCAGCCATGGCGAGAGGCGACTCGATTGGCGTCAAGTTGCTCGCCGGCGTGCAGCACTTTACCGAACCGCCGCCACGCTATTCAGAAGCCTCGCTCATCAAGAAACTGGAAGAACTGGGGATCGGCCGGCCATCGACGTATGTTTCGATCCTCGAGACATTGCGCGTGCGTGGCTACGTCCGTCTCGACAAGAAGCGCCTGATTCCTGAAGACAAGGGGCGCGTGGTCACCGCATTCCTGGAGAGCTTCTTTCGCCGCTATGTCGAGTATGACTTTACGGCCAATCTCGAAGAGCAGCTGGACAAGGTCTCCGCCGGTGAAATGGACTGGAAGGCGCTGTTGCGCGACTTCTGGAAGGAGTTCACAGCCGCACTCGAAGAGATCAAGGAACTGCGCGTGACCAATGTGCTGGACGCGCTGAACGATATCCTGGCTCCACATATCTTCCCGCCGCGCGAAGATGGTGGCGAAGCGCGTGCCTGTCCTTCCTGTGGCAATGGCCAGCTCTCCTTGAAACTCGGCAAGTTCGGATCCTTCATCGGCTGCTCGAACTACCCTGACTGCAAATACACCCGGCCCATGTCACCTCACGCTGAAGGACCGGAAGCCGTACCCGCCGAAGGCGTGCTGCTGGGGGTGGACCCCGAAACAGGAGAGCAGGTGACGAGACGGGCCGGCCGCTTTGGACCCTATTTGCAGCTTGGCGAAGCCGTCGAAGGCGAGAAGCCGCGCCGCGCATCGATACCCAAGGGCAGGAAGCCCGAGGAGGTCACACTCGAGGAGGCACTCAAGCTTCTATCCTTGCCGAGAGAGGTGGGGCTACATCCCGAGACCGGCAAGCCGATTGTAGCCAACTTCGGGCGTTTCGGTCCCTTTGTCCTGCACGACGGCACCTATGCCAACCTCGAGACGCCGGAAGATGTCTTTACCATCGGCATCAACCGTGCGGTTGACATCCTCGCGGAGAAAAAGGCCAAGGGATTCTCCAGGCCGAAGCCCGGCGCCCTCAAGGACCTCGGTCCGCACCCCGATGGCGGCGGAAATGTGCAGGTCATGAACGGTCGTTACGGCGCCTATGTGAAGTACGGCAAGATCAATGCGACGCTCCCGAAAGACACCGATCCGCAAGCCTTGACGATGGAAGAGGCTCTGGCACTCGTCGCGGCTAAGGCTGGCAAGGAACCGGCGGCGAAGAAACCCGCAAAGAAGACATCCGCCCGCAAGGCTCCCGCGAAGAAGAAGTCTGCGGCCAAGAAGGCACCAGCCAAGAAGTCAGCCGCAAAAAAGGTTGCTAAGGCAGGGTGAAGGCGGTTTCCAGCTGCCGGATGATCTTCGCGAGGCCGGGTTCCTGAACGGCATTGGCCGCGTCGGGGAGACGAAACCACCGCAACTGCCGTTGACCTTGCTCCGGCCAATCCGGATGCTGGATCATCTGTTCCAACCCGAAGACTGTGACGTTACAGCGTTGTGTTCGTCCGTTGTCCAGGCGCTTGTCATATTCAAACTGGCCAAGCGGCTTGGTGTTGATTTGGCCGCCGATACCGGCTTCTTCAAAGGCCTCTCGTGCGGCGGCTTCGGGCGGCGACAGCCCGGGTATCGGCCAGCCCTTGGGGATGACCCAGCGTTTGGTTTCGCGCGAGGTGATGAGCAGAACCTCTAGGCCGCCACCGGTCAAGCGCCACGGCAGGGCAGCGATCTGTTCTTTGGCACTCAAAGGCATTCCGGCTCTCGCCCTCAATCGTTCCATCAACAAAAGGTGAGTCTCATCATAGCATAGCATAATGAATGTTCACCGAACGTGGCGTTCAGGTTAAGGCTGTGTCCATGGCAAAGTCCAAGAGCAAGCACGTCGAGCCCGCCGTTCCGACAGAAGCAGAGGTTCTCGAATACATCCAGTCCTCGCCCGGAATCGTGGGAAAACGCGAGATTGCCCGCCATTTCGCAATCAAGGGCGGCGCCAAGATCGGCCTCAAGGCATTGCTGAAGAAGATGGAGGACAAGGGCCTGCTATCGAAGCGGCAGCGGAAGCTGGTGGACCGCACCTCGCTGCCACCCGTGACCGTGCTGGAAGTAGGCGGCATCGACAAGGACGGTGAAGCCTGGGCCGAACCGGTGGAATGGGACGAGCGGATGGCCGGAAAACCACCCCGCATCGTACTTGCCAGCGGCGAAGCGGCCAAGAAGGGTGACCGGGTCCTGGCCAAGATCGAAGCCTCCCGTGACGGACGCTACAAGTTCCGCGCAAAGGTCATCAAGGCCCTCTCTGACCGGTCGAACAAGGTGCTTGGCGTCTTTCGAATTCTGCGGGGGCAGGGTGCGCGTATCGTTCCCGTCGACAAGAAGGCACGCCATGAACTTCAGGTTCAGGCGGGTGACGAGAACGGAGCCGTGAACGGCGAACTGGTCGAGGCGGAGATCATCCGTGACCGGGGTCGCGGATTGCCGTCGGCGCGGGTACGTGAGCGGTTGGGTGACCTCACCAATCAGCGCAACATCTCGCTCATCGCCATCCACCAGCACGGCATACCGAATGCCTTTCCAGACCGCGTGATCCGCGAGAGCGAGGCGCTGAAGCCCTTTTCGCCAAAGGGGCGCGATGATCTGCGAGATGTGCCGCTCGTCACCATTGACCCGCCCGATGCCCGCGACCACGACGACGCTGTGTGGGCCGAGTTCGACGACAAGACCGGCGGGTGCAACGTCATCGTCGCGATTGCCGATGTCGCGGTCTACGTCCACCCTGGAACTGCGCTTGACCGCGAAGCCCGCATACGCGGCAATTCCGTGTATTTCCCGGACCGGGTGGTGCCGATGCTGCCGGAGCGCATTTCTAATGACCTGTGCTCGTTGCGCGAAAAGCAGGACCGTCCGGCGCTCGCCTGTTTCATGACATTCGACAAGTCGGGACGGAAGACGAAGCACCGCTTCGCCCGCGTTATCATGCGTTCGGCCGCAAAACTGTCCTATGAAGAAGCGCAGGCCGCCATCGATGGTCACCCAAACGACAGGACGTCGGCGCTATTGGAACCGGTGTTGCAGCCATTGTGGGCTGCCTATCGCATTCTATTGAAAGGCCGTGCCGTCCGTGAACCGCTGGAACTCGATCTCCCTGAGCGCAAGCTCATCCTCGATGCTCATGGCCTGATCGAACGGGTGGTCACACCGCTCCGCCTCGACGCGCACAAGTTGATCGAGGAGTTCATGATCCAGGCCAATGTCGCGGCGGCCGAGGAATTGGAGGCGAAAAAAACGCCGCTACTCTATCGCGTCCATGTGCCTCCGACCGCCGAAAAGATCCGGGCATTGGCCGACTTCCTGCGAACTGTCGACCTCTCCTTCCCACTAGGGCAAGTAATGAAACCGAAACATTTCAATAGGTTGCTTCAGCTGGTTCAAGGAAAGGATTATCAACATCTGGTCAATGAAGTGGTGCTGCGCACCCAATCGCAAGCCGTCTATTCGCCCGATAACAAGGGCCATTTCGGCCTGTCGCTCCGGCGCTACGCTCATTTCACGTCGCCGATCCGGCGCTACGCTGACCTGATCGTACATCGCGCGCTGGTGACGGCGCTGGGGTTTGGAGAGGACGGACTGTCGCCGGACGACATCGCCAAGCTGAATGACACTGCCGACATGATCTCCGATGCCGAGCGCCGTGCCATGGCGGCCGAACGGGAAACCGTGGACCGGCTGATTGCATCACATCTGGCGACGCAAACGGGTGCGGTGTTCCGCGGCCGCATTGGTGGCGTTGTTGGCGCCGGGCTGTTCGTGACGCTCGATGAGTCAGGCGCAGACGGCTTCGTGCCGGTATCGACGCTCGGCACCGACTATTTCGTCTTTGACAAGACCCGCCACGCGCTGATCGGCGAGCGGACAGGCCAGACCTATCAGCTCGGCGACAGGCTCGAAGTGAAGCTCGTCGAAGCAACCCCTGTCTCCGGTGGGATGCGCTTCGAGGTCGTCTCGGAAGCACGGGAGGGCAAGCCCGTTTCACGCCGGACAGCTCGCCTCAGCAAGCAGACGCCGAAGAAGGCCCGCCGCCGATAGTGCGTAATGCGCTAAGACGGAATCGTCTTAGCGAAGCAATTACGCACCAACCTATTGATGAGCGAGCAACTGATCTGACTTTTGATGGCTCCATCAAAAGTCAGGTCGCTCTAGATGAACGGCAGGTTAACAACCTCTTCAACATCGATACAGGTCGCCGGTCATATTATCGCCACAGATCAACCATGATCGGTGGAGAGGCAAGATGGGCATTCTCAGTTCAATTGGTGATTTCCTTGGCTTCGGCGCGACCCTCGGAAGCGACAGCGACATCTACGGTACGTCCGGCGACGACCTCTTGCGCGGAACCGACAACGGCGAACTCATCGTCGGCGGCGACGGCAATGACTGGATCAAGGGTTATGGCGGTATCGACCGGATATTCGGTGGAAACGGCGATGACCTCATCGAAGGTGGCGCAGGCAACGACCTGATCGACGGCGGCAGCGGCAACGATACCGTAAGCTATTTCAACACAAATCATGGAGTCATCGTCAATCTGGAGTTCGGAACGGCTTCGACACTCGGCGCCGGCCCCGTGGACAGTGACACTTTGGTCAGCATCGAGAACGTCAAAGGCTCCTTCTATGACGACTACATCCAGGGCACCGACGGCAACAACACATTGGACGGCGGGGCGGGCAATGACGTCCTCAACGGCTGGGGCGGGAATGACATTCTGATAGGCGGATTCGGCAACGACACGATCGTTGGAGGTGAAGGCAATGACCGCGTAAGCGGCGGCCTCAACAATGACACGCTTTACGGCGGCAACGGCATCGATACGCTGGACTACAGCTATGCCTATGAAGGCATGAACATCAGCCTGGCGCTTGGACAGAGCTCTGCCCGTTTCCCGTCCTCGACGATCGACAACGACAGCTTCAGCGGTTTCGAGAACGTCGTCGGCAGTTACTACGACGACGTAATCGAAGGCAGCACCGGCAAGAACGTCATCGACGGCGGACTTGGCAGTGACACGGTTTCATATCGCACATCTTCAAACAGTGTTGCGCTCAATCTGTCGCTCGGTTGGGGTCAGATCGGCGACGCCTTCCAGGATACCTACATCAGCATCGAGAACATCATCGGGACCGAACATGCCAGCGGCGACGGCCTGACGGGAGACAACAACAACAATCGCATCGAAGGCCTCGGTGGCAATGACGTGATCTATGGCCTCGGCGGCGACGACACGCTGCTGGGTGGTGAAGGAAGCGACTGGATCGAAGGCGGCGATGGCAACGATTATGTGAGCGGAGGCGAGGGCGCCAATCATCTGGATGGTGGCGGCGGAATCGATACCCTGGATCTCAACCCGTCATACGGTGGCATTGGCGCCATCGGCCCGGGCGTGACCGTCGACATGGTAGCCGGCACGGTCGATGGCCTCGACCAGGATGGCACAACAATTGCCAATTTCGAATGGGTCCGTGGCACGTCCTTTGACGACACGCTGCTTGGAGATGGCGCAGTCAACATTCTGCAAGGCTTTGGCAACAATGACCAGATCAATGGTCGCGGCGGCGGCGATTTCCTCGACGGCGGCGACGGCCGCGATACCGTCAACGGCGGCAGCGGTGACGACTTCATAAGTGGTGGCCGTGGTCGCGATACCCTGATTGGCGGCGGCGACTCCGACGTTTTCGTCTACGCGAAACTGTCAGACTCCGGCACCTCGCGGGCAACTCGCGATATCATCCGCGACTTCGCCACCGGTACCGATCACATCGAACTGTCGAACCTCGATGCGGATACAGGGCTGGCCGGCGATCAGGCGTTCAGCTTCATCGGTGACTCCGCATTCAGTGGCGCCGCGGGCGAGTTGCGGGCGGAATTCGATGGCACAAATACGCTGATTTCTGCCGATGTAAATGGAGACGCGGCGGCAGATTTCCAGATCCTGCTCACAGGCGGCGTTGCGCTGACAGGCGGCGATTTCATCCTCTGAACGGCAGATGCCTTGCGGCAGACCGTCGCTGCGGCTTGTGGTGGCCTTCAAACCGTCATCGCCAGGTTGCATGGTCTGCCCCATGACACTGACCATCAATGATCATTCCGCACCGGACGGGGAACGCTCGTGGAAACAGGCGATATGGCGGGGCTTCCGCCATACGTGCCCGCGTTGCGGAACCGGACACATGTACCGAGGCTTTCTCAAGGTCGCCGATGCCTGCGACCATTGCGGCGAGGAACTGCACCACCATCAGGCGGACGATGCGCCGCCGTATTTCACCATGTTCATCGTGGGGCACATCGTGGTACCGCTCGTCCTGATCGTGGAGAAGCTTTGGGCGCCCCCGCTGTTGTTCCATTTCACCTTGTGGACCATCGTGACGCTGGCCCTCACCTTCGCCTTGATGCCGGCCGTCAAGGGTGCCATCGTTGGCTTGCAATGGGCGCTACGCATGCACGGATTCGACTACGCCGCCCGGCGCGGGGAGGAATGACATACGATCATCCGGAGTTCGCCGGGTCGAAAATCCATTCAAAGGTGCTGAAGCCGAGAGACTCGGCGACCCTGATCCTGGTACGCCGGGATGGAGGCCGTCCGCGTATCCTGATGGGCCAGCGTAGCAGCGGCCACGCCTTCATGCCCAACAAGTTCGTGTTTCCCGGCGGCAGGCTCGACGCCGCGGATTGCCGTGTGAAGCCGGCCAGTGACGTGGCTCCCGCGACTCTGGCAAAGCTCATGGCGCGGATGCGTGGCAGGCCGACCGTCACCCGGGCCCGGGGCCTCGCCCATGCAGCCGTTCGCGAGACATGGGAAGAGACGGGACTTCTCTATGGCCGGTCTGAAACGGCGGACGCCCCGAATCTCTCCGGGCTCGTCCTTTTTGCCCGCGCCATCACGCCCCCCGGCCGTACGCGCCGTTATGACTCCCGCTTCTTTGTGGCCGATGCCGGGGGCATTTCCAATCTCGACAACCCGCACCACGACGGCGGGGGCGAACTGCTTACTCTCTCTTGGCTGTCACTGGATGACATTGCCAGCCTTGACCTGCCGCTCATCACTATCGACGTCCTTAACCGCCTCAGGCCTTTTCTTGAGCAGGGCAGGCTCCCCGCCGCCGATTGCCCGGCGAGCTTCCAATACTATCGTGGAAAGACCTGGGTAGAGGACGAACTTTAGAGATGGCCCAGGTCAGTGGGCGCGGCTCGTTGAAGCCGTGAACGGCTGACCGTTGTGGGACCAGTGAATGCCGCACTCGGTTTTCGCCGTTCCCGCCCAACGTCCGGCGCGCGGGTCGGCAGCGTCACCGCCGGGCAACGTGCAGGGCTCACAGCCGATGGAGAAATAGCCGATCTCCGTCAATGGATGCGCCGGCAAGTCATGGGCCTTCATGTAGGCCTGAATGTCGAGGGCAGAGTGGCCGGCCAATGGTTCCACTTTCAGGCGGCCGTCGGCGATGGACAAGAAGTCGAGCGTAGCGCGTGCCGCTCCATGGTAGCGTTTGCGGCCCGAAACGATAACGTCGAAGCCGTCGAGCGCCTTCTGCAGCGGCTGCGTCTTGCGGATGTGGCAGCACAGGTCGGCGTTCGACAGAGACAGTTTGCCATCCGGGTCGCTTTTGGCGATGTCATCTGGATCAGGTGCAATGATGCGCACCCCGCTCAGCCCCAGGCGATCAATGAGCTTGGCACGATAGCCGAGCGTTTCCCAGAAGTGCTTGCCGGTGTCGAGGAAGATGACCGGCGTGGCTGGATCGACGGCGGCAACCATGTGGAGCAACACCGCCGACTCCGCACCAAATGAGGAAACGACCGCCACGCGGCCACTGAAGTCGCGCAGGATCGGTTCCAGCAGCTGCCGGCCCTCGAGGCCGGCATAGGTTTCGACAAGGGTGCGATCCATCGGTTCAGCCCGCATGCGGTTGTTCGAGCCAGGGATCGGCATCGGTGTGGCGTTCGCTCCACACGTCGGTCTCGGCATTGCGGCGATATAGGCCGCGCTGATAGGCCAGCGACATTTGCCGCGAGGCGGCCTGCCAAGTCGAAAGAGGGAACCGATCCCCAATTTCGAAGGCGTCGAATCCAACCTGCAGCATCAACTGCAATTGGTCGGGCAGTACGTTCCCCGTGGCGCGGAGTTCGCCGCCATACCCCAATTCGCGGATCTGCCGGGCCAGAGAATAGGCGCGGCCATCGTTGAAAGCGGGGAAAGGCAGGGTGATGACATCCAGCCTGGCAAGGAACAGCGACAATGCCTCGGCGCGGTCCACGTTGCCCAGTGCCACACCGATGCGGCCGGTGTGACCTGAGAGCTTCTCCCAATCCTTGAGGAGCCGCGCAAAGGGAACGAAGACGTCGCCGGTGGCGGGCAACGGATCATCCGTCCCCAGACGAACAAAGGTGTCTTCGACAAGCTGATCGTTCTTAAGCAGCGGCATAGAGGGCCTCCTTGAAGGGCTTGGGTCCGAGACGGTTGTAGGCGGCAAGAAACTCTTCGCCGGGTTCGCGAAGGCTCAAATAGGTATCGAGAATTGTGCCGATGGCGTCCGCCACCTCGTGGCCAGCGAAGCCCGGTCCCAGGATCGTGCCGATGGACGCATTTTCCGACGACGACCCGCCGAGGGTGATCTGGTAGAATTCCTCACCCTTCTTATCGAGGCCGAGGATGCCGATGTGGCCGACATGGTGGTGGCCGCAAGCATTGATGCACCCCGAAATATTGATCTTGATCCTGCCGATCTCGTCCTGAATGGCCGGATCGGCGAACTTGCGGGATATCGATTGCGCGATAGGGATCGAGCGCGCTGTGGCCAGCGTGCAATAGTCGAGACCGGGGCACGCAATGATGTCACTGACCAGCCCGTGGTTCGACGGGGCCAGTCCCGCCGCATCGAGTGCCTGCCAGATCGCGTAAAGATCATCCTTCTTCACATGCGGCAGCACGATGTTCTGGGCATGGCTCACGCGAAGTTCTCCAAAACTGTAGCGCTCCGCAAGATCAGCCATCAGACGCATCTGCTCGGACGTCGCATCACCGGGGATGCCGCCTTCGGGCTTCAGCGAGATGTTGATGATGGAGTAGCCATCGGCGCGATGGGCCGCGAGATTGTTCTTTGCCCAGCGCGCGAAGCCGGGGTTGCCAAGCTTTGCTTCCTCGAACTGGGCCGACCAGCGCGGCAGCTTTTCGAACGACGGCGCGGCGAAATAGGCAGCGATGCGCCGCAGTTCGCGCTCCTCGACCTCGGTAGACGCTTGCGGACGGCGGGCATACTCTGCCTCAACTTCAGACTTGAATGTCTCCGTGCCGAGTTCATGCACGAGGATCTTGATACGGGCTTTATATTTGTTGTCGCGGCGTCCATACAGATTATAGACGCGCATGATGGCTTCCAGGTAGGCGATCAGCTCATGCTGCGGAAGGAAATCACGAACAGTGACGCCAACCAGTGGCGTACGGCCAAGGCCGCCACCCACGATCACCTCCCAGCCGATTTCACCTTCATCATTCCGGAACAGGCGCAGACCGATGTCGTGAACTTTCACCGCCGCACGGTCGTGCGGCGCTCCCGTCACCGCAATCTTGAACTTGCGGGGCAGGTAGGTGAACTCCGGATGAAGCGACGACCATTGGCGCAACAACTCTGCTACAGGCCGGGGGTCAAGAATTTCATCTGCCGCGGCACCCGCCCAGTGGTCGGTCGTCACGTTCCGGATGCAGTTGCCGGAAGTCTGGATGGCATGCATCTCGACGTCTGCCAAGGCATCGAGAATGTCGGGTGCGTCTTCGAGCTTGATCCAGTTGAACTGGATGTTCTGCCGGGTGGTGAAGTGGCCGTAGCCCTTGTCCCAGGTATCGGCAATATAGGCGAGCTGTCGCATCTGCCGGCTTGACAGGCTGCCATAGGGAATGGCGATCCGCAGCATGTAGGCGTGGAGCTGGAGATAGAGTCCATTCATCAGGCGAAGTGGGCGGAATTCCTCCTCCGCCAGTTCTCCTTTGAGTCGGCGCTCGACTTGATTACGGAACTGAGCCGTCCGATCATGGACGAACTGGCTGTCGAACTCATCGTAGCGGTACATGGATATCAAACTCCTGCGGCTGCGAAGCCGGCGCCGGCGCCCTCGGCCTGCTTGCCAAGATCGGCACGGACTGTTGGCCCGAGCGCGCGCATGCGCTCGCGAATATGCGCGGCCCTGACCCGTCCCTCGAGACGCTCGGCGTCGACCAGATAGTGACCGGTGATCAGTGTTGATTTCTCATCAGCTTGAGCCCTGGCTTCGAGGGCTGCAGCGGCCTCGGGTTCAAGCGCCAGGGCGGCCTCATCGATCGCTTCGCTCCATTGGCCTGATCGTGTGAGGAACACGACAACCCCGTCGCGCAGACGGTTTGCGGTGACGAGTTGACCTCTTTCGGTGGCGCTCATGATGCAGCCCTCAGCACTGTCTCGTAAATGTCATCGATCGTGGGCGAAGTCGCTTTCCCGCCTCGCTTCGGTGCCGCAACCGAAGGAACTGTCTCGAATGCGATCCCTTCCGCGGCTACGGCGACGGTTTCCTCCAGCGAAGACTCGAAGTGGAACAACCGCACGACACGATCGCCAGCCCGGGCATCCTTGATCAGGAAAGTCTCTGCAGTGTTGAAATCATGACTGGGGACAGTTACCCGGCGGGCATCACGACGCGCCATTTCGAGTATTGCCGCGGGGACACCATGATCATGGACGATGACATCCGCCTCCACAAGCTTGCGCTGGGCCTTCAGCGTCATCAGCTCCGGGTCGTCGGAATTGATCGTGATGAACGATACACGGCCTTGGCGGGGATGAGCCTCGGAGGCGAGCAACCCTTCAACACCAGATCTGAAACCACAGTCATCCTTGGCAAGGAATGCTTCGCGCACATCACCGAAGAAGAACCTCTGCCAGAACGAGCGGCGGCGGCTGCCGCAGGGGACAGCAGCCGCCACGCGCTCGCGGAGGACGGCTCCTGCTTGCGCCAGTTCTCCCAGGGCATTGGGCAGCATGGCGTCGATCCGGGCGCGGAGGCCCTGACCAAGGACGGGTGCCGTTCCTTCCGTACCGATCGCGACGATGACCGGATCACGGTCTACGATCGATGGCACGATGAACGAGGAAAGACCGGGTTGGTCGGCTGCATTGACCGGAATGCCCGCGGCCTGCGCATCCGCAGCTACACGCGCATTCAATGCGGTATCGGCCGAGAAGACCAGTGCAGCGCCATCGAGCAGGCCCGCGTGATAATGCCTTGCGATCAGGCTGACCCGCGGTTCATCCGCCAATTCCTTGTGAAGATCAGGAGCTACGACGGCGATCCACGCTTCGGTTTTGAGCAGCAGCCGGATCTTGCGAAGTGCCTCTTCACCGCCGCCGACCACGAGGACAGGACGATCCCTAAGATCTAGAAAAATGGGAAAATAACGCATCGGCGCCGCTCACTCGTTGGCGACGAGCTTGACTTCCAGTCCCTCAAGCTCGCTCGTGAAGATGATTTGGCACGACAGCCTCGACGTCGGCGTGAGGAGGGGAACGTTGTCGAGCATCTGCTCTTCGTCGTCGTTGGCTGGGGACAGCCGATCGGCCCAAGCCGCCTCCACCTCGACATGACATGTCGCGCACGCACAGGCACCGCCGCACAAACCGCCGACATCGAAACCATGCTCTCGAATGATTTCCATGACCCGCCAGCCTTCTACCGCGTCGAGGAGGTGGCTGATTCCATTTTGGTCGATGACCTTGATCGTGCTCATTTTACGGTTCGTCGCCTTGTTCGTGCGTTCGATGTTCCGTACAAACTGTCTACTGCCTCGCTGAATTTGTTTGATTTTCGGAACAAATTCGCGGTATTGGACGGTTAGACAGAACATCAGGCATCTCTGTTGTTCGATTTAACGAACGACAGTTCTATATAACGAACGGCAAGATGTCAATGCGTCGTGGAAAGAAGTCGGAGTCTTCACAGGAGTTTGATCCGACACCGAGCCTGGGCAAGACCATCCAGCGCCTCCGCAAGGCTTACAACATGTCCCTTGGCGACCTGTCGGAGCAGTCTGGAGTGGCCAAGTCGATCATTTCCCAGATCGAACGGAACGAGACCAACCCCACGCTGTCGACGGTCTATCGCCTGTCGCGGGCTCTGGACACCACCATTGACGAGGTCCTGCGGTCGGACGTCAACGAGGCTTTCCTCGAACATCAGACGCGTTCTGGCGTACCGATTCTGGAAAGTCAGGACGGACTTTGCCGGCTTGCGATCGCCGGGCCGCTGAATCTGGTGGAGCAAGTACAGTGGTATGATTTTCGGGCCAAGCCAAGGGGAGTGCTCGAGTCCGAACCCCACCCACAAGGCACGGTCGAACATCTCTATGTGCTGGGCGGGGAACTGGATGTGACGGCCGGTAATGATACGACCCGCGTGAAGCAGGGCGAAACCCTCAGGTTCCGCGGCGATCTCCCCCACAGGATCGTCAACGCGGGGGAGGGTGATGCCCACGCGACAATGGTGCTGGTGCTGCGGCAGCTCGGAAGCTCAGACGCCACGGCCGATTAGCAGACCCGGTGCGCAACTAGATGTGACCTTTCAATAGGTTGGTGGGTCATTGCTTCGCCAAGACGATTCCATCTTGGCGCATGACGCACTAGGTCAGGGACACAGCGCCGTTAGGATGGCGCACGACCCGCCCGGCGAGCGCCAGCTCCAGCAGGAACGCCGCGACGGCGCCCGACGGCAAGCCACTCTCCCGGATCAGGTCATCCATGTCGACAGGCGTCGGCGACAGAAGCTCCAGAATGCGGTCACGGCCGCTTGCATCGTCTGCATCGGGTTCGATCAGCGGCGTGTCTGGTTCGAACAGAGCGGACTGGATTGGGCGCCACGTTTCGTTCAGCCGGTCCAGCACATCGGAAGACGATAGCAGCAACGTCGCGCCATCGCGGATCAGGCGATTGCAGCCCTCGCAGCGCGGATCGAGCGGCGAGCCCGGGACGGCAAAGACTTCGCGCCCCTGTTCATTGGCATAGCGCGCCGTGATGAGCGAGCCGGACCGCATCGCGGCTTCCACGATGACCACCGCGCGGGAAAGTCCCGAAATGACGCGATTGCGGCGCGGAAAGTGCTCGGCGCGCGGTACCGTGCCCGGCATCATTTCCGTCACCAATAGGCCGCGCTCACCGATTGCCTGCTGCAGGCCCTCGTTCTCCGGCGGGTAGAATACGTCGAGACCGCCGGCAAGGACGGCAATGGTGCCTGTGTCGAGAGAGGCCTCATGCGCCGCCGTGTCGATACCACGCGCCAGGCCCGAGACAATGGCATGCCCCATGAAACCGATGTCGATCGCGAGTTGACGGGCAAACTTGCGCCCCGCAGCCGAGGCGTTGCGCGCACCGACGATGCCCACGGCGCTCCGGTTGAGCAAGGCGACATCACCTTTGACGCAAAGGAGCGGAGGGGCGCCGTCGGTCTGGCGCAGAAGCTCTGGGTAATCTGGTTCGCTGAAGCCGACAAACCGCGCACCGATGGCCGTGGCGCTGGCCAGGTCGCGATCGGCGGCATCTTGGGCGTAGAGTCGTGGTGTCCGCTTCAGCCCGCCCTTGCGCGAGAGCTCCGGGATGGCAGCCAACGCATCACAGGCGGTCCCGTATCGGCGAAGCAGCGCCCGGAAGGTCTGCGGCCCCACATTCTCGCTCATGGTGAGGCGAATCCAGTCGCGGCGCTCGGTGTCGCTGAGCGCCCGGAGGGTCATGCGGTCTTCGATCTCCCGATCTTCGGTTCCTCGCCTTTGAGCAACCGCGCAATATTGGCGCGGTGCGTGAGCCAGATGGCGACACCCATCACGACGGCGGGAAGGATCAGATCGTTACGGCCGAAAAGATAGGCCCACAACGGCGACAGCAGGCTGGCAGTCAGGGCCGACAGTGACGAGATGCGGAAGACCAGAGCCATGGCGATCCACACCGCCAGAAAGATCAGGCCCAACGGCCATAACAGCCCGAACAGCACGCCAATATTGGTGGCGACACCCTTGCCGCCCTTGAACCCCAGCCACATCGGGAACAGGTGACCGAAGAACGCCGCCAGTCCAGACAGGATTGCAGCTTGCGGCCCATAGAGCCAGCCCATCAGTAATGCGGGCACCGTACCCTTCAGCGCATCGAGAAGAAGCGTCAGGGCCGCGACCGTCTTGTTCCCCGTGCGGAGCACGTTCGTCGCGCCGATATTGCCGGAACCAATGGAACGGATATCGCCGAGGCCAGCCGACTTTGTGAGGATCAAGCCCCACGGTATCGTGCCGCACAGATAGCCGAAGACCAACGATACAATCATGTCCAGTGCGGACAGGTCCATCTCCACCTCTCGGTCAACCGTTGCTAACGTATGCGTAAACCGTCTCGCCCGCAACGACGGTCTCGACCGCACGTCCTTCTAGCGTGCGATGCTCGAAAGGCGAGTTCTTGGCCCGCGAACGAAGAACGTCGTCCTCCACCTTCCAGCTGAGGTTCAGGTCAACAAGGGCGAAATCTGCCGGGGCCCCCGCTTCCAGACGTCCTGCTTCCAGCCCCAGGATCGCCGCCGGCTTTGAAGACATCGCCTCAACAAGTCGATCTAAAGGCATGTTCTCATTGTGATAAATCCCAAGAACCGCTGACAGCATCGTTTCAAGTCCTGCAGCTCCGAATGCCGCTTCCGCAAATGGCAACCGCTTCGTGTCGGCACTCTGCGGATCATGTCCCGAGACGATCACGTCAATCGTGCCATCGGCCACGGCCGCCACGAGAGCACGCCTGTCATCTTCCGTTCGCAATGGCGGCGACAACTTGAAGAACGTGCGGTAGGCGCCGATGTCGCTCTCGTTGAGCGTCAGGTGATGGACGGAGACACCGCAGGTAACAGGCAGCCCCTTTGCCTTCGCGGCCCGTATCACCTCGACTGACAACCGGCTCGAGATCTGCGAGGCGTGATAACGCGCGCCCGTCATCTCGACGAGCCGCAGATCACGCTCCAGCATGATCACCTCTGCCATATCCGGGATGCCGGATAGACCGAGTCGGCTGGCCCTTTCGCCGGCATTCATCACGCCGGTCGCCAGCGACGGCTCTTCGACATGCTGAACGACAAGCATGTCGAAATCCTTGGCGTAGGTCAGCGCACGGCGGAACAGGTTGGCATTGACAAGCGCCTTCGTGCCTTCCGTGATGGCGACCGCGCCGGCCTCCTTCAGACCGCCAATTTCCGTCATGAGCTCGCCTGAAAGCCCCTTGGTGATGGCGGCCATGGGCGCCACCCGCACCAAGGCCGTATCGCGGGCCCGGCGCAGGATAAAATCCACGATGGCGGCATCATCGACCACGGGCTGGGTGTTCGGCATCACGATCATCGTGGTAACGCCACCCGCTGCCGCTGCCTCGGAGGCGCTTGCCAGCGTTTCGCGGTATTCGGTTCCCGGTTCGCCGGTGAAGACCCGCATGTCGATGAGCCCAGGGATCAGCGTCCGCCCCCGCGCTTCAACCACCGCGGTACCCGCGCCGACACTTTCGCGGGTGACTTTCGGCCCCACCGCGAGAATCCAGCCATCCTCGATCAGGATGCCGCCGATGCCATCAAGACCTTGGGCGGGTGCTACGATGTGGGCGTTGAGATAGGCACGGCGGCGGGTGTTTGACTTGGCTGGCGTCATCATGATGCGTTGTCTCCGCCGGGCATATTGCGGGAGAGCGCGTCGAGCACCGCCATGCGTACTGCCACACCCATTTCCACCTGTTCGCGGATCACCGACTGCACGCCATCAGCAACATCCGAGTCGATCTCGATCCCCCGGTTCATCGGCCCGGGGTGCATGACCAGTGCGCCTGGCTTCGCAAACCGCAGTTTCTCTGAGTTCAGGCCGAAGAAGCGATAATACTCGCGTTGAGACGGCACGAAAGCGCCTGACATGCGTTCGAGCTGCAACCGCAGCATCATCACGACGTCGGCACCAGCCAGGCCGTCTTCCATATTGCGGAACACCTCGACCCCGAAATTGGCAACGCCGGAGGGCAGGAGGGTCGATGGCGCAACGACCCGCACCTGCGCGCCCAGCTTGTTCAGCAGGTGGATATTGGATCTCGCCACCCGCGAATGAAGCACGTCGCCGCAGATCGCCACAACCAATCCCTCAAACCGCTTGAGATGCCGCCGGATCGTGAGGGCGTCGAGCAAGGCCTGGGTCGGATGTTCATGCTGCCCGTCGCCGGCATTGATGACGGCGCAGGTGACTTTCTGGGCCAGAAGCTCAGCCGCGCCCGACGATTGATGCCGCACCACCAGAAAATCGGGCTGCATGGCGTTGATGGTCATAGCCGTATCGAGCAGCGTTTCGCCCTTGGCCACAGCCGACGTGGCCACCGCCATGTTCATCACGTCGGCCCCAAGCCGCTTTCCGGCGATCTCGAACGAACTCTGGGTCCGGGTGGAATTTTCGAAGAACAGATTGACCTGGGTTCGGCCCTGCAAGACGGCGTGGCGCTTTTCGATCTGGCGGCTCACTTCGACGTATTTCTCGGCAAGGTCGAGGAGGGCAATTGCTTCCAGGGACGAAATATCCTCAATGGCCAGCAGATGCTGGTGCTTGAGAATGGGCGCGCGCGCGAAACTGGTCATCAAAACCGGGTGTCTAGGTGCGATTGGCCGCGGGAGCAAGGGCCAATTTGGGTTCTCCACACGGACGGCCGGGGTGGCCTTCCGGTAAATTTGACAGTGGCAGACGCCCAACCCAGTCACTAAGAATACAACCTTGGGCTGGCAGGAGGGGAGACCACGGATGACCGGACAAGACGCGCCCGAGACCTTTGCGCTGACAACTTCCCGCGGGTTCGAAAGCTGGTTGGCCCGGTCCGGCGGTTCTCTGGCCTTCACCACCTATCAGGCCGGAAAAATCTTCTTCCTGGGCCTCAAGGGTGACGGCAATCTCGCGGTTTTCGAGCGCACATTTGCCCGCTGCATGGGGCTGGCTGTCAGTCCGGATGCCCGTACCCTCCTGTTGGCCACCCACTGCCAGCTCTACCGTTTCGACAATGCCCTGCCGCCGGGCCAGCAGGCCGACGGGCGCGACGCTCTCTATGTGCCACGTGTCTCCTGGATCACCGGCGACCTCGACATGCACGATGTTGGTTTCGGAGCAGACGGCAAGCCGGTCTTCGTCAATACGCGCTTTTCGTGCCTGGGCGAGGTGGAGGAGGGCTGGAGCTTCCGTCCCATCTGGCAGCCCGAATTCATCACGAAGCTGTCGGCGGAAGACCGCTGCCACTTGAACGGCATGGCAGTCGAGAATGGCAAGCCGCGCTATGTCACCGCCGTTTCGCGGTCGAATGTGGCCGACGGCTGGCGTGACCGGCGTGCCGATGGCGGCGTAGTCATCGACGTTCAGAGCAACGAAGTGGTCTGCGAAGGCTTGTCCATGCCTCACTCACCCCGCCTGCACCAGGGCCGGCTATGGGTATTGAACTCAGGCGCCGGCGAATTCGGCTGGGTGGACATCGACAACAAGGCATTCAATCCTATTGCATTCTGTCCGGGCTATGCCAGAGGCCTGAGCTTCGCCGGACAATTTGCCATCATCGGTTTGTCGCTCGCCCGCGAAACCCGGACCTTCCAGGGCTTGCCGCTGGACGAGGCGTTGAAGAAGAACGGCGCCGACGCCCGCTGCGGCTTGCTTGTCATCGACACGACGACCGGCGACACCATCGCCTGGGTGCGAATTGAGGGCGTCGTGAAGGAACTTTACGACGTCGCCCACCTGCCAGGCATCCGCAACCCATCCGCTCTGGGCTTCAAGACCGACGAGATCACGCGGGTGATCACCGTGGCGGATTTCGTCCTGTAGCGAGGTATCAGCCCTTCACAAAATGATCTCAATTCCGGTTCAGGTAGGAAATGCTGAACGGGGAAGAGTTTCATGTCTGTCGATATCATCGCCCAATCGTCCGAAGTGCTGGCAGGAACGTTCCTAGCCCGCGCTGTCTATGGTGCTGAATACATTGCGCCGGCCTACTGGGTTGGTGGCGATGGTGATGCCGAGCGCAATGACGATTATCGGGGCTATGTCGAAAGCCAGGGCAGTTGGCAGCTTCTCGATGCATCAGACCTGCCCACCTTCAATGACCGCGGCGGAGATGCAGGCTTCACGCCAAACGGTCTCTACAATGCCCGCGTCGATACCGGCATCACCAACACATTCGATGCCCAGGGGCTTCTGGCGATCGAGGGCGGCGACACGCTGGTCATGACCTTCCGCGGCACCGATGGTGAAGACCCCGCCGTCATCACCGGGCAGGCCTTCACGGGGTTTTCCGTTGCAGCCCACTACAAGGGTCTGCGGCCGATGATCAATGCGGCCTACGACTATCTCCAGGACCATCCCGAGATTACGAAGATCGTGGTGTCAGGCCACAGCCTGGGCGGCGCCATGGCAGATGTGTTCGCCTTGAAGGACGCTGCCCGTTTCCGCGATCTCCGCCCCGATGGCCTCACCATCGTGTCCCTTGCATCCTCCGGTGTGCCTGACGACTTGCCGGTCTACATGAACAACCTCGATGCCGATGCCGCCAACATTGGCACGCGCACCATCGAACTGGCGCCATTCATCGAAATCGACGTCCCGTACATCAAGGGGCTCGTGCTTCCCGGCGACTACATTTCGATTTCCAACAGCGAGGACCGGGCCCACTTCCCCCAGAATTATCCGGACGTTCCGGAAGAGCCCGGCCTCGTACCGATCGCGACGTTGAAATCAAATCTGCACTTTGGCGGCGACACCATTTTCGATCTGCCCAATATCGAAAACAATGATGTGCAATATTACGACATCCTGGAGCATCCCTTCGATTTCCGTGGCATGGGTGCCGAACACAACAGCTCATTGCTGTGGACCAATCTGCAGGCGGTCCTGACGGACGATCTGCGCGGCAATTATCACGCGCAAAATCTGATTGTGGGCGTCGCCGACTACACGTCTGTTCCCGATTTCAACAGGGATCCCATCTCGCTCTTCGAAGGCTATATCGATCTCGACAACCCAAGGGACGACGATGACCGGGGTACCCGGCCACTCCTTGGCACAGTCGGTAACGACTACATCCTCGGTCTCTCAGGCAACGACAATCTGCAAGGCGGGCTGGGCCGCGATCTGCTGTCCGGCGGGAGCGGGCGCGATGTCCTGCGAGGCGACGCCGGAGACGACAAGATTTCGGGCGGCACCGGCCGCGACCGGATGATCGGGGGCGCGGATGCTGATGTGTTCCAGTTTTCGTCGGTCGATGACTCGCCGCGGCGCCATGCCGACGTCATCGTGGATTTCGGATCGCTCGACGGCGATTTCATCTCCCTGCGCCGCATCGATGCCTGCGAGTCCCTGGGCGGGAACCAGAACTTCGACTTTATCGGGACGCAAGGGTTTTCCGACGAGGGGCAGGTCCGTGCCATACAGGTCGGAAGTGATACGCTGCTCAAGATCAACACAACCGGCACCGGCGGCGCAGAAATGGATATCCTTCTGAAGAACGTCGTGGCAGCCGGCCTCGCCGCCGTCGATTTCATCCTGTAGCGCCGGCCATCCACAACACGAACGGAATCGTCACGGCCGCGGCGATCACCTGAAGGGTCAGGATATTGGCAACCATGGGGGCATCCCCGCCCATCTGACGGGCCAGCACATAGGCGCCTGAGCCCGTGGGAACGGCACCGCAGAGCAGGGCCACGGCAAACGCATCTCCCGTCACCCCCATTATGAGCAAGGCCGAACTCATCAGCACCGGCATGATGAGCAGCTTGAGGACTGTGGCCGCGAGAACCGGAGGCCAGCCCGAGATCGCATCTCCCAGCCGCAAGCCGGCACCAACGGTGAGCAGGGCTAATCCCAAGGCCCCACGCCCGATCATGTCCAGGACCTGAATTCCCATGGCAGGAACAGGCAGGCCAAGCAACTGCCAGGCAACACCTCCGAGTGACGAGAAGACAAAGGGGTTACGGATGATCGACAGGGCCAGTTGCTTTGGGTGAAGCCGTGTTTCCCGCGCGAAGCGGGACATCACGATGACGCAAAGAATATTGAGCAGGGGGGTCATGGCCGCAGCGCTCACCGCACCGATCGACAGAGCCTTTGGGCCAAATTGCAGGGGGATGATGGCGAAGGCAATGAACGTATGCCAGCGCGATGCCCCCTGCAGCAGGCTGGTGAATTGCGGACCATCGATCTTGAGCGTCACCATGATCGGCCGGTGGAAGATCAGCAGCAGCGCAAACATGGCGAGGACGGCCATTACCATGGCGAGTGCCATGCTCACGACGGGAACACTCGAAAAGTCCGCCGCCGCGATTTCCTTGAAGATGATGGCTGGAAAGAGAACGAAATAGCAGACCTGGTCGAGCGCGCCCCATTGCTCGTCGCGTATGACCTGTAGGCGCCGCAGTCCAAACCCGACGAGAATGACAATAAAGACGGGCAGAAGTGCCAGGAACACCGATGTCATCGGAGCGAATCCAGAGCAGCCTGGAGGATCCATGTGGCCGCCAGCTTGTCGACAACATCGTCGCGCCGTGCACGCGACGTATCGGCCTCGATCAGCATCCGCTCCACCGCCGCCGTCGACAGCCGTTCGTCCCAGAAGACAATGGGCATTGAGCTGAGATTGGCGAAGCTTCGTGCAAAGGCCCGTGTCGACTGCGCGCGTGGTCCTTCCGTACCATCCATATTGACCGGCAGGCCGAGCACAATGAGACCGATGTTCTCGCGTCGGGCAATCTCGATGATCCGCTGGGCATCCGGCGTGAATTTCTTCCGTGCGATGGTTTCGACCGGCGTTGCAATGGTTCGCGTGATGTCGCTTGTGGCAACACCAATGGTCTTTGTTCCGAGATCCAGGCCCATCAGGCGGGCGCCACGCGGAATGGCTTCCAGAGCGGCGTGCAAAGGTGTATCGGGCATCGTCATAAGTTGCACCTAGCCGAATTCTCGGGTGCCGCAAACGTTCATCTTGCGCAGTGACCCCTGCAGGGGAAACGTGCCGCAATCCTTCGGAGGTTCCATGAAAATCACCTACATCGGTCATTCTGCGTTCCGCATCGAGACCGGCGATGCCGTCATTCTCGTTGATCCCTTCATTACCGGAAATCCGGCTGCCACCGTGGACTGGCAAGCCGCGTCCGAAGGCTGCACGCACGTGCTGCTGACCCATGGTCATAGCGATCACATCGGCGATTCCATCAACATCCTGAAGGCCACCGGCGCAATGCTGGTCTCCAATTTCGAGATCTGCAATTATCTCAATG
>CAZECZ010000013.1:0-47761 GCA_964510815.1 uncultured Aestuariivirga sp.
ACGGCTATACCCGCGCCGAGGGCGGCAAGTACAAGGTGGTGGCCGTCGATTTCGGGCTGAAGCGCAACATCCTGCGCTGCCTCACCAGCGTCGACTGCGACGTGACCGTGGTGCCTGCGACCACCAAGGCCGAGGACATCCTGTCCATGAACCCGGACGGCGTGTTCCTGTCGAATGGCCCTGGTGACCCGGCGGCGACCGGCGAATATGCCGTGCCGGAGATCAAAAAGCTGGTGGCGTCGGGCAAGCCGCTGTTCGGCATCTGCCTCGGCCACCAGATGCTGGGCATCGCATTGGGCGCGAAGACCCAGAAGATGCACCAGGGCCACCACGGCGCCAACCACCCGGTGAAGGACTACACCACCAACAAGGTGGAAATCGTCTCCATGAACCACGGCTTCGCGGTGGACCGCGACAGCCTGCCCGACGGTGTGGTGGAGACCCATGTGTCCCTGTTCGACGGCTCCAACGCCGGCATCGCGCTGAAGGACAAGCCGGTGTTCTCTGTCCAGCACCACCCCGAGGCGAGCCCCGGCCCGCAGGACAGCCATTATTTGTTCAAGCGGTTTGTGGACTATATGGAGAAGGCGAAGGGCTGATCGCCCGAGCGGCTGCCCGGCCATGTATGTGCTCGACAAGGCCAAGAAGCGCGACCCGGTTCGACGCTGGGCCCTGCCGGATCGCATCTTCTTCGGTTATGGCGCATGCCACATCCTGGCGGGAACTTATCTTGCGGCATGCCCTCTGCCGGGCTTCCATGCCGAGCGCATCGTCCCGGCCGACGGCCACTACGGCAACCATGTCTTTGTGACCGACGGCAAGGTTGCGTTTGACTACCACGGTTACGCAGCGCGCACGAAACTGCTCGATCACCACCGCAGGGTATGGAGTTGCCATGAGCTTGACTGGGACTGCCGCATTGAACCCGTCGACTTCGACCTGCTCGACACCGCTGAACTGAACCGGCGCAAGATGCTGGGACCGGACCAGTATCTCCACGATCCCGTTCCCCGTGCCCTCGGCTTTATCGCGCGGCGCAATCACGCCGCGGCTGCAGCGCAGGCCGCCATGACCGTGGCCTGACATCTGCCACGCACGGCACCGTCACGCTGGCGCCACGCTGCAAGTTTTGCCAAGGTGCGCCCGGCTCCGCCTGACGGATGGCGGCGCATCACGAACACGGAGTGCCTGCCCATGTCCTATGCCAAACTCGATTCATTGTGCCGCAAGCTGCAGGCGCTTGACCACGCCCAGTCCATGCTGGGGGTGGATGAGGCCGTGATGATGCCGGCAGGCGGCGGCGACAAGCGCGCCGAAGCCATGGGAACGCTGGCCGCCATGACCCACGAGATGGCCTCCGCACCCGAAGTTGGAGACTGGATCGCCGCCGCCGAGGGCGAGGCGCTGGATGATGGCCAGCGGACGGACTTGCGGGAATTCAAGCGGCAGTACATCAACCTGACGTGCCTCTCCTCCGCCTTCGTCGAGAAACAGGTGAATGCCCGCATCCGCGCCGAACAATTGTGGCGGGAACTGCGGCCCAAGGGCGACTGGGCGGGCTTTCTGCCGTCCTTCGAAGGCATCGTGGAGCTGGCGCGCGAAGAGGCGCAGATGAGGGCCGAGGTGTTGAAGCTCGCGCCTTACGACGCACTGATCGAGCAGTTCGATCCGGGCAGCCGGCAGGCCGAAATCGAGCCGGTGTTCGACCGCCTCAAGATCTTCCTCAGGGACTTCATTCCTGCAGCCTTGGACGAGCAGGAGAAGCGCCGGGCCAAGCGGCCGGTGAAGGCTTTCACCGACACCTTCCCCATCGACCGGCAGAAGGCGCTGGGTTTGGAGCTCATGCGCGCCATCGGCTTCGATTTCAATCATGGCCGCCTCGACATCTCGCACCATCCCTTCTGCGGCGGCGTGCCGTCCGACGTGCGCATGACCACACGATACAATGCCCATGAATTCCTTTCGGCGCTGATGGGCATCCTGCACGAGACCGGCCACGGCCTTTATGAGCAGAACCTGCCGAAGGAGAATGCCCACTGGCCAAGCGCCAAGGCCCGCGGCATGGCGGCCCATGAAAGCCAGAGCTTGTTCCAGGAGATGCAACTGTCGAGGCGGCGCGAGTTCTGGAATTTCGCGCTGCCGATCGCCCGGCATCACCTGGGCGAGGCGCATTTCGACGGCTTCGACACCGGCGACATGCTGGCCCACGTTCACCACATCGAGCGCGGCCTGATCCGCGTCGAGGCCGACGAGGCGACCTACCCGCTGCACGTGATCCTGCGCTTCGAACTGGAACAGGACCTGATGTCGGGCAAGCTGGCGCCGAACGACGTGCCCGAAGTGTGGGACGCCAAGATGCGCGGCTATCTGGGACTCTCCACCATCGACAATCCTCGGGATGGGCCGATGCAGGATGTGCACTGGCCGTCCGGCGCGTTTGGCTATTTCCCGAGCTATACGCTGGGCGCGCTGATGGCGGCACAGCAGTGGGCGGCGGTGGAGCGCGCCATTCCGGAGGCGGGCGAGCAGATCGCGCGGGGCGACTTTGCGGCCATCAACGACTGGCGGCGCCAGAATATCTGGTCCAAGGCGTCGACGCTGTCGACCCCGGACCTGATGCGTGAGGCGACAGGCGAGGCGCTGGACGCGCGCCATTTCGAGGCGCACCTAAAGCGGCGCTATCTCAAAGCGTGAAGCCTCCGCGATTGGGGGCCCTGCCTGCCGCGGTGGCCGAGCGGGACGGGTGACTTCGGGCGCCGCGCGTGCCATATCATGGGTCCCTGGAACATATCGCCCGCCAACAATGGGATCTGGCATGAGCATCGACTATCTGATCACGGCGTTTATCGTTTGCCTCGCCCCCGGGATCGGCGTGGTCTACACACTCTCTGCGGCGTTCGGCGGCGGCCTGCGGGCAGGCTTTTGGGCGTCGGTCGGATGCACCTTCGCCACGGTCATTCACCTGATCGTGGCCATGGCCGGGCTTGCCGCTGTGCTGCATACCAGCGCCGTGCTGTTCCAGACGATGAAGTTCGCCGGCGTCGCCTATCTGATGTGGATGGCCTGGGCAGTACTCAAGGACCGGGGCGGGCTGTCGGTCCAGCTCGCCGAGCCGCAGTCGCCGCTGACGCTGGTGCGCCGGGGCATCCTGCTGAACATCCTCAATCCCAAACTGCCGCTGTTCTTCATGGCCTTCATCCCGCAGTTCATGCCGACGGGCAGTGGAACGCCGCTGCTGGTGGAACTGGGCCTCGGCTTCGTCGCCATGACCTTCGTGGTGTTCATGGGTTATGCCGTGCTCGCCGCAGCTGGGCGCCAGCGCTTGCTCGCCAGCGACCGCATCATGACCGGGCTACGGCGTGCCTTCGCAGCCTCCTTCGCGGCATTGGGCCTCAAGCTGGCGATGGAAAACGCCCGTTAGCGCGCAGTTCCTCCGAATCAAAGGACCCCTATGGAGCGCTGTGCGTCGCCCGGTTGCCGCGCTGCAGGATGGCTTGCGCGAGGATCAGCAGCAGGAAGGATGAGAGCAGCACCACGGTACCGACCGCGTTGATCTCCGGCGTGATGCCGCGGCGGATGGACGAGAACACGTAGATCGGCAGCGTGACGTTGGGCCCCGCCACGAAGAAGGCGATGATGAAATCCTCGAACGAGAAGGTGAAGGCGAGCAGGAAGCCGGCGAGGATCGAGGGCGCCAGCAGCGGCAGCACCACCTGACGGAAGGTGCCGAACGGCGTGGCGTAGAGATCTTCCGAGGCCTCGACCAGGCTCCGGTCCATGCCCTGCAACCTGGCGCGGATGAGGAGTGCTACCACCGCGATGTTGAACAGCACGTGCGCGGCGATCACCGACCAGATGCCCATCTGCAGTTTCACGTTCCACGCGGCCTCCAGCACCGGATTGACCACGTCGAACATGGCGACGAAGGCGATCAGCGTCGAGATGCCGATGACGATGCCCGGCACCATGATGGCGACATAGATCAGGGCATCGAAGACATGGCGGAGCCAGCCGGTGATGCGTTCCAGCCCCAGCGCCAGCAGTGTGCCGATGATGGCAGAGAGCGTTGCCGTGGTCAGCGCAATGATGAGGCTCGTCTTCAGCGCATCGGTGATGATCGGATTGGTGAAGGCCTTGCCGTACCAGGCCACCGAGAAGCCCTGCCAGTCCATGGCATAGCGCCCCGAGTTGAACGAGAAGCCGACGATCAGCGCGATCGGTGCATAGAGGAAGATGTAGATGAGGATGGCGTAGAGGCGCATGGCCTACACCAGTGCCACGCGCTTGGTGCCGGAGCGGCCGAGCACGAAGCGCATGTAGAAGAAGATGGTGACGAACATGATGACCACCAGCGCCACGGCAACGGCGGCGCCATAGGGCCAGTTGCGCGATTGCAGGAAGAGATCGACCAGCGCATTGCCGATGAAGAAGACCTTTCCGCCACCGAGGAATTGCGGCAGGATGTAGTCGCCCATCAGCAGGATGAACACCAGCATGGAGCCGGTGGCGACACCGGGGAGCGACAGCGGCAGTGTCACCTGCAGGAAACTCCGCCACGGCGTGGCGCCGAGATCTGAGGACGCCTCCAGGAGCCGCTTGTCGAGTTTTTCGAGGGAGACGTAGATGGGCGGCACCATGAGCGGCAGGAAGCCGTAGACCGCGCCGATGAGTACAGCATAGGGCGTGTTGATGATGCGGATGTCACCCAGCCCGAACCAGGCAAGCCAGGACGGGATGCCCTTGGAACCCAGCATCATGATCCAGGCGTAATAGCGGAGCAGCTGGCTGGTCCAGAACGGCGCCATGACCAGGATGAGCAGCGCGACGCGCCACTTGGGGCTGACCTTCACCGCCAGAAAATAGGCCATCGGATAGGCCACGATGGCGGCCAGCAGGGTGCCTAGCGGCGCCAGCGTCAGCGTGTTCCAGAAGGCTTTGCCGCGGGCCGGCAGGTTCAGGTAGTTGTCGAAGGTGAAGGCCGGCACATAGCCGCCGGCGGGTCCCCGCACGCCGAAGGAATAGATCACGACGACGGTGAGCGGCAGGATCAGCAGGAAGAGGAAAAACACCCCCGCCGGCGCGACCAGAAGCGCCGTCACCGTGCGGGAATGTTGTGATTGGTTTGCCATGCATAGTCCCTGTCCGTCATGCCAGCGCAGGCTGGCATCCCGCTTCGTTGACAGTTCGAAAGCGGGACCCCGGCCTTCGCCGGGGTGACGGATTTGGGGTGTTCCCTTACGCCGCCTTGAAGCGGGCCATGATCTCGGCGCGCAACGGGTTGGTGAGCGTTGCAGCAGCACCGAACTCCAGCGGCGCCAACAGATCGGCGGCCGGATAGAGGATCGGGTTCTCCAGCATCTCCTTCGGCACCAGCGCATTGGCGCGCGAGTCAGGCGACGGATAGCCGTGCGCCACAACTTCCTTGGCATTGACCTCGGGCATCAAGAGATAGTCGATCAGCGCGTAGGCGGCGTCCGGGTTCTGGGCGCCCTTCGGGATGGCGTAGAAGTCGCTCCAGATTTCGCCGCCTTCCTTGCCGATCACATACTGGATTTCCGGCATGTCGCGGTTCATCTGGGCGCCGTCACCGGTCCAGCAGACGGTTGCCCAGGCATCGCCGTTGCGCATCGAGGGCTGGTAGTCCGAGTTGATGCCGAACAGGTGCGGCTTGCAAGCGAGCAGCAGCTTCTCGGCGTCAGCCAGTTCCTTCTCGTCGTTCGAGTTGAAGGAATAACCAAAATATTTGAGCGCATTGCCGATGGTGGTGAGCTGGTAGTCATGCACCATGACGCGGCCCGACCAGTCGGCCTGGGTCATGTCGAAGAACTCTTTCCAGCTCGTCGGATTGGAAGTGATGTTCTTGGTGTTGATGGCATAGCCCGTGGTGCCCCAGTCCTTCGGCACGGCATAGGTGGTGCCATCGATGACGCCGGGTTCGGTGAAGCG
Organism: uncultured Aestuariivirga sp.; assembly: GCA_964510815.1. Lineage (GTDB taxonomy): Bacteria > Pseudomonadota > Alphaproteobacteria > Rhizobiales > Aestuariivirgaceae > Aestuariivirga. Next base: position 5,947 of record CAZECZ010000013.1, read on the forward strand.
TTTCTCCTGCGAGGCCACGTCGTAGTTGGGCAGCCTGGCGAGGTCGAGCGCCTCGATCAGGTCGAGGTCCTTGTAGGTGGAGATGGTGTAGTTGGTGGGAACGAACACGTCCCAGCCGGTGGAGCCCGCCTGCAGCTTTGCCAGCATTTCCTCGTTGGAGCCGAAGATGGCGACGTTGATGCGCACACCCGTCTTGGCGGTGAAGTTATCGAGGTTCTCCTGGGCGAAGTAGTTGGGCCAGGTGGTGAAGTTCACCGTACCAGACAAGCCCTCGGCAAAGGCCTTGCGCGGACGAAGCCCCGGCACCGCGCTGCCCATGACGGCGGTGGCGAGACCCAGGCCGGTGACGCCCAGGAAGTGGCGGCGGCTGACGCTGCCCTTCTGGTAGCGGCGAAGTTCCTCAAGGAATTTTTTCTCTGAAATGTAGTCCGGTGTCTTGGTCATGTCAGTCTCCCTGTTTGCTCTTCTTGAAAACTCACGTATCCGGCAGCAGCCGCTCGGCATCCTTCCGCCAGCCAACGACGATCTCCTCACCGATGTTGAAGGCCCCGCCCTGGCGTTCTGTCTTGCGCGGCGCCATCACCATGAACTCGCCCAACTGCTGGTGCGCCACGCGGTATTCCGTATGCTCGCCAAGGAAGATGCGGTTGAGGACCTTCACCGATTCCCTGGTCGACAGCCCATCCGGCAGTTCGATGCCGGTGCCGGCGATCTCGATCATTTCCGGACGCACGCTCAGCACTTGCCCCGCTTTCGGCGCAGGAAAGAAATTTGTCTTGCCGACGAAATCCGCCACATAGCGGTTGACCGGCCGGTCATAGAGATCGCGGGGTGAGCCCGTCTGTTCGATGCGGCCCTCACGCATGACCGAGACGCGGTCCGACATGGAAAGCGCCTCTTCCTGGTCGTGGGTGACGAGGAGAAAGGTGATGCCGACATCGCGCTGGAGGTTCTGCAACTCGATCTGCATGTCGCCGCGGAGCTTGCGGTCAAGCGCCGCCAGCGGTTCGTCGAGTAGCAGCACGGCCGGACGGTTGATGAGAGCGCGGGCCAACGCCACGCGCTGCTGCTGGCCGCCAGACAACTCGTAGCTGCGGCGGCCGCCATAGCCGTCGAGCCGCACCATGGCGAGCGCCTCGTCCACCGCCTTGTCGATCTCCGCCCGCGGCGGCTTGGGCGTGCGCTGGCGGAGACCATAGGAGACGTTGTCGGCAACGGTGAGATGCGGAAACAACGCATAGTGCTGGAACACCATGTTGACCGGCCGGCGATAGGCCGGCACCCCGTTCACCCGCTGGCCGTTGAGGAAGACATCTCCCGCGGTCGGCTGCTCGAAGCCGGCCATCATGCGCAAGGACGTGGTCTTGCCGCAGCCTGATGGCCCCAGGATCGACAGGAATTCACCCGGCTTCACGGCAAGGTCGTTGTCGACGACGGCCTTCACCGTGCCGAATGATTTGGTGACCTTGCGGAACTCGATAACAGGCTGATCTGACGTCACAACACCGCCGCGAAACAATTATTCCGGACGTTCCAACAGGCCGGGCGGCTTGTCAATGTTGAACGTGGAGTCAATCGAGACCGCAATCCGCGCCGGTGCTGGCATCGAGCCGAAAGATGGTGTCATCGCGGCCGAGCTGCGTATCCAGCATCAAGGGTGCGCCCCCGTCTTCGCCGTCATATTCGCCAGCCAGCAGATAGGCGGAGGAATCATCACGGCGGCGAAGCCGGAAGCCTCCCACACAGCCAAACTCGTAGTCGGCGGCGCCACAGGTGGCATTGCCCCGGTGGATCCGGCCATCACGCTGTTTGAAGATCACGGATACGTCGAGATGGGTGTAGTTGTAGCTGTCATCCACCCGCTCGGTGACGGCAGGCCCCTTGATCGACACCGCCATGGCGGTCACCGTCTGGTCCGGATGCTTGTCCATGTGGGCCTTGCCATAGACCCGCTTCAGACAGCGCCAGCCCTTGGTGTCGATGCGCTCGCGAAGCGACACAGGGTCACCCTGGTAAGCGGCGCGCACCTGCGCTTCGGCGGCAACGCAGGCGGCAATGTCCGCCTTCTTCACCTGGAGCGGCGTTTGCACTTCCTCGGCCTTCATCCAGCGGTCTGGGATGTCGTCATAGCTCGGCTCGCCACAGCTGGAATTGAGCGCCAGGCCGACGGAGTCGTTCGGGAACGTCAGTTCGGCATCATCGCCCTTCTGGACCAGCGCGAAATAGCCGCCGTCGCATTCGACGCCGCAGGTGACCTTGCCGGGGATACTGTCCCACACCGAACAGGTGACCACCTGATTGTAGGGAAGCGGCTGACCGGTGAACTTGGCCATGACCGCCGTCCAGCTGCCATTGCCGCTGCGCTTGTCGAAGGCGATGGCTTCGTCGCGGCTGAAGGCCACGTCTTCGGTCTTCGGGTTGGGATCGAACAGCCGGTAGAGATAGAAATCGGTCAGCGTCTGGCCGGGCTTCAGGGCGCCCTTGTCGACATGGGCCGCATAGCAGGACTCGGTTCCTTGCGGAAACAGCGCCAGAACCTCGGGCGGGATTGCCCCCTCGTCCTGGGCAAAGGCAGGAGCAGCGAGCAGAAGGGTGGCGGCAAGTGCGAGGGCACGCATGGTAAGGAACTCCGGAAGAAGGCCCTGTTAGCACATAACCAGGCGCCTCACAGCCCCAGCAATTTGCGCAACTTGGCTTCCCGGGTCTCCTGGTTTTCGCCGAACGCAATGGTGCTGGCCAGATGCGTCTCCCCGTCCATCAGGAACACCGTCGCCGTGTGGTCCATGGTATAGGAGCCATCGCTGGTGGGCACCTTGGCGAAATAGACGCGGAAGTCCTTGGCGATCTGCTGCAGTTGCTCCGGTGTCGGCACCAGCGCTTCCACGCGCGGATCGAAATTGGCGACATAGTCCCGCATGGCTTCCACCGTGTCGCGCCCGGGGTCGACGGTGACGAAGAAGACGTGGAAATCCTTGGCCTTGTCACCGAGCTTCCCCAGCACCGCGCTCATCTCATAGAGCGTGGTGGGGCAGACCTCCGGACAATGGGTGAAGCCGAAGAAGATGGCATAAGGCTTGCCCGTGAGATCGTTGGAATCGACCACCCCACCCTTGGACGACGCCAGCCGGAACGGCCCGCCGATGTCGATCATCGGCTTGATCGGCGGCGTGCCGCCCGTGAAATAGGTGTAGGCGAAGATGGCGGTGAGAACCGCCGCCATCCCCAGCGCACCATAACGGATGGCCCGGATCACTGGCCCATCCCGGCGTTGGGCGCCATGACCTCGTAATCGATGTCAACGGTTCCCGCCTTCTCGAACACCAGCGTGCCCTTGATGTCCTCGCCTTCCATGACCGGCGAGGCCAGCCCCATGAACATGATGTGCAGGGAGCGAGGCTTCAGCTCGACGGTCTGGCCGGCGGGGATCGGGATGCCATCCGGCATTTCGGCCATCTTCATCACGTCGCCGTCCATCGTCATGGCGTGAAGCTGGACGTTGGAGGTGATCTCGGCCGTGGCCTTGAGCAACCGGTCATCCTCTGTGCCAGTGTTCTGAATGGTCATGAAACCGGCGGCGACGCTGCCACCCATCGGCGACTGGCGGGACCAGGGATGGCCGATGATGAGATTGCCCGCCTTGATTTCGTCGGCATGTCCCATGGCCGCATCGGCGAGCGAGGCAATGGTGAGGGCGGCGGCGAATGTGATTTCCTTGATGAGACGCATGTTGATTGTCTTTCGAAAGAAGTGTTGGCCCACCGTGAGCGGGCATTCTTGAGGGATCGAAGAGAAGACAATCAGACGGCTGGCGGCGCGCGGGCTCCGATTCCGGGCCAGGATGCGGTCCGGAGAACATCGGGACCGAGAGAAACGGCAACGGCTGCGGCAGGCAATGCCCGGCGCAGCGGAACCGGCGCAGCTTCCGGGGCGGCGGCGGCTGGGACCACACAGCAGTGCCCCAGGACACAACAGGACTCGTGGGTCCTCTCGCCTGGAATCCGTTCGGCAGTGCCGAGCGGATCGCAACGGCTGGTGGCGATGGACCGTTCCAGCGCGAAGGCCGGCGTCGGCGTGAGCGGCGGCAGAAGCCCCAGGATCAGCGGCAGCAGAAAGGAGAGGAGCACCAAGGCGGCGCTGCCACCCGGCCGTGCTCTCAAGTCCATCATGACGCCGCTGTGCATGGTGCGAGATGTGCCTGACTTCTCCCCGTGCCGTCCATGGCGCCCGTGGTCGCAGGACGAACCTGCCGCCGCTGGAACCTGAATGGGTGATGAACGCTGTGTTCACGGCAATCTCAAGTTGCCGGCAGCAGTCTGCCTATCAGGGACAACGCATTTGGGGACAGACCGATGAACGGCGCGGATGGAACGATGGCATTGATCCAGGGACTGGCACTGGGAGCCGGCATCTGCCTGACCCTGGGCCCCCAAAGCCTCTATGTGCTCCGCCAGGGCATCCGCGGCGAAAAGGCACTGGCCACCGCCGCCATCTGCACCGCCGCCGACTTCGCCCTGATTGCTGCCGCCGCTGCAGGTGCCAGCGCACTGGTCATGTCGTTCCCCGAGGCCATGCGTTATGGCGTCTGGGGCGGCGCGCTCTTCACCTTGGCCTTCGGCGCCCTGACGCTGGCCGCCGCCTTCCGCCCCGCTGCGGCTGTTGGCCACCACCTGACAACGCCGCGCAGTGCTGCCACTGCCCTCGCCCTTTCGTTCCTCAACCCGCAAGTCTATTTCGAGATGGTCGCCATGGTGGGCGGCGTGTCGCTGCAATTCGAACCGGGCGACCGCACGCTCTTTGCCCTTGGCGTCGGCCTGATCTCGCCGGTCTGGTTCTTCGGCCTCGCGCTTGGCGGCCGGAAGCTGTCGGGCCTGTTCGCCAGCGCCCGCGCCCAAAGCCTGCTGGACGGCGGAACCGGCCTGCTCATGCTGGCGCTGGCCGGCTTCATCGTCGCCAGCGAGACAGGACTGATCTGATCCACTGGACTTGCAATTGCCCGCCCTTTCCGCCATAAGCCGCCAAGCCAAGTGGCACCCGGCTGGGGGCTGAACGGAAGGATTTCTCTGGTTTGTCAGTGAAATCAGGGGCTTGACCCTGTCTTCCCGTGTCTCCGCTCTTTCGTTGACCGGTCTTTCGAGCCTTTCCGAGGTTCGAAAGAGGCTCTGCGCCGGATGTCTCTGGTTCGAACGTAACAGAAAGGCACATATCCATATGGCGCTCTACGAGCACGTGTTCCTGACCCGTCAGGACGCCCCGAATGCGCAGGTCGATACCCTGACCGAGCAGTTCAAGGGGATTATTTCCGCCGGCGGCGGCGAAGTGACCAAGACCGAATACTGGGGTCTGAAGTCGCTGACCTACCGCATCAAGAAGAACCGCAAGGCCCACTACACGCTGTTCAACATCAGCGCCCCCTCGGCGGCCGTCGCCGAGATGGAGCGCCAGATGTCGCTCAGCGAAGATGTCATCCGCTACATGACCATCCGCGTCGAAGAGCTGGAGGAAGGTCCCTCCGCCCAGATGCGCCGCCGCGAAGACCGCGAGCGCCGCGATGACCGTGACAGCTCATCGTCTTCCGAGGAGAACAACTGATGTCCGCTCCGCAAGCCCGCCGGCCGTTCTTCCGCCGCAAGAAGAGCTGCCCCTTCACCGGCGAAGGTGCCCCCAAGATCGACTACAAGGACGTGCGTCTCCTGCAGCGCTACGTCTCCGAGCGCGGCAAGATCGTGCCGAGCCGCATCACCGCAGTGTGTGCCAAGAAGCAGCGTGAACTGGCCCGTGCCATCAAGCGCGCCCGCTTCCTGGGCCTCCTGCCCTATGTGCTGAAGTAAGGAGGACGAGACATGGACGTCATTCTTCTCGAGCGCGTGCCGAAACTCGGCCACATGGGCGAAGTGGTGAAGGTGCGCGACGGTTACGCCCGCAACTTCCTGCTCCGCCAGGGCAAGGCCCTGCGCGCCACCGATGCCAACAAGACCAAGTTTGAAAGCGAACGCGCCGCCCTCGAGGCCCGCAACGCCGAACGCCGCGCAGCCGCCGGCGACGAGGCCAAGTCGCTTGAAGGCAAGAGCTTCATCCTGATCCGCCAGGCCGGCGAATCGGGCCAGCTCTATGGCTCCGTCACCCCGCGCGACATCGCCGATGCGGCCACCGCCGCCGGCGTCAAGGTCGAGCGTGGCCATATCCAGCTGATGAACCCGATCAAGACCATCGGCCTCTACCAGGTGACGGTCTCCCCGCACCCGGAGGTCGAGGTCACGATCACGGTGAACGTCGCCCGGTCGCCGGAAGAGGCCGCTGCCCAGGCCCGCGGCGAGGATCTCACCGGTCCGGTCTCCGACCGTGCCGAGGTCCGCGCTGCCGCCGAAGCCCTCTTCGAAGAGGCCCAGGCCGAAGCCGCAGCCGAGGAAGAAGCCGGCCAATAAGGCGCTTCAAGCCTGACGTACAGAATCAGGGGTCGTCCGATGGACGGCCCCCTTTTTGTTGCCAGATGCGAGGCGATGGCGGGTCACAATCATAGCGATCATTTTTACCATCGATTCACCTAAAGATTGCTGGTTGATGCCGGAGAATTAACCAATCATGGAAATTTCCGCTGGCACGAATTGTACCTTTATGATTACCATATTTTAACGTTTCGATGCGGTTGAGGGTTTGCGTATGCTTCTGTGGTTCCTGAAGAAGGTCGTCAGTCATGGCCACCTGATTGTCATCATGCCCGATGGCTCACGCCATGAGTTCGGTCCCTTTGCCAAGGGTCCCCGGGTTGCCATTCGTATTGTCGGCAAGGGAACAGACCGCTGGATCGCCATGAACCCCGATCTCAGGGTGGGCGAGGCCTATATGGACGGCCGCCTGGTGGTCGATGAAGGCACGATCCGCGATTTCCTCGAAATCGCCCTGGTGAGCTATCAGGTGCTGCCGAAGGCCATGCAGTTCCTGCAGATGCCGCGCGTCCGCAACATGCTGCGCGACATGAAGGTGAGGAACCGCATCGGCGTGGCCGAAAAGAACGTCAAGCATCACTACGATCTCTCCGGCGAACTCTATGACCTCTTCCTCGACAAGAATCGCCAGTATTCCTGCGCCTATTTCACCAAGCCGGAAGAAGACATCGAAACCGCTCAGGTGAACAAGCTGCAGCACATCGCGGCCAAGCTGCGCGTGGGCAAGGATCACAACGTCTTGGACATCGGCTGCGGCTGGGGCGGCATGGCGATCTTCCTCGCCAAGACCTATGGCGCGCGCGTCACCGGCGTCACCCTCTCCGACGAGCAGCACGCCTATGCCAATGCCTGGGTGAAGCGCGAGGGGCTGGAGCATCTGGTGACGATCAAGAAGCTCGATTACCGCCTCGAGCCCGGCGTCTACGACCGCATCGTGTCGGTTGGCATGTTCGAGCATGTGGGCCAGCCGCATTTCCAGGAATTCTTCACCCACGTGAAGCGGCTGCTGAAGGATGACGGCGTGTGCCTGCTGCACACCATCGGCCGCACCGATCCGCCCTGCCACATCAATGACTGGGTCCGCCAGTACATCTTCCCGGGCGCCTACCTGCCCTCCCTGTCGCAGCTGGCACCGATCGTCGAAAACCTCGGCATGTACCTCACGGACTTCGAGAACCTCCGCCTGCACTATGCGGAAACACTCAAGGCCTGGCATGAACGCTTCGACGCGCGCCGCGATGAGGCCAAGGCGCTCTACGACGAGCAATTCTGCCGCATGTGGGAGTTCTACCTGGCGAGCTGCGAAATGGGCTTCCGCTACCAGAACCTAGTGGTGTTCCACCTGCAGATCACCAAGAATTTCAACGTGTTGCCGATGACCCGCGATTACATGGTCGACGAAGAACGGCGCCTCAAGGCCCAGGCCGCCGGCCGCCAGGGCTTCACGATGGCGGCGGAGTGACATTTCCGGCTTGTGGATAACGGGCAAAAGGGCAAACTGGCACCGCCAGCGCGACTCAAACCCGCTACCACAAGCCCATGTCCGCACAAACCAATCTCCGCCCCGTCGAGGCCAGTGACACCGGCGACAGCTATCGCACCCCGCCCCATAACCTGGAGGCGGAACAGGCGCTGCTGGGCGCCATCCTCGTCAACAACGAGGCCTGCGACCGCGTCTCCGCCTTTCTCATGCCGGAGCATTTCTTCGAGCCGCTGCATGCCCGCATCTTCGAAGCGGCCTCGACGCTGATCAAGATCGGCAAGCTCGCCAGCCCGGTGACGCTCAAGACCCATTTCGACAACGACGCGACGCTGAAGGAAGTGGGCGGCACGGCCTATCTCGCCCGCCTCGCGGCCAGCGCCACCACCATCATCAACGCCGAGGAATATGGCCGCGCCGTCTATGAACTGGCGCAGCGGCGGAAGCTCATCGGTGTGGGCACCGATCTCGTCAACGAGGCCTTCGATCCAGATATCGAGGAGACAGCCAAGGACCTGATCGAGCGCGCCGAGCAGACCCTCTACGGCATGGCCGAGACAGGAAAATACGGACAGGGCTTCCAGCCCTTCGCCCGCGCGCTCACCGATGCCGTCGACATGGCGGCGTCGGCCTACCAGAGGGACGGCGGCCTCTCCGGCATTTCCACCGGGCTGAAGGACCTCGACGAGAAGATGGGCGGATTGCAGTCCTCCGACCTCATCATCCTCGCCGGCCGTCCCGCCATGGGCAAGACCGCACTCGCCACCAACATCGCCTATCACATCGCCAAGGCCTACAAGGCCGAGCACCAGTCCGACGGGTCGGTGAAGGTGACGGATGGCGGAGTGGTGGCCTTCTTCTCGCTGGAAATGTCGGCCGAACAGCTCGCCACGCGTATCATCTCCGAGCAGGCGGAAATTCCATCCGAGCAGATTCGCCGCGGCAAGATCACCGAGGACGAATTCTCGCGCATCGTCGAGGTGAGCCGCGAGATGCAGTCGCTGCCGCTCTATATCGACGCCACCGGCGGCCTCACCATCGCGCAGGTCGCCGCCCGCGCCAGGCGGTTGAAACGCCAGCGCGGACTGGGGCTGCTGGTGGTGGACTATCTGCAGCTCCTGACCGGCTCGTCGCGCCGCGCCGCCGAGGGCCGCGTGCAGGAGGTCTCGGAGATCACCGTCGGCCTCAAGGCGCTGGCCAAGGAGCTGAACGTGCCGATCGTGGCGCTCTCCCAGCTGTCGCGCCAGGTGGAAAACCGCGACGACAAGCGCCCGCAGCTGGCGGACTTGCGTGAATCCGGTTCCATCGAACAGGACGCCGACGTCGTCATGTTCGTCTACCGCGAGGAATATTACCTGGGCCGCCAGGAGCCCCGCCCCAACACCCAGGAACACTTCGACTGGCAGGAGAACATGAACCGGGTGAACGGCATCGCCGAGGTGATCATCGGCAAGCAGCGCCACGGCCCCACCGGCACCGTGCAGCTCCAGTTCGAGGGCCGCCTCACCAAGTTCCAAGACCTGGCGCGGACGGACTATCTGCCGGAGCGGTTCGAGTAGTGCCCCACCCATCCGTCACCCTCCCCGCCGGTGAAACGCTGCCGGCCCTTGGGCTTGGCACCTGGCACATGGGGGAGAATGCGGCGAAGCGGAAGGATGAGGTGGCGGCGCTGAAGGCCGGGATCGATCAGGGACTTGCGGTGATCGACACGGCGGAGATGTATGCCAATGGCGGGGCGGAAACCGTGGTGGCTGACGCCATCGCAGGGCGGCGCGACGAGGCCTTCATCGTATCGAAGGTGCTGCCGTCCAATGCCTCGCTGAAGGGCACGATTGCCGCCTGCGAGCGGAGCCTCAAGCGGCTCAAGACGGACGTGATCGACCTCTATCTGCTGCATTGGCGTGGCGGCACGCCGCTGGCCGAGACGGTGCGCGCCTTCCAACAGTTGCAGGCCGATGGCAAGATCCGCCACTGGGGCGTCAGCAATTTCGATACCGATGACATGGAGGAACTGGCTGGGATCGACGGCGGATGCGCCGCCAACCAGGTGCAGTACAATCTGGAAGATCGCGGCATCGAGTTCGACCTGCTGCCATGGCAGCAGAAACGCGGAATGCCGCTGATGGCCTATTGCCCTCTCGGCGGCGGCGGCCTGGTGAACCACCCTGCCCTTGCGCCGCTTGCAACCAAGCATGGCGTGACGCCCGCCGCCCTGGCGCTGGCCTTCCTGCTGTCGAAGCCGGACGTGCTGGCGATCCCCAAGACGGCGCGGCCGGCCCGCGTCGCCGACATCGCCAGCGCCCGCGGCGTGACGCTCGATGCAGAGGACCTCAAGGCACTGGACCGCGCCTTCCCGCCGCCGCGCCGCAAGCAGCCGCTGGCGATGACTTGATCAAGCGGCCGGCATTCCGTAAGGCACTGGGCCAAACGAGAGATTGCCGATGACCACCACCCCCCAAGACCTTGCCGGCGCCGTGCTCACCATCGACCTGGTGGCGCTGAAGGACAATTGGCACCTGCTCGACGCGCAGGCGGGAGCAGCCGAGTGCGGCGCCGCCGTGAAAGGCAACGCCTATGGGCTGGGGATCGAACCGGTAGCCAAGGCCCTGTGGGAGGCCGGTTGCCGCACCTTCTTCGTGGCGAGGCCCAAGGAGGGCGAGGAACTGCGCCATATCCTGCCCACCGCCATCATCTATGTGCTGGACGGGCTGTTTGCGGGACAGGCGGAGTTTTACGCCAAGCTGAACCTGTGCCCGGCGCTGATCTCCATCGAAGAGGCACGCGAATGGGCGGGATTCGGCCGGGTCTATGGCCGCAAATTGCCCTGCGCCCTCCACGTCGACACCGGCATCAACCGGCTGGGCTTCTCCATGGCCGAATTCGACGCCCTGTTGTCCGATGGCTTCACCATGGAAGGGCTGAACATCACGCTGCTGATGAGCCACCTCGCCTGCGCCGATGACCCGCCGCACGCGCTCAACGCCAAGCAGCGCGACGCCTTCGCCGAGGTGCGCCGCCGGCTGCCGGGCGTTCCCGCCAGCCTCGCCAACTCGAGCGGCATTTTCCTGGGCCAAGGCTTCACCCATGATCTCGTGCGCCCTGGCATCGCGCTCTATGGCGGCAACCCGACGCCGGACAAGCCCAACCCCATGAAGGCCGTTGCTCATCTCGAAGGCGCGGTGATGCAGGTGCGCCAGGTGAAAACCGGCGACAGCGTCGGTTATGGCGGGACCTGGACCGCTTCCCGTCCATCTCGCATCGCCGTACTGGGGGCGGGCTACAAGGACGGCGTGCCCCGCGCCCTGTCGTCGAAACAGCCGGACGGTCCGGCCCAGGTGTTCATCAATGGCAAGCGCTGCCCCATTATCGGCAGAATTTCCATGGACATGATGGCCGTGGATATCACCGACCTCATGCCCCATTCCGTCACCCGCGGCACCCGTGCCGAAATCCTGGGCTCCAATATCGCCATCGATGACGCCGCCCACTGGGCCGGCACCATCTCCTATGAGTTGCTGACGCGGATGGGGAGCCGCTATGCAAGGCTCTATACGGGACTCGAATCGGAAGCGACAGCTTGAACCTTCTTGCTCACATCGGCCGCGCGACCCTGTCGCTGCTGGAAGAGATTGGCCGCGTCACCCTGTTCCTGAAGGACGGGCTGATGCAGGGCCTGACGCCCAAGATCTATTTCCGCCAGATCTTCGAGCAGATGATGCGGATCGGCTACTTCTCGCTGCCTGTCGTGGGCCTCACCGCCTTCTTCACCGGCGGCGCGCTGGCGCTGCAGATCTACCTCGGCTCGTCGCGCTTCAATGCCGAGAGCCTGGTGGCCTCCATCGTGGCGCTGGGCATCACCCGCGAACTGGGGCCGGTGCTGGCGGGCCTGATGGTGGCGGGGCGCGTCGGTGCCTCGATCGCCGCCGAATTGGGCACCATGCGTGTCACCGAACAGATCGACGCGCTGGTGACGCTCGCCACCAATCCGTTCAAGTATCTGGTGGGGCCGCGCATCGTCGCCGCCGTCATCACGCTGCCGCTGCTGGTGGCGATCGGCGATACCATCGGCATCATGGGCGGCTATATCGTCGGCACGCGCTCGCTTGGCTTCAATTCCTATGCCTATATCAAGAACACCGCCGACTTCCTGGAACTGGGCGACGTCACCTCGGGCCTGATCAAGGCGGCCGTGTTCGGCTTCATCATCGCCGTCATGGGCTGTTATCACGGCTTCAATTCGAGGGGCGGTGCGGCGGGCGTTGGCCGCGCCACCACCAATGCCGTCGTCTCCTCCGCCATCCTCATCCTGGCGGCGAACTTCGTCCTCACCTCGCTGCTGTTCTCGGAGTGAGCGCGATGGCGGTTGGACATATCGTTCTCGACGGCGTCAAGAAGAGCTTCGGACCCAAGCATGTGCTGAACGGTATCAACCTGTCGGTGCCCAAGGGCCATTCGCTGGTGGTGATCGGCGGCTCCGGCACCGGCAAGTCGGTGATGCTGAAATGCGTGCTCGGCATCCTCAAGCCTGAGGCCGGCTCGATCAAGGTGGCGGGCGAAGAGGTGATCGGCCTCAAGGGCGCGGCGCGTGACGAGTATCTTCAGCGTTTCGGCATGCTGTTCCAGGGGGCAGCACTGTTCGACTCCCTGCCCGTCTGGGAGAATGTCGCCTTCGGCCTGATCCAGGGCCGCAACATGGCCCGCGCCAAGGCGCGCGACATCGCCATGGAGAAGCTCGGCCAGGTGGGCCTCGGCCCCGATGTCGGCAAGCTCTATCCGGCGGAACTGTCGGGCGGCATGCAGAAGCGCGTCGGGCTGGCGCGTGCCATCGCGGCAGACCCCGAGATCATCTTCTTCGACGAACCGACGACGGGCCTCGATCCCATCATGGCCGACGTCATCAACAACCTGATCGTCGACTGCGTGAAGCGGTTGGGCGCCACCACCATCTCGATCACCCACGACATGGCGAGTGCGCGCAAAATCGCCGACGACATCGCCATGATCCACAAGGGCGAGATCCTCTGGCAGGGTCCCGCCAAGTCGATCGACGAGAGCGGCAACGCCTACGTGGAGCAGTTCATCCACGGCAGGGCCGACGGCCCGATCGAAATGGAAGTGCTGCGGGCGTAACCCCCTCCCGCGACCGGAAATCCTCAAGCTGCGCCAGAAGGCGCAGATGCGCGTTGGGGTCGATGCGGCCCGGAGACGCGGATGATGATCGAACACGCGGGATCCCTGGTATACGTCTCCTGCTCTGACCCATGATCTTGCGCATCAGGTAATAGGCGCCGGACGAAACAGAAAAGGCCGCCAGACGGCGGCCCTTCCGAGGCATCAGGACGAAAGTCCCGTCCTGGCGTGTCTAATATTTCCAGTATTTCATGCCACCGGTGCGCGCGTCGAGCCGCACCTTGTACCATTTGCCCTTGCGCTTCGCCTTGTAATGGTAATAGCGCGGCACACAATCCGTGGCCTTCACCGAATTGAAGCCGCGATGATCGACGATGCGCCGGCCTTCGTTACAGCTCAGACGGTCGCGATAATGGCCCTTGTAGTAACCGGGACCCACCCAGAAGTCGATGCCGGGGACACCGATCCAGATGCGGACCTTGGCGGCTTCTGCCGGAGCCGGGCCACCAAACGCAACGATACCCGCGACCAGCGCGGCACCGAGACCTGCCTTCGAGAACAATTTTCCAAGCATTATGTGCTCCATTTCGATGTGACACAGACAGTGACCGCCATATGCCACACCCTCGCACAGACGGCATTGACTGATGTCAACCCGAATAACGGCAAAAAGAAGAAGGGCCGCCCTTGCGAGCGGCCCCTCCCGTGAGATGCGTCCGGGCCCTGGGCCCGGTCCGAAATCGTTACGCCGACGCTCCCGCGCGGCCAGCAATCCGGACGAGCCCGGCACCACACGCTGTGAACTCACTCGACATCGGATCACCTCCTTTCGCTTGTTGACACTGGCATGCAAGGTGGGGCCTTGCAGGCCGTTCGTCAAGCGGGCAATTTCGGCGTCCAGCAAGAAGGATCAGACATGACCGCCGCCGACATCATCATTACCAACGCCCGCGTCCTTACGATTGATCGCGCCCGCCCGCGCGCCGAAGCACTGGCCATCACCGGCAACCGCATTACCGCCATCGGCAGCAACACTGACGTGTCGTCGCTCAAGGCAGGGCACACGCGGGTGATCGACGCGCGGCACAAGACGGTGATGCCCGGCATCATCGAGGGCCACGTGCATCTGTTCGGCGGCGGCGTCGAACTGGTAACCCTGATGCTGAACGGCATGTCCGGCATCGACACCATTGCCAAGGCGGTCGCTGCCTATCGTGCCGCCCACAAGGACGATGCGGTGCTGCTCGCCACCGGCATCACTCATGATGCAATGGGCGAGCCGATCACCCGGCAGATTCTCGACCGCATCCTGCCCGACATCCCCTTCATCGTCGGCTGCTTCGACCATCACACCATGTGGGCCAACACCAAGGCGCTGGAAGCGGCTGGCATCATGAAGGGCCGCGACCTGCCGGTCGGCAACGAGATCGTGCTCGACGCGAACGGGATCGCCACCGGCGAATTGCGCGAACCCGCCGCCTACATGCTGGTGCAGGCGCTGACCCCCACCGGCGGGCGCGAGTGGCTGGGCATGACGACGGGCGAAGACCCATCACCGCCAGCTACGGCGGCCCAGCGCGACATCGACCTCGGCTTTTTCAAGGACGGCATTGCCTATGCCAATTCGCTGGGCATTACCTCCATGCACAACATGGATGGGAATTACTATCAGCTGGAGTTGCTGAAAACCCTGCTCGACCGCGGCGAACTCAATGCGCGGGTCGAAGTCCCCTTCCACCAGAAGAACACCTTCGAGATCGCGCGGGTCGAGGAAGCCGCAGAGATGCGGGCGAAATACCAGGGCGACATGCTGCACTGCGACCGGGTGAAGATCTTCATCGACGGCGTGATGGAAACACTGACCGCGCTGATGCTGGACGATTACCCAGGCTATCCCGGCAACACCGGCGCACCACTGTTCACCGCCGCGGAATTCAACGAGATCGTGACGCGCGCCGACCGGCACGGGCTGCAGGTCTCGACCCACGCCATCGGCGACGGCGGCGTGAGGCGCACCCTCGACGGCTATGAGGCCGCGCGAAAGGCCAATGGCGAGCGCGACTCCCGCCACCGCATCGAGCATATCGAACTGATCGACCCGGCAGACGTGCCGCGGCTCAAGGAACTCGGCGTCGTCGCCTCGCTGCAGCCGATCGCAGGCGTGGGCGTGCCCGGCAATCCGCCGGAGCCGATCCTCAGCCGCGTCGGCGACAAGCTGCCCTACGCCTATGCCTGGCAGATGTTGCGCGATGCCGGTGCGGTCATCGCCTTCTCGTCGGACTGGCCGGTGTCTCCGCTGAGCCCATTCCTCGGCATGCAATCGGCGATGACGGCCAGGCCGCTGCGCCCCGACTGCGCCCCGCAGGCCCAGTCACTGCCCGACACGCTGCACGCCTTCACCCTGGCCGGCGCCTACATGGAGTTCATGGAGGATCGCAAGGGCATGCTGAAGGAGGGCTACCTCGCCGACGTCATCGTGCTCGACAGCGATATCGAACGCACGCCTGCGAAAGGCCTCGGCGACATTCAGGTCAAAACGACGATCTGCGATGGCCGCGTGGTCTTCGAACGATAACTAGTCCGCAAGAAAGCAGTAGAACTTCCCGGCGCCGCCGGTCTTGACCAGCCCCTCCTGGGTGCAGCCGGCCGAACCGTGGGCGGAGTTCCACGACATCATGTGACGCGTTTCCTTGAGGCCCATGCGATCATGATGGCCGACGATGGCCGAGCCTTCGCTGTTGCTCGTCCAATTCTTGCAGGTGGTGTCTCCACCGGCGGTGGAATACATGCCCATGGGATCTGACCCGGTGAGCATATCGTGCTCATTGGGCTTGTCGCCGCGCCCGTTGACCTTCTGGCCCATCTCGGTGAGCGCTGTATCCTTGTTGAGGTTGGCCTTGCCGGAGTGCAACTCGCCGACCGAATTGGCGATGACGTCGCCGTTAAAGTTCTGCCACGGACCATTGCCGATGCGGTCGCGCGCGTTGACACCGGCGTCTCCACCCGGTGCAGTGGTGCTGAGATAGGCTTTCCAATTGGTCTTTTCGGAACCGGCCGCCTTGGCCAGCGCCGCACAATGGGCATCCGCCCCCTCGAGGCCGCCGAGATTGGCGCCGTCGCCCGGGCCCTGGCTGGTGACGAAGAAACTCATGGACCCGGCATCCGCCAGCGCCGCTGCCGAGCCCACCATCAGAGCTCCGCCCGCCATAAGTGCCGCAAGGCCAAGATGTCTGGTCATGGTGTCCTCCCTGTATGGTTGCAGTGCCTCTGCTCAGACTACAGTCGCAAGGACCAAAACCTTCCATCACACTTGAGTGAACACGCTCAGCGGGAAAGGTTGATCGTGGCGATCACCGGAAGATGATCGGAACCGGCATCGCTGCCGACTTGCATCCCCGAAACCCGCGCATTGCCCGGAACAAGGACGTGGTCGATGGGGAGAAGCGGCCACGGCCCCAGTCCGAAGGGGGCCATCTTCAGGCTGAGCCGGATACCGCCGATGACATGGCTCCGGGTGGCTTCGGCCACGCGTTCGACCGAATGGCTCCACGGCGCGGCATTGAAATCGCCGGCCAGCACGACGGGCTGCGGCATGGCCTTCATCGGCCCCTGAAGGCTGGTGATCTGATCGGACTGTGCAAACGGATAGGGCCAGTGGAGGTGGAGGCTGGCGACGGTGACGGGCGTGCCTTTCATGTCGATCCGGATCCAGGCGAGGCCCTGCCCGTCCCCGCACCCTTGCGCCAGAATCGGCCAGCGCGAGGCGACAGCGACGCCGCCGACACTGAAGGACTCGCAGAACAATTGATAGGGATAGTCCGCCTTGAGGTTTGTCAGCAGCGCCTTGTTGTGGTCCGAGACCTCCTGTAGAGTCACGGCATCGGCCTTCGCCGCGCGGACCTGTTCCGCAACCTTCGCCGGCGACCGGTTCCTGTACAGCATGTTGTATTGGACGAGCACCAGCCGCTGGCTATCGGCGCCATCATCGGGGCCAATCGACCCCAGCGCCGGTCCCATGCCATAGACGCCGGCTGCCGCAACCGTCATCGCTAGCCCCGCGACCCGCCACGAACGCAGCAGCACAAGCAGGCCAATTCCCAAGGCAAGGATGATGGTGATGTGCAGGCGGAAGTGAGCGATGGAATCGAAGAGCGGATGAACGGTCTGCAGCAATCCGGCCACCTGCACCAGCGCCACGAGGACGACCGCCAGCTGCACCAATCTCCTGATGTACCAGACCATCAAACCGCTCCCGCTTGCTTCGCAGGGACACGTCTCACTGCCCAATCATGGCGGAATGAAGATTGCGGAAAACGAAGGAGCGGAGGCCGTCCCGCGCTCCGCTCCTTCCAGATCAGGCCGGTTTGACCTCGATCTTCTGCACCTTGGCCTTCGCCGCTGGCAGCTTGGGCAATGTAACCTTCAGCACGCCCTTGTCAAAGGACGCATTGATCTTGTCGGCATCGACATCGGCGCCGACCGCGAACGAGCGCTGGAACATGCCATAGGACCGTTCCACCAGATGGTAATTCTTCTTCTCGTCCTTCTCTTCCTTTTCGTCTTTCTTCTCGCCCTTGATGGTAAGCACGCCGTCCTTGAGCTGGACATCGATATCCTTGGCATCCACGCCGGGAATCTCGGCCGTCACCTCAAGCGCGCCGTCGGTCTCCGCGACATTGACCTTCATCTCCGTGCCCTTGCCGAATCCCGGCATGGACGGCAGGCCGCGGCCGAAGTCTGAAAAGACCCGGTCGATCTCGTGCTGCAGGCTTGAAAACATCTCTCCCGTGGAGCGGCCCCACAGGTCGGGCAGATAAGTCTTGGCCATTTGAACCTCCTCAAATCACCGTTCCCCCGGTGACCGATATATGTGCCCGATCTCGCGAAATTCCAGTTTGACGCATATCAAGACTTCGCTTGCGTTCCTTAAATGTTCCGATAGAAGGAGACATGGCCAAGTCCACCCAATTCGTCTGCCAGTCCTGCGGGTCAACCTCGTCGAAGTGGTCCGGGCGCTGCGACAATTGCGGCGAGTGGAACACCATCGTGGAGGAACAGGCGGCAGCCCCGCTGTCGGGCGCAAAGGGCGCCAGCCTGCCGAAGGGCCGGCCAACAAGGCTCGTGGGCCTTAAGGGCGAAAGCCCTGCCCCGCCCCGGATCGTCACGGGGATTGCAGAACTCGACCGGGTGGCGGGCGGCGGATTCGTGCCTGGCTCCGGCGTGCTGATCGGCGGCGATCCCGGCATCGGCAAGTCGACCCTGCTGCTCCAGGCCCTGGCCGCACTCGCCCGCAAGGGCGAGCGCGTCGTCTACATTTCCGGCGAAGAGGCCATCGCCCAGGTCAGGCTCCGCGCCCAGCGCCTCGGCCTCGACGACGCACCGGTGCTGCTGGCGACGGAAACCAATACCTCCGACATCATCGCCACGCTCTCTGAAGGACAACCACCGTCGGTCGCTGTCATCGATTCGATCCAGACGCTGTGGTCGCCGGCAATCGAATCGGCACCAGGTACCGTGTCGCAGCTCAAGGCGGGCTCCGAGGCCCTGATCCGCTTTGCCAAGCAGAAGGGCACCGCGGTGCTGCTGGTGGGTCATGTCACCAAGGAGGGACAGATCGCTGGCCCCAAGGTGGTGGAGCACATGGTCGATGCGGTGCTCTATTTCGAGGGCGACCGCGGTCACCAGTTCCGCATCCTGAGAGCGGTCAAGAACCGCTTCGGGCCAACCGACGAGATTGGCGTGTTCGAAATGTCTGATGGCGGGCTGGCGGAAGTAACCAACCCGTCGCGCCTGTTCATGGGGTCCAACGAACGCCCCACACCGGGAACCGCCGTGTTTGCGGGAATGGAGGGCACCAGGCCGCTCTTGATCGAAGTGCAGGCATTGGTCTCGCCCTCACCGCTCGGCACCCCAAGGCGCACCACTGTGGGCTGGGATTCGAACCGCCTCGCCATGATCCTGGCGGTGCTCGAAGCCCGTGCCGGGGTGCAGATCGGCCAGAACGACGTCTATCTCAATGTCGCGGGCGGATTGAAGGTGCGCGAACCGGCGGCAGACCTCGCGGTGGCCGCGGCATTATTGTCGTCGCTGACCGGCACGGTGATCCCGCCGGGCACCGCAGTGTTCGGTGAAATTGCCCTCTCCGGCGCCATCCGTCCCGTCGGCCAGACCGAGGCCAGACTGAAAGAAGCCCAGAAACTGGGGCTCAAGGAAGCGGTCATCGCGTCGGCGGACGGCCAGGCCGGGCTCAAGGGCCTGAATGTGCGGCAAATGGAGACCATCATGGACCTGGTGGCGTGGTCTGCGGCCCAGGACAAGGGTCAGCGGAGAATCGCCTAGAGGTTTCCGCAAAACCTTTCTATAAGGTGCCCTTTCAATCAGATGGTGCGACGCACAGGAACCTCTATGTCCTTGACGCTCTTCGATTTCATTCTCATCGGCATCATGTTGCTGTCGGGCCTGCTGGCGCTCATGCGTGGTTTCACCCGCGAAGTGCTCTCACTCGTAGCCTGGGGCGTGGCGGCGGTGGCCGCCTATTTCGCCATCAAGCAACCCAAGCTCATCGACATGGCGATGACCAATGTCCCCTATCTCGACAAGGAAATCCTCGCCAAGATCGGGGTGGGCGCTGCCGCCTTCATCATTGTGCTGATCATCGTGTCGGTGATCAGCGTGAAGATCTCGGATTACGTGGTGGACAGCGCGGCCGGGGCCTTCGATCGCACGCTGGGCTTCGTATACGGCCTGGCGCGCGGCTTCGTCTTCATCGCCATCGCCTACTTGTTCTATGGTTGGCTGCTACCATTTGAGAAGCAGGAGACGTGGGTGCGCACTGCCATGAGCCTGCCGATGATCAAGTCGACCGGCGAATTCCTGATTTCCTTCATGCCACCGGAAATCGCCGAGACGCTCTCGAACACGGCGCTGCTCAAGAACCCCGAGCAGCCTGTCACGGCACCCAAGACCGGCGCACCTGAACCCGGATACCGGTCCAACGAGAATCAGGGTCTTGAAAACCTCATCCAGGGAACCGGCGGCGCCACCGACCAGCCCGCCTTCGGACAGAACGACGGCCAATGACCATGCAATTCGATTTCGACCTCGACGGGGACCGCCTGCGTGAAGAATGCGGCGTGTTCGGCATCTATGGCCATGCAGACGCCGCCGCGCTGACCGCACTCGGCCTTCACGCCCTGCAGCATCGCGGCCAGGAAGCCGCCGGCATCGTGTCGTTCGACGGCAACCGGTTTCAAACCGAGCGCCGGCTGGGCCTCGTTGGCGACCATTTCACCAGCGGCAAGGTGATCGACCGCCTGCAGGGCAATTCGGCGCTGGGGCATGTGCGCTATTCCACCACCGGCGAGACCATCATCCGCAACGTGCAGCCGCTGTTCGCCGAACTGGCCAGCGGCGGCCTGGCGGTCGCCCACAACGGCAACCTGACCAACGGCCTGACACTCCGCAAGCAGCTGATCGCACAGGGTGCGATTTGCCAGTCGACGTCGGACACCGAGGTGATCCTCCATCTCGTGGCGCAATCGAAAAAGCAGCGCATGGTCGAGCGCTTCATCGACGCGCTGCGGCACCTGGAGGGCGCCTATGCGCTGGTCGCCATCACCAACAAGAAGGTGATCGGCGCCCGCGATCCGCTCGGCATCCGTCCGCTGATCCTGGGCGAGCTGAACGGCGCCTATATGCTCTGCTCCGAAACCTGCGCGCTCGACATCATCGGCGCCAAGTTCGTGCGCGAAGTGGAAAACGGCGAGGTCGTCGTCATCTCCGACGAAGGCGTGGAATCGCTGCGTCCCTTCCCGAAGCAGCCCGCCCGGCCCTGCATCTTCGAATACATCTACTTCTCGCGCCCTGACTCCATCCTCAATGGCCGTTCGGTTTACGAGGTCCGCAAGGCCATGGGCCGGCAACTGGCGCTGGAGAGCGCCGTCGATGCCGACGTCGTCGTGCCGATCCCCGATTCCGGTGTGCCGGCGGCCCTGGGCTTTGCGCGCGAAACCGGCATCCCGTTCGAACTCGGAATCATCCGTAATCATTATGTGGGCCGCACCTTCATCGAGCCGACCCAGACCATCCGCTCGTTGGGCGTGAAGCTGAAGCACAACGCCAACCGTGCTGCCGTCGAGGGCAAGCGGATCGTGCTGGTGGACGACTCGATCGTGCGTGGCACAACCTCGGTCAAGATCGTGCGCATGATGTATGAGGCCGGCGCTAGGGAAGTGCACATGCGGATCTCGAGCCCGCCGATTGCGCATCCCGATTTCTACGGCATCGACACGCCGGAGCAGAAGGCGCTGCTGGCGGCCACCCATTCGCTGGACGAGATGCGCGACTATATCGGGGTCGATTCCCTGTCCTTCCTGTCGGTTGACGGTGTCTACCGCGCCGTGGGCTTGCAAGGCCGCGACAATGCCAGGCCGCAGTTCACCGATCACTGCTTCACCGGCGATTACCCGACGCCGCTCACCGACATGGCTGGTGAACACGGCAAACAGAAGCCCGCCCTTCTGGCGGAAGCAGGCTAGAGATCAGAGAATGACCGGAAGACTGGATGGAAAGATCGCACTGGTGACAGGCGCTTCGCGGGGCCTTGGGCGCTCGGCGGCGCTGGCCTTGGCAAAGGAAGGCGCACACGTCATTGCCATGGCGCGCACACAGGGTGGCCTGACCGAACTGGATGACGAGATCAAGGCCCTGGGCGGATCGGCCACGCTGGTGCCCGCCGACATGAAGGACTTCGATGCACTGGACCGGCTGGGCGCCGCCATCTTCGAGCGCTGGAAGCGGCTCGACATCCTCATCGGCAATGCCGGCGTCCTTGGCAAGCTGACACCGCTGGCCCACGTGGACCAGAAATTGTGGGACGACGTGATGGGCGTGAACGTCACCGCCAATTACCGCCTCATCCGCTCGCTGGACCCGCTGCTCCGCGCGGCCGATAATGGCCGGGCCATCTTCGTCTCATCCGGTCTTGCACAGAAATGCTGGGCCTATTGGGGTCCCTACTCGATTTCCAAGGCTGCCCTCGAAGCCATGGTCAGGACCTATGCCGCCGAGATCGCGACGACCAAGGTTCGCGCCAACTGCTTCAGCCCCGGCGCCACGCGCACCAAGATGCGCGCCACCGCAATGCCGGGCGAGGATCCGGAAACTCTGCCCCATCCCGACGAGGTGGTCACCCAGCTCATTCCCATGTGCCTCGCCGATTTCACCGACAATGGCGGGGTGTGGAAATACGCCCCCGAAGGATTGTTCAAGCAAACCTGATGGGCTTGGTGGATCGCGCATGAGTGTCGTACAGTCTCTAGCCACTTTCCTCGCCACCGCCTCGCTGCTGACCTTGACGCCGGGGCTCGACACCGCCATGATCCTGCGGACGGCGGCAAGTTCCGGCACCAGGCCGGCATGGTTTGCCGCCATCGGCATCGGCATGGGCTGCCTCGCTTGGGGCATGATCGTCGCGGTGGGGCTGGGCGCCCTCCTCGCGGCCTCGGAAATCGCCTTCACCGCCGTCAAGTGGGCCGGTGCCGCCTATCTCCTGTGGGTCGGGCTCCATCTCCTGCTACGGCCCCGCGCCAGCTTCGAGGTGCCGGCGCATGCTGTCGACCGCCGCGCCGCGGATTCGCTCCGCCGCGGCTTCCTCACCAACATCCTCAATCCCAAGATCGGCGTGTTCTATGTGAGCTTCCTGCCGCAGTTCGTGCCGGCCGGCGTCAGCGTCCCCCTGTTCACGGTGCTACTCGCCGCCATCCACGTCGGACTGGGGCTGGTTTGGTCGGCAGGGCTGATCGCCGCCACGGTGCCGATGGCACGGCTGCTGCGCCGCGCCGCCGCCATTAAACTGCTCGACCGCCTGACCGGCGGCGTATTCGTCGCCTTCGGCATCAAGCTCGCCCTGTCGCGGCATTAGAGCAACCTGACTTTTGATGGAACCATCAAAAGTCAGATAAGTTGCTCGCTCATCAATAGGTTGGCGCATTACGCACTAAGGCAGCCGGACTACCTGTCCTTGTCGAACGGATTCTTGCCGCCGCGCAGGCTGAAGCGGATGGGCACGCCAGCGAGATCGAAGTCGCGGCGCAACCCGTTCATCAGGTAGCGGATGTAGCTCTCCGGCATCTTGGACAACTGATTGCCAAAGATCGCAAACGTCGGCGGACGCGCCGAAGCCTGGGTGGCATAGCGAATCTTGATGCGCCGGCCCGACGGCGCCGGCGGCGGATTGCGCTCCACCGCCATTTCCAGCCACCGATTGAGCTGCGACGTGGAAATGCGCTGGTTCCACCGCTCCAGCGCCTGCATCACCGCCTGGAACAGCTTGTCGATGCCGCGCTCCTGCTTGGCCGACAGCGTGACCACGGGCACGCCGCGGATTTCCGGCAGCACGTCCTCGAGATCGCTGATGACCTCCTTGAGCTTCTTTTGCTTTTCCTCCACGAGGTCCCACTTGGACAGCGCCAGCACGATGGCACGCCCCTCCTGGGCCACGAGATTGCACAGGGACAGGTCCTGCCGTTCGATCGGTAGCGAGGCGTCGATCAGCACGATCACGCATTCGGCGAAGCGGATGGCCCGCAGCGCATCCGACACCGCCAGCTTCTCGATCTTGCCGACGACCTTCGACTTGCGGCGGATGCCCGCCGTGTCCCACAGCCTGATCTTCTGGCCCTGCCATTCGAAATCGGAGGAAATCGCATCGCGGGTGATGCCGGCCTCGGGACCCGTGAGCATGCGCTCTTCGCCGAGAATGGTGTTGACCAGCGTGGACTTGCCGGCGTTGGGCTGGCCGATGATGGCGAGACGCAGCGGCCCCTCGGCCCTGTCCTCGCCTTCCGCTTCCCCGCTTTGTTCCGCATAAGGAACAATCGCGTCATAGAGCAGGTCCATGCCCTCGCCGTGCTCGGCTGAAATCGGCAGGGGTTCGCCGAACCCCAGTTCGAACGACTCCATCAGCCCCGGCTGCGCGGCCCGGCTCTCTGCCTTGTTGGCGACGAGGACGACAGGCTTGCCGCGGCGGCGCACACGTTCGGCAAATTCGCGGTCCATGGGCGTGACGCCGGCGCGCGCATCGATGACGAAAAAGACGAGGTCCGCCTCGCTGACGGCGGTTTCGGCCTGCGCACTCATGCGGGCTTCGAGTGTGTCCTTTTTGGCATCGTCGAGGCCTGCCGTATCGAAGACCCGGAACTTCAGGTCGCCGATCTGGGCCTCGCCTTCGCGGCGGTCACGCGTGACGCCGGGCTGGTCGTCGACCAGTGCGATCTTGCGGCCGACCAGCCGGTTGAAGAGCGTGGACTTCCCGACATTTGGCCGCCCCATGATGGCGACGGTGATGGTCATTGCGGATCGCTGAACGTATCGCTGCCGGATGGCGGCGCACAGGCTGGATCGTCCGGCGCGCAGGAGGTGTCGCCAGGATCCGGAGTTGCCATGGTATCAGCGCCGCCTGCCCGCTTCACATCGGGATCTGGGCGGTCCGGAAAGGTGGCGCGGCCAGGAATGGCTTCTTCGCGCTGACCGGGCAGCACGGTGTTGTCGACGTCACCCGTGACACGGTTGAGCATGCTGCAGCCTGCAAGCATGGCAAGAAGCGAGCCTGCTACGATAAGGCGCTTGAGCATCGTCATTTCGCCGCCAGCAGCGGAACCAGAAGATCGGCCAGCATCCGCGCCCGCTGGCGCACGCCGGCTGGCGCCTCGGAGTCAGCAAGGATCGCCTTCACCTGGGCATCCGTCGCCGCATAGTCCTTCACACGCCAGTTGGCCGCCGCCATGATTTCGCGGGCCGTGTGCCGCCAGCTGTTGCCGGGCTCGTCGAAAGCCTTGACCCGGGCTTCGAGATCGGCAGGCGTCGCCGTATCGGCCAGCACAAGTGCAGCACGGATCTTGGCGAGGTCGCGCAGCGAGGCATGATTGGACGCATCGGCGGCAACGGCGTCATAGATCGCAACAGCTTCGTTCGCCTTGCCCGTCTCGGCCAGCAGATTGGCTTCGCGCAATTTGGCAAGAACGCCAAAGCCGGCGTGACCGATGGTCTGGAACTGGGCGATGGCCGCTGCGGTATCGCCTTTACCGGCGGTCTTCACCGCCGAAAAGAAGGCTTCACCCGCTGTCTGAGACTGCTTCAGCTGCCAGTATTCATAGCCCTTGTAGCCCGCGACGACCGCAACGACGAGGACGCAGCCGGCAACGATCACATTGCCGTAACGGTCCCACAGTTTCTTGTACTGTTCCTGGCGGACCTCTTCGTCCACCTCGCGAAACAGGGATTCATCGCTCAAGGCTTGCCGCTCCTCACAGTCACAGGATTGTCGATGGAGCGGCGTAAATCAGCGGCTGGGCCAAATCAAGGCATTTCCGGCGGGCGGATGGTACGCGCGCGTGCCATAAACCGCACGGATCGCCCGCCAGCGCTCATGTTTGAGCAGGTAAACCCATGCCCCGCCTGCAGCCGCCATACCCGTCACGAACCCTAGCACTTCGAAGACCATGTCAACTCGCCCCGTGCATTCTCGCTGCAACGAGTAGGCCTTCGAATCATTAATGATCCCTAAAGCTCGGGTTGTGCCGGCTCGACCTTGAAGGCCGCGAGAAGCCCGCCATCGGCGCGCTCGGCCACCAGGCTCTGGATGGCCCAGGTGCCGGGATTGTCTGCCACGAAAGTCAGCGTGACCATCACGTTGGGGGCGATGACCGCCGTGTCCTGCCACTTGCCTGTGGGCGTTTCGGCCAGTTCCTGCCACACATGCCCGTGGATGTGGACCGGCTGGCGGAACGCGGTACGGTTCTCGACCTCCAGAACGACGGTGTCGCCCCGCTTGACCGTGAACAGCGGCTTGACCGCCGGACCCGCCACGCCGTTGAAAGCCCACCCCTTGCCATACTCCAGCAGCGTGCGCAGGTCGCGCTCTTCGCCGCCGAAAACGGCCGACTTGAGGCCACCCTTGAGGCCGCCTTCGATGCGGATGGCGAAGGTCGTGGCAGCAAGGATAGGCCCCAACGCGGAGAGCGGATTGGCCGGAAGCTGGAAATTCTCCGCAATTGGCGCCGGTGTGGATGGCGTCACCGCCGTGAGATAGCCGATCTCGGCGATATCCTCGAACAGGTCCAGCGCCATGCGGATATCGCCCTGTTCAGGGCTCACCAGCAGGTCGGCGCGCTGGCCAGGTGCGAGTTCAAGCGCCTTGCTGTCCAGCGGCTGCGGCGTGACCGGTTGCCCATCACGGGCGATCAGCAGCGGATCGAAGCCCTTGAACAGCACACCCATGGTCCGCACATTGGCCGCATTGAGCAGCCGCAGCCGGGTATAGACGCCGGTCTTCAGCGGCAGGCGTGGCCGAAAGTGGCTGTTGACGGTGAACCAGTTGCCGAGCCGCCCCTCGCCCACCATGGTTTCGATGTCGCCGAAATTGCCTTCGATGGCGCCATCGTCGTCGAGACGCCAGTCATCGAGCACCAGCGGCAAGTCGGCAAGATCTGCGACCGGCTCAGCTTCCTCGACAATCAGCATGGCATAGAGCCCCATGTCGCGGGCCCGTGATTGGTCGGCCATCGGACCGATCCAGAAGGTTCCTGCGTCGGGCGGCACAAAGGCACAGTCGACGGCATTGGCCTCGCCCGGCGGGATGTTGAGCGTCATCAGGTCCGACGGGCCGCGCACCCCATAAAAGTGGAGCCAAGTCTCCTGTTGCAGCGTGTTCACGAAGCGGAGCTTCAGTTCGTCGCCCTGCCGGGCGCGGATGACGGCGGGTTCCGGGCCATCGCCATAGGACCAGGCAATGGTGTGTCCCTGCCCGCCCTCCAGAAGATGCAGATCCACCGGTGTGAGAATGATCGTTTGCTGTAACCCGCCATCGGCGGCATCGCTGCCATCCGGCTCCTGGGCCAGGACGAGCCGCGGCGCTGCCAGCGTTGCGGCAGCGCTGCCGATGAATTGACGCCGGTTGATGGCCATCCCGTGATCCAATTGATTCGGCAGAGATCATAGACCGCGGCTGTGGCGGCTTCGTGGTATGGAATTTTCGAACTGGTCCATCCGGCCCCTGCAAGCTAGTCTTCCGATTCTGGATGATGGGCAGCAGGAGGGACATCCGGGATGGCGACATTGCAGGACCGTGAGGCCATTCGCGCCGTGGTGCGCGACTATCTGGAGGGTATGATCTATGGCCAGACGGAGAAGCTGCGCCGCGCCATGCATCCGCAGTGCATGCAGGCCGGCCATTTTGACGGCCAATTCGAATACTTCACCCGCGACGAATTCATTGACGCCTTGAGCGCTGCCGCGCCGGAAAAGGAAGGCACGCCCATCGTCGCCGACGTGATATCGATCGACATGACCGGCGATGTCGCCGTGGCCAAGGTGTACGATGAGTGCCTGGGCACCACTTTCACCGACTATCTGACCCTCATCAAGCACGACGGGCAATGGCAGATCGTCATGAAGGCCTTCTACGACCACAGCGGGGACGGCAACGCCGATCACAGCTAGATGTGACCTTTCAACAGGTTGGTGCGTCATTGCTCCGCCAAGACGATTCCGTCTTGGCGCATTACGCACTGGGCTGGGCCGAGGCGGCTCAGCCGACCGCTACGCGATCTCCCACTCTGACCACACCTGTGCCGCCGACGGTGGCGTAGACACCCGCGCATGGCAGCATGCCTCCCTCGCCGAAATCGATGCGGTTGTGCTTCACGAGAACCCGGAGAATATCGGTGTCCTGCGGCAGGTCATCGATCGCAAGCGTGGTCATGACGCAACGCGGATCGCCGCATGCGACGTGGAGTTTCACCTGTTCGCCAATCGACAGGTCCTTGCCGATCCATTCGTTCTCCACGAACCCTGTTTGCGGCGTCTCGACGACGAAATTCATGCGGAACCGTCTCTCGTCGAAATTGCTTGAGGGCTGCAGTACGTTGAGGTGATTGACAGTGGACGTGGTCAGGACCGAGGACGGGAAAAGATCGAGAAACGATCCCGGTGGCACTGGCGAGTCGAGCCCGGCCTGCTTCCAATAGGACGCGCCCACCTTCTGATCGACCACCTCATCCGCGTAACCGGCCGGATCGGCGCCAGGTACGTCCGGGTAATACATGTCGATGGCGAACTCCTCCGGCGCCTGACGAATGAGCTGGACGTCACGCCCGAAGAAGTCCGTGAGAACCTTGTCGGCATCCCTTGCCTCGCTGGTCGTCGACCGGCCATCCGGAAGCGTGATGCGAACCGGCGGCAAGTCATCGCCCGGTCTCGGCGCTGAGAGGTAGGCCGCACTGCAGGCGAAGAGACGGGGAAACCGGCGCACGCTCTTGGCGCTGGCGACCTTCCCCGTCCCGACATCAAGAAGCGCATAGCCGCGGTCGCCGACAACGCCGCGCGCCGTCACCTCCGCCGCTTCCAGCAGTTCGCCCTTCATCGATTTGACCGGAAACCTCCAGAGCCGCGCGAGTGTGCCAACGCCTGTTGTATTCGCCATTCAGGTTCCTCCCCGCGTTGCTGCGCGCTTGCCCGTGCGCTGACCGCTGCATCATTCCAACTTTACGAACGACGGACAACCTACATCCACGCGCACCGAACGCACGGGGAGAACAACTGGCGCCTGCGAATGAACAGGCAACAGCCGAACTGCCGACGCATGAGCTCGTGGTTCAGCTCACCGGCTGGATTGCAGGGCATACGTCATATGATGTCACGCGAACCAGACAGGATCCTCCAGCCATCAGGTTCTGCGTGGCCGGGGAGACCATCCGCTATGAAGACAGCGACCTCCTGATTGAGGACAATCTGCGTGCGGCCTATGATCTGAAAACACGAACCGTCCAGATCGTCGCACCGTGGGATGGCCGCCTGCTGGAAGATCAGTCCGTGTTGCTGCACGAACTGATCCACGACGTGCAGTTTCACAATCGCCGTTGGGATTGTCCGCGGCAGCCCGAATTCGAGGCCTACAGCCTGCAGGCGAAGTGGCTAGTGCGTAATGCGCCAAGACGGAATCGTCTTGGCGAAGCAATTACGCACCAACTTATTGATGAGCGAGCAACTTATCTGACTTTTGATGGTTCCATCAAAAGTCAGGTTGCTCTAATGGAGCACGGCCGCCACGTCCCGTTCGACCTCGCCCAGATCTTCATCCGCTCGCGTTGTCCGCGGCCGCACCCCTGACGGGTGTGCACTCTCAGTCCTTCATCTCGTAGGTATTGTCCTTGCCGGGGAAGGTTCGCGCCTTCACCTCATCTGCATACATCTTGATGGCGTTCTCGATGGCGGCACCGACCTTGCCGAATTCCCGCACAAACTTTGGAACGCGCGGGCTGAGGCCCAGCATGTCTTCCATGACAAGGATCTGACCGTCACAGGCGGGCGAGGCGCCGATACCGATGGTGGGAATGGGAATACCCGCTGTGATCTTTGCCGCCAGCGGTTCGGCCAGCGCCTCCAGCACCACCGAAAAGGCACCGGCTTCCGCCACCACGCGGGCATCTTCCTCGATCGACTCCCATTGGTCGTGGGTGCGGCCTTGCGTCTTGAAGCCACCCAGCGTGTTGATCGACTGCGGGGTGAGGCCGATATGCGCCATCACCGGAATGCCGCGCTCGGTGAGAAAGCGGATGGTCTCGCCCATGCGGCGGCCGCCTTCCAGCTTGATGGCGCCGCACTGGGTGTCCTTGATCACCTTTGCCGCATTGTGGAACGCCTGCGCCGGGCTTTCCTCATAGGAGCCGAACGGCATGTCGACGACGACGAGCGCCCGCTTGGCGCCGCGCATCACCGCACGGCCATGCATGATCATGAGCTCAAGCGGCACCGGCAAGGTGGATTCGAAGCCGTGCATCACCATGCCGAGCGAGTCGCCCACCAGAAGAAAGTCCACATATTTGTCGGCGATGGCCGCCGTATGGGCATGATAGGAGGTCAGCGACACGATCGGATCGCCACCCTTGCGGGCAGTGATGTCGGGCGCGGTGAGGCGGCGCGTGGCAACATGCTGTGACATGGGCCGAACCTAGGCCCCAATGCCTAGCCGGGCAAGTACACCTTGCGTTTGGGCACATCGCGCAGGATGCGGATCTCATCGCCGATGGCGATGATGCCGCCGGTGATCACCTTGCAGGTCGCACCGCCCCGGCCATCAGGAGCCAGGGCCTTGCGAAGCCCCGTCCAGGCCATGTCCATCTGGGCGCACGGCACGGTTTCACCCGTCACCTCCAGCTCGGCCGCCCCGACCATGATCCGCGAGCCAGCACCAAGCGGCAGGGATCCGCCCTCCATCAGCAAGTTTGCACGGCGCATGGTCCACGGCAACGCGGGGCATCCGAGTGTGAACAGCGCGGCGTCCCACAGTTCGCTGGTGATCAGCGTCACCTGCCGGCGCGGGAACCGCGCCCCCTTGCAGTCACCGTCGATCCCCCCTGCCGGCGTGACCATGACGGAGGCGACTTCCTCCATCGGTGCCCGGCTTCGCGAGCGCCGGGCAATGCCTCTCAGCCGCCCGCCCATTGGCTGACATCGAAGACCGGCACGCCGATGAGGGCCCCGTGAAGCTGTACCATGACGCCGTACAGGGCGACACCCATGACGAGTGAAACGAGATCATGCCCGCCGCGCACCTCCGGACTGGGCCGCACCCCATTGGCGATGCCGATTACGATATGGGCGACGGCATAGAGCAGAAAACCGCCGAACAGGATGAGACTGGCGAGATCGCCATTGGCCAGCAGATGGCCAGTGGCCCAGAAGATGACGGCAAACCCCATGGGAAAGCGCAGCAGTTGGCGCAACCGCCCGCGGAACAGGAAGATGCCGAAACATAAAAACGCAGCCAGCATGAAGCCGAAATTGGCATGTCTGCCCCAGGCCGGCGGTTCATAGACGGCAACGAAGTCCGAGAGTTTCCACCCCGCCACGATGATGGCGATGCCAACCAGCGAGGCGAGGCCAAAGAGGGGTCCATAGGCACGCTCACCCACCCCCGCTTTCACGCGCGACTTGAGGGACGGCACTGCGGCCACGAGATGCATGAGCGAGGTGGCCAGCACCCCCAGGGCAAGAAGGATCATCGTACGACGGGCAAATTCAGGACGTAAGGGTGGAAACCGAACAGGAAGACGGCGTAGAGCACGACGCCGACGGCGACCGCAACAATGTCGGACCGCAGCCGCGGGATATGGGACGGCCGCTTGCCGCGCGCCTCGGACATCAGGATATCGGCCACAGCCACCACCAGGAAGGTGCCGAACAGGTAGACGTCGGTACGTTTGCCATTGGCCAGGAGGTGGCCCGTGGCCCACAGCGCGATCCCGATCGACATGGGATTGTGCAGCCACTTCTTGAGATATCCCTTCCCATGCGAGGCGCCGAGGAGGATGAAGGCCAGCAGCACCAGCAGCATGGTGGCGTGGCGGGTCCAGTCAGCCGGGAAATACAGGAGATCGGCGGCGAGCGGCCCGGCCCGCGACTTGGCAAAACCCACGATCATCAACACCAGACCGGCGAGCGAGACGAGCGAATACAGCCCCTTCCACGGTTTCTCGCCGAGGCTCTGCTTGAGGCTGTCTCGCAAGGCCGGAAACAGGATCGAGAACAGGTGCGGCCCGCCGAACAGCAGGATGCCGAGATAGAGATAGGTCATGGCGTGTCGCTCCCTCCTGCGGCACCTTGTGCCAGAATTACCGCGCCGGACCAAGCCCTGGCCTTCCGGCCATTCACCATGCCACCAAATTACCTAAAGTTTGAGTGGCCGGGCATGGCCCCGATGGGTTATGGGGCAATTCGCACGGTTTCTTGCTCATGCCGAATAAAGTATTGGAAACAATGGAAGGTGTACTCCTGCGTCAAGCCATGATACACCGCGCTAAAACGGCTAGGACCATTCAGGGGAAAACGCCATGAAGCCCACTCTCATTCTCGTAGGCGCCGACAAGGGCGGCGTCGGCAAGACCACGATCTCCCGCACCCTTCTCGACTTCTTCGCACGCAAGAACGTGCTGACGCGGGCCTTCGACACGGAAAATCCGCGTGGCTCCCTGAAGCGGTTCTATCCCACCATCACCGAGATCGTGGACCTCGAGAACGTCGCCCACCAGATGAAGATCCTCGACACGCTGGAAACCGCCAACGTGCCGGTCACCCTGGTCGACCTGAAGGCCGGCGGCCTGTCCTACGCCCTCGACATCTTCGAGCGGATTGGCGTCCTCGAAGCCGCCCGCAGCGGCCAGTTCACGCTGGGCCTGTTCCACATCATCGGCTCGTCCATCGCCTCTCTGGACGAGATCGGCGAGATTTCCCGCTATCTTGGCGGGCTCGAATACATCCTCACCCGGAACTTCATCAACGAGACCAATTTCTTCGAGTGGGATGAGGAAACCAGCCGCAAGTACTTCGCCAACATCCCGAATTCCCACGAAATCGACATCCCCAAGCTCAATGAGATGGCCTACGAACAGGTCGATGTCGCAGGCGTCACCTTCAAGGACTTCATCGACAACCGCAACGCCGACGGTCAGGCCGGAAAGTTCTCCTTCGTGCTGCGCGGCTATGTCCGCAAGTGGTGCTCGGAGATCGATCAGGAGTTCAGCCGCGTGAAGCTGATTCAGGACATCCTTTCCGGCGGCAGGCCCCAATCCAAGTCCTGAGCTAGCGGCGGCCCCCGTTGGCCTCCTCGCCCCTGATCGCAATCGTCTGCTCCGACCGGCACCGCAACGGCAAGACCTTGCTGGCGCGGACGCTGGTCGATTTCTTGCTGCTCGAGGGCCACGACCCCTTCGTCCTCGACCTCGGCCACCCGGATGGCGCCCTGCGCGATTATTTTCCGGGCCGCACAGCACTTGTCGACTTTGCCAAGATCCCCGGCCAGATGATGGTCTTCGACACCATTCTGGGTGCTCCGGGCCGCGACTATGTGATCGACGTGCCCGCCCCCCAGCTCAGCCGTTTCTGCGAAGCGATGGGTGATCTCGAATTCCGCGCCGCTGCCAACGCCGCCGGTTTCGCGGTCGTGGTGCTCTATATCGTCGACGAACCCCATGAGTCCCTTCGCTCGGCCGTCAACGTCGAGGAAATCCTCAAGCCCGACCTGTTCATTCCCGTTGCCAATCAGTTCGTCGGCTCGGCGCTTCCCGAACCGGTGGACGGCCTGACGCTGACCATGGAACGGCTGGATGCCGACCTTGCGCCCATCATCGGCAACCGGCGCTTCTCGTTCCGGACCTTCCGGCTGGGCGATGAATCGGGCGTTCCCTTGCCGCTGCGTGCCGGCCTGAAATCATTTCTGCATGGCCTGATTGGCGGATTCCGCGAAATCGAACCTGAATTGAGCCTTTCGAAACTCAAGTCCTGACCCCATATCCCGCGGGATACATTGGAGTTGGGAGGCGTGCGATGAGACTCATACCTATCATCCTGGCAATGACCCTGCTGGCGAGCGGTCCGGTGACGGCCGGAAGCCTGCCCTATCGCATGGCGGCCAGCAGCGACCTGACCATGGCTCCCGCTGTCATCATGTCGGCCGGATCGCGCGCCTCGGCCATCCAGGCCTTGCGCAAGGTGCCGAGTGTCGGCGTCGTCAATCTCAATATCCGGCATAATTTCAGCCTGTGGGATGACAGCAGCGCGCCGGACGTCCGTGAATTCCGGCTCGTCGCTGCGCACCACGCGGCGGGGATCCGCAAATTGCGCGCCGCCCTCTCCGCCAACCCGGTGACCCGCAAGGCGCTCGCCCGCCGCGGCATCCCGGTCAGCCGCGTCGTCGGCGTCAGGATCGGCTCGAACGGATCTCTGCGGCTCTATCTGCTTTGACGGTTTTTCTGTTGATTGCCGGCGGTCTGCTGCTGCTGATCGTCGGCGGTGAGTTGTTGGTGCGCGGTGCCGTGCAATTGGCCGAGCGCATGGGTGTGTCGCCGCTGCTGATCGGGCTCACCCTGGTGGGTTTTGGC
Organism: uncultured Aestuariivirga sp.; assembly: GCA_964510815.1. GTDB lineage: Bacteria > Pseudomonadota > Alphaproteobacteria > Rhizobiales > Aestuariivirgaceae > Aestuariivirga. Next base: position 39,936 of record CAZECZ010000013.1, read on the forward strand.
ACCTCGGCGCCGGAACTGGTGACCAGCGTGCAGGCCGCGCTGGCCGGTTCGCCGGGCATTGCGGTCGGCAATATCGTCGGTTCCAACATTTCCAACATTCTGCTGATTCTCGGCATTTCAGCCCTGCTCGCGCCAATCATCGTCTCTTCGCGGGCGCTGGCGCGGGATGGCGTGTTGGGGGTGATCGCTGCCGCGGCCTTCTGGGCCGCCGGTTCTCTCTGGCCGCTCGACCGGGTCATGGGTGTGCTCTTCCTGGCAGCACTGGCGGCCTATCTTGCCTACGCCTGGTGGCAGGAGCGCGATGGCAGTGAGGGCCACACCGCCGCTTTTGACAAGGCTGCGGCCGCGGAAACGGCCCGCGCAGAAACTGGCCTGGCGATCCCAGGTGCGGCGACCCGGCCCGGCCTGCTGCTGTCGGTCTTCTCCGCCGTCGGCGGATTGGCCCTGGTTGTCTTCGGCGGGCGCTTCCTGGTGGACGGCGCCATCGACCTCGCCCGCGATCTGGGGATTTCCGAGACGGTGATCGGCCTCACCATCGTGGCCATCGGCACCTCCATGCCGGAACTGGTGACCTCCGTGCTGGCCGCCCTGCGCCGTCAATCCGAGGTGGCGCTCGGCAATGTGCTGGGTTCCAACATCTACAATGTGCTGGGGATCGGTGGCGCCACCGCCGTCATGAGCCCGACGGTCATGCCGCCCGAGATGGTGAGCTTCGATGCGCCGGTAATGGTCGGCGCATCGATCCTGCTGCTGGTCTTCGCTGCAACGGGCTTGCGCCTGTCGCGGCGTGAAGGCGCGGTGCTGCTGGCATGCTATATCGCCTACATCGCCGTCATCTGGCCGAAGTAGCCTCGCTCAACCGCGATAGGCGGCTTCAAGAGCAGCGATATCGGCCTTCACCTGCCCCATCATCACTGAAAAGACCCGCGCCGCCGCTACGGGATCCGGATTGTTCATCCACTCCCCCATCTGCGACGGTACGATCTGCCACGACAGGCCGAACCGGTCCTTGAGCCAGAAACACCTCTGCGCCTTGCCGCCACCGTCCAGCAGCGCCGCCCACAGCCGGTCGATCTCGCCCTGCGTCTCGCAGTTCACCACGATCGAACAGGCTTCGGAATGCTTGAAATGCGGTCCCCCGTTGAGGCCCATGTAGGCGGTGCCGGCGAGTTCGAAGGTCACCATCATCGGTGTCCCCTCCGGCATCGGCGAGCCCTTGCCATAGCGGCTGATGCCGGTGATGCGCGAACCGGGGAGCAGCGACACATAGAGCTTCGCCGCTTCCTCTGCCTCGGTATCGAACCACAGGCATGTCGAGACCTTCGGTCCGGCTGCCATGTCAGGCGCAGTCCATCGGCGGCGCACTCATCATGGCCGACTTGATGTCGTCCGGCGACATGTCCTTCAGATGTTTGGCAAAGGACCAGTGGTGGCCAAAGGGATCCTCGACCACCGAATAGCGGTCGCCCCAGAACATGTCGGCCGGCTTCATGATCGGCGTCGAACCGGCGGCGATGGCCCGGTCGAAGGCCTCATCGACGTCATCGACCCAGAGATGAATGCCCACCGGCGTTCCGCCGAGGGACTTCGGCGACTTCGCATTGTGTTCGAGGAACTCGTCCATCAGCATGAAGGCCGCGCCATTGACGCACATCGAACCATGCATCAGCCGGCCATCGGGCCCGTCCAGGCTGAACATTTCCGTGGCACCCAGGGCTTTCTCGTAGAACGCCATGGCGGCGCGGCCGTCCTTGACGGTGAGATGCGGTAGCATCGTGGGCATGCCGTGGGGCGCTGTCGATGTAGATGTGGTCATGTCAATGTCCTCCGTGAACTGATGGTTATATCAGGGTGCGCGCCAGGGCTTCGAGCTGGTCAGTGGCCTTGCCCCAACCGTCATGAAAGCCCATCTCCTCGTGACGCTTCTTGTCGTCTTCAGTCCAATGGCGGGCAGCGGCCTTGTAGCGCGTCTTGCCGGCCTCATCGCCTAAGCTAATGATGCCGGTCATGAACGGCTTGGCCGATGGAACCCAGGCCGACGTGTAGGCATCGGTAAACACCAGCCGCTCGTTGGGAACGATATCGAGGAAGATGCCATCGTTGGGAAATTCCTGGCCCTCGGGACCGCGGAAGATCATGTGGCTTGAACCGCCGGGCCGTACATCCATCTCGACCACCGGCGTCGTCCATGGCCGTGGCGTGAACCACTGCTTGATGAGCTCCGGCTCCGTCCAGCAGCGATAGAGAATGGCACGCGGCGCATCGATGAGCCGCGTCAGCGAAAGTTCATGTTGGGCTTGGGTCATCGCGCGTACTCCCTGTGCTGTCGCGATTGAAAAGAAGTTCGATGTAGCGTTTCAGATGGTCGATGCAGTCCGCCGCCACGTCCGGTCCCTGCTTGGCCTTCGCCAGAATGAAGGCGCCCTGAATCACCGCCTGGGTATAGAGGGCAAGGCTCTGCGCACTCCAATCCGCATCCGGCGCATAAAGTTCCTTTGCCTTGACAATGTCCTTTTCAACCTCGCCCGCATGGCCGCTGATGCTGGCATCGCAGGCCTCGCGGATGGCGGGATTGGTCTCGTAGGCCTCCTGCACCATGGTGCCGACGAGGCAGGTGAATTCCGGGACCGTTCCCTGGAGGATCGCCTTGCGGAAATCGACGTAGGTCAGAACCCGGTCCAGCGGATCGGCGTGGTTGTGGTAGGGCGCATTCGCGAACAGATGGCCCGTCACCTCGGACCAGTGATTGGCGGCGGCGACGGCGAAATCTTCCTTGCCCTTGAAGTGGTGGAAGAAGGCACCCTTGGTGAGGCCCGCCGCCTCGCAGATGTCGTCGACACGCATTGCGGCATATCCCTTTTCCCGGATCACCTTGAAGGCGGCGGCGAGGAGTTTTTCACGGGCATCGGAGGCAGGTCTGGCGTTCATGACCATTACATACCAACTGGTTGGTATTTCGTCAATGACAAACAGCATTTGACTCCACATAGGACTCCTATATATCTACATTCATGATCACCAACGACCACTCGCCCGCTCCCCTCGCCCGCCGTCTCCGCGACGGGCTGGAGCGCATCGCCGGTGCCCTGCGTAGCGAACAGTGGCAGGCCGCCGGCGCCCTCGGGCTGACGCCGACACAGCTTCATATCCTGATCTATCTGGCCGGACGCGGCGACGCTGGCGCGCGAGTCACCGAGATCGGACGCCAGCTCGGCATCTCGCAGCCGACGGCAAGCGACTCCGCCGCTGCCCTGCAACGCAAGACCCTGATCTTCAGGGCCAAGGGCGCCCAAGCCTGGCGCAACACACCCGCCGGCCAGATCGCCGTGAGTACCGCAGGCCTCGCCGCCACCGGCAGCATGGAGGTCCTGTCTCATCTGTCGATCGGCGATCAGGAGTCGCTCCTGCTGCTCCTGATCAAGCTCATCCGCGGCCTTCAGGCATCCGGCGCCATTGTCCCACAGCGCCTCTGCGTGACCTGCCAGCATTTCCGCCCGAACGCCCATCCCGGTTCGGACAAGCCCCATCATTGCGCCTTCGTGAACGCAGCATTCGGCACGGTACAGCTCCGTCTCGATTGTGGCGAACATGAACCGGCGGACCCCGCCTCCCAGGCTGCCACCTGGGAGACCTTCACCACGGGTGCCGCCTCGATCCAAGCGAGCAACTGAAAACAAGGAAGGAGATTTTCCATCATGACGATCAACAGGCTGCGGGGCATCTGCCTCGCCGCGACGGCCCTGGCGTGCCTCGCCACGGCGGCTTCGGCCGATGGCATCAAGACTGCCGCTGATCCAAGTATTGCAGCACCCTTCGACATTGTCGAAACCACGGTCACTGCTGCGGACGGCATCGCCCGCTTCCGCATCGCCTCGACCGGCACCGCGGGTGACTCGAAGCCGCAGGCGACCGGCACCTTCGCAGGGTCCGGCGTGGCCGCCTATGTCTGGCCAACCAGCCTGGACAGCGCGGATGTCGGCTTCGACAAGGGCCAGGGCATCGTGGCATTGGCGGTGACCTTTCATCCGGACTTCGACGATGGGGCAAAGGGCGCGGCCAACCGCAGCGTCTGGCATCCGCACTGGGTGGTATTGGCCAAGGACGAGGCCTGTGGCGCGGGCCTCAAGGTGGTGGATATCCCCGATGGCGCAAAGCCGGCCCTCCCCGCCACCTGGCCAGGCGTGCCGCTGCTGATCGACAGTCCAGCCTATCCGACGGTCCTCTCCGGCCACACGGTCGAGGTGGATGTGCCGCTCGCAGAGATTGCCGCACTCGCCACGGCATCCTTCGACGGCGTCGGCGCGGGCCTGCGCATCAACGCCGACCTGCACGCGCCCCTGCTCTGCGTCACCGACGTATTCAAGGTGGCGTCAGGCACGCTGAGCCTCCCCGGCAAGGTGACGAGCGAGCCCTAGCCCGAAAGGAAACGGCCCGCCGGCTGCCACCGGCGGGCCGTCCATTGTACCTTCTCCAAGCGAGCGAAGAAGGAGGCCCAGTCTCGCACATCAAGGGGTGAATGATCCAGCACCCTCATGCACCCCGCCTGCTTCGTCCTCACTCCCACGGGCATTGTCACGATCGCGGTCGGCGCAACGGCTTTGCGGCATCGGCAATGGAGCACCACCAAGGCGCTTCTCACGGAATCCGATGCAGGTCTGGTCTTCCCGGCAATTGCGCACCGACCGCTTGTTATGAATTCAATCGTGTTCGGAGGTGCGGCAATGAGGCCGCCACCCAAGGCTGACAACCCCGTCCCGACGATCTACCTAGAAGATGCAGATGGAGAATTCGGATGGCCGATTTCGACGCGTTGACACTGGCCCGGCTGCAATTTGCCTTTACGGTCAGCTTCCACATCATCTTCCCGGCATTTTCCATCGGGCTGGCGAGTTATCTGGCCGTTCTCAACGGTGCTTCTCTGCTCACGGGCCGGCAGGTCTTCCTCGACCTGTTCAACTACTGGAAGAAGATCTTTGCGGTCGCCTTCGGCATGGGCGTCGTGTCCGGCATCGTGCTGAGCTACCAGTTCGGCACCAACTGGAGCATCTTCTCCGACAAGGCCGGGCCCGTGGTGGGACCCCTGATGGGCTATGAAGTTTTGACCGCCTTCTTTCTGGAGGCCGGATTCCTGGGGGTCATGCTGTTCGGCCGCGAACGCGTTGGCCCGCGGCTACACTTCTTCGCCTCGCTCATGGTCGCGTTGGGCACGCTTGCCTCGGCTTTCTGGATCCTGGCGGTGAACAGCTGGATGCAAACGCCCGCGGGCTATGCCATGAACGCTGATGGCCAGTTCATCGTCACCGACTGGTGGGCCGTGATCTTCAACCCATCGCTGCCTTATCGCCTCGTCCACATGGTGCTGGCCGCCTACCTGACGACGGCGCTGGCCGTCGGCGGTGTCGGAGCTTTGCACCTCCTGCGCCATCCCGCCACCGAGGCCACCCGCGTCATGTTCTCCATGGCCATGTGGATGGTGGCGTTGACAGCACCCGTTCAGATTTTCGCCGGAGATGCCCATGGCCTCAACACGCTGGAACACCAGCCGGTCAAGATCATGGCGATGGAGGGACACTATCAGAGCCACCCCGAGGGCGCCCCTCTGATCCTCTTTGGCATTCCCAACCCGGATGCCAAGCGCATCGACTATTCCCTAGAAATTCCAAAGCTTTCGTCTCTCATCCTCAAGCATGATCTCAACGCGCCGATGGCTGGCCTCGACACCGTGCCGGAGGACAAGCAACCGCCCGTCTCCATCATCTTCTGGAGCTTCCGGGTGATGGTGGGACTGGGTTTCGCGATGCTGGGGCTGGGCCTGTGGAGCCTGTGGCTGCGCTGGCGCGGCAGGCTCTATGCGTCCGACTGGATGCACCGGGCCGCACTGCTCATGGCGCCGGCGGGCTTCATCGCCGTACTGGCCGGATGGATCACGACGGAAGTTGGCCGGCAGCCCTATACCGTTTATGGCGTGCTCACCACGGCGCAGTCGGTCTCGCCCATCGCGGCTGAGGCCGTAGGCACGTCCCTCATCATCTTCATCGCGGTCTATTTCACGCTCTTCGGCGCCGGCACCTTCTACATCCTGCGGCTGATGGCGAAGCCACCCGAACCGCACGAGCCTGACCTCTCGCCCGAGACTCCAAGCCGTGCCGGCGGTCCCGCCCGCATCGTGGAGAATGCGCCATGAACCTCGATCTCCCCTTCATCTGGGCCGGGCTCATCGCCTTTGCCGTTCTGGCCTATGTGATCCTCGATGGCTTCGACCTTGGCGTCGGAATTCTGTTCCCCTTCATCAAGGGCGAGAAGAACCGCGACGATGCGATGAACTCCGTGGCGCCCGTTTGGGACGGTAACGAGACCTGGCTGGTGCTGGGCGGCGGCGGGCTCTTCGCCGTCTTTCCGCTGGCCTATGCGATCATCATGCCGGCTCTCTATGCGCCGATCATTGCGATGCTCATTGCACTGGTGTTCCGTGGCGTGGCCTTCGAATTCCGCTGGAAGACGAGGCGCGGCCAGTTCCTGTGGGATTGGGCCTTTGCCGGCGGTTCGACGGTTGCCACCATCGCGCAGGGGATCGCTCTTGGCGCCCTCGTGCAGGGCATCCCTGTGGCGGACCGTGCCTATGCCGGCGGCTGGTGGAACTGGCTCACACCCTTCAGCCTGCTGACTGGCGTGGCGCTGGTCATCGGCTACGCGTTGCTGGGCGCCACATGGCTGAACTGGAAGACCGAGGCCCAGGTTCAGAAGCTGGCCCACCGCATGGCACTGATCCTTGCGCCCGCCACGCTCATCATGATCGGGCTCGTCAGCCTGTGGACGCCGTTTCTCAGCGACGTCTACATGCAGCGCTGGTTCTCCTGGCCCGCCGTGCTGCTGGCCGGTCCTGTGCCAGTGCTGACGCTGGTTTCGGCCTATTGGCTCTGGAGTGGCCTGCGGTCAGGCCGGGAAGCCTCTCCGTTCTTCGCCGCGCTGGGGCTCTTCGTCCTGTGTTTCGCGGGGCTGGGTGTCAGCTTCTATCCCCACATCGTGCCCAACAGCGTGACCATCTGGCAGGCAGCCGCACCGGACAACAGCCTCGCATTCCTGCTGGCCGGCGCCGTCTTGCTGCTGCCGATCATCCTCGCCTATACCGGCTATGCCTATTGGGTGTTCCGTGGCAAGGTGAAGCAAAGCGGGGGCTATCACTGATGGATAGAGCAAGCCAGGCGCCCTTGTGGCAAAAGCTCCTGTGGTTTGCAGCGCTGTGGGCGGCAGGCGTACTGATGGTCGGTGGGGTGGCCTGGCTGATCATGCTGGCACTCTGATGGCCGTACTTGGTGTCAGGCCCAGCGCCTGACGGCCGCATCGAGCTTGCGGGCCAGTGCATGGCTCGTACCGAGCCGCGCAGCAATCACGCGGGACAGTTCCTGATAATACCATACGGTACTGGCTCTCGGCTGCGAGAAGCGGGAGAATACCTCTTCGCCGATACTGGCGTAGTCGTCGGCGATCGCCAGGGCGTTGTGGAGCTTGTCGCAGGCCGACACCAGCAGGGTATCGGGTTGAGTGGTCTCGAGATGGGCCAGATAGGCCTCCTTGCGCTGGCGCCACGGCGGCTTGTGGCCAGCGGCATCGGGCACGCCGTCGGTCAGGCCCTCGACGATCCGCAGCACGTCCTTGCCAAACCGCTCAGAGATCACCGGCCCATGGTGCGCCCCGCAATCCTCCAGCACGTCGTGGAGCAGCGCCGCGGTGGCCTGGGTCTCGGAGCCGCCATGTTCAATTGCCAGCGCCGAGACGGCGATGGGGTGGGAGATGTAGGGAATATTGGTCCCCTTGCGAAATTGGCC
>CAZECZ010000014.1:0-46634 GCA_964510815.1 uncultured Aestuariivirga sp.
CGAGATCGGTCTCCACCGGCGTGATGCCGTTTTCCGCCAGATGCTGGTTGAGGTCGATCTCCTCGGAGATCATCGACTTGCCCTTGGTGACCAGCTTCGCTCCCACGCGCTGGCAGATGCCCAGAATGGCGGCGCGGGCATCGTCGGCCGTGGCGGCCCAATGCACGTGGCCGCCGGCGGCGTTGACCTTCTCTTCGTAGCGTTCGAGGTAGATGTCGAGATGATCGAGCACGTGGTTCTTGATGTCGCGGGCCTGGTCGCGGAGCTGATCGAATTCCGGCAGGGCCTCCCGGGCCTTGGCACGTCTCTCGACAAAACGCGGACCCATCTCCGTCATGGCGTACTGGAGCTGCGTGTCCGCCAGTGCGCCCTTGACGTTTTTCGGGAACGTGGCGGTGGAGGCGCTCTCCATCACTCGGCCTCCGCGATGGGTGGCGTGGCCGTGTCGCCGGCCAGCACCTCGGCCACATGGCGGACCTTGATGCCGGACCCCTGGCGTTTCAGCTTGCCGGCCATGTTCATCAGGCATCCCAGATCGCCGGCGATCAGCGTATCGGCGCCCGTGGCCTGGATGTTCTTCAGCTTCTTCTCCAGCATCTTGTCGGAGATGTCCGGATACTTGACGCAGAAGGTGCCGCCGAAGCCGCAACAGACCTCGGAATCGGTCATCTCGCGAAGCGACACGCCCTCCACCGAGGCCAGCAACTTCCTCGGTTCACTCTTGATTCCCAGTTCACGGAGTCCCGAACACGAGTCATGATAAGTCGCCCCCGCCGGAAACCGGGCGTCGACCTTCTCGATCTTGAGAACGCGCGTCAGGAACGAGACGAGCTCGTAGGTGCGCGACGAGAGAGCAACAGCCGCGGCGTGGTCCACGCCGCCTTCCGCGAAGAGTTCCGGATAGTGCTTGATGATCATCCCGCCGCAGGAGCCAGACGGCACGACGACGTAGTCAAAGCCCCTGAAGGCTGCGATGACACTGCGGGCGATGGCAATCGCGTCCTTGCGGTCGCCCGAATTGAAGGCGGGCTGGCCGCAGCAAGTCTGGGCCTCGGGCACCTCGACGGTGCAACCAGCATCCTCAAGAAGCTTGACGGCCGCGAACCCGATCGACGGGCGCACCATATCGACCAGACAGGTCACGAACAGGCCGACGCGCGGGGAAGTTTCAGTCATGGGTCCTCAGGGATGGCGAAGGTCCGGCGTTTTGCCAGCCTCCGCCCATCCCTGCAAGATCAATCGGCCTTACTGCATGGTTTTCAGATATGCGAGCAGGTCCAGCCTGTCCTGCTCCTTCTTGATGCCGGCAAAAGCCATCTTGGTCTTCGGCACGTCCTTCTTCGGATCCGTGATGTACTCCAGGAAGGTCGCATCGTCCCATGTGTCGTGAGCGGACGCGAACTCCTTCATGCTGTCGGAATACTTGTAGTCCGCTACGGATGCGATCTTGCGGCCGATTACACCCTTTAGATAGGGTCCAACCCGGTTGGTTTCGGCATCCGCCACATGGCAGGCCTTGCATTTGTTGAATACCTTTGCGCCCTTTTCGGCATCACCATCTGCAAAGGCGGTGCCCGCCGTGGCGGCCAAAAGGGCAATAGCAAGGGTCAAAGACGTCTTCATAATCCTACTCCCGGATCTATCGTTGCATTGGTCTCTGGTGCAGCGCTATCAGTATAGCCCATAACTGGCCATACATTGAAAAAAGTCAAACTGCGACAACATGCTCAAGATGCCCGTTCCAGATGCGGTTGCGATTGGCCGAAAGGCCGACATTGTCGCTGCACTTCGCCGCATCGTTCCTGGTGAGGGTGTCGTCGAAACCCCAACAGAAATGAGGGCTTACGAGACTGATGGGCTGAATGCGTACCGCCAGATGCCGTTGGTCGTGGTGCTGCCCGAGACCGTTGAACAGGTCTCCGGCATCCTCCGCTACGCCCAAGAGAACGGCATCAAGGTGGTGCCGCGGGGGTCCGGCACCTCGCTGTCCGGCGGTGCCTTGCCCCTGGCCGACGGCATCCTGCTCGCCATGGGCAAGTTCAACCGCGTTCTGGAAATCGACTTCGCCAATCGCTGTGCAGTGGTGCAGCCGGGTGTCACCAATCTGGCGATTACCAAGGCCGTGGAACACCGGGGTTTCTATTACGCGCCCGATCCGTCGTCGCAGATCGCTTGCTCGATCGGCGGCAATGTGGCCGAGAATTCCGGCGGCGTGCACTGCCTGAAATATGGCCTCACCGCAAACAATGTGCTGGGCATCGAGATGGTGCTGGTCACCGGCGAAGTCATCCGCCTGGGCGGCAAGCACCTCGACAGCGAGGGCTATGATCTGCTGGGCCTGATGACCGGGTCTGAAGGCCTGTTGGGCGTCGTCACCGAAGTCACGGTCCGCATTCTGCAGAAGCCGGAGACGGCCCGGGCGGTTCTGGTGGGCTTCCCAACCAGCGAGGATGCGGGTCAATGCGTTGCCGACATCATTTCCACCGGGATCATTCCGGGCGGCATGGAGATGATGGACCGCCCGGCGATCCATGCGGCCGAGGAATTCGTGCACGCCGACTATCCGCTGGACGTCGAGGCGCTGCTGATCGTCGAACTCGATGGCCCGAAGGTCGAGGTCGACCATCTGATCACCAGGGTGTCGGAAATCGCCGAGGACAACAAGTCCGCCACGTTGCGCATATCAAATTCGGAAGAAGAGCGGCTGCTGTTCTGGGCCGGACGCAAGGCGGCGTTTCCGTCGGTCGGGCGCATTTCGCCAGACTATATCTGCATGGACGGCACCATTCCGCGCAAGCGCCTGCCGGACGTGCTGCGCGGTATGACAGAGCTGTCTCAGAAGTATGGCCTTCGGGTCGCCAATGTCTTTCATGCTGGAGACGGCAATCTGCATCCCCTCATTCTGTTCGATGCCAATGACCCGGACGAGCTCGACCGCGCCGAGAAATTCGGGGCGGACATCTTGCGTCTCTGCGTCAAGGTGGGCGGTGTTCTCACCGGCGAACATGGCGTGGGGATCGAGAAACGCGACCTGATGCCGGAAATGTTCAGCGAGACCGACCTCAACCAGCAGCAGCGGGTCAAATGTGCCTTCGATGACCAGGGCCTCCTCAATCCCGGCAAGGTTTTCCCAACCCTTCACCGCTGCGCCGAGCTTGGCCGCATGCTCGTCAAGGGCGGGCAGCTGCCGTTTCCAGACATTCCGAGGTTCTGATGCCGGATGTGGTGCAACCGCAATCCGAGGCCGAACTGACGGACCTCGTCGCAGGCGCTTCCGCGCCGTTCGAGATTATAGGCACGGGGACCAAGCGCTGTCTTGGCCGACCAGTGCAGGCGGCGGCCACACTCGACCTGTCGCATTTCTCCGCTATCGAAGTCTATGAACCGGAGGAGCTGATCCTGGAGGCTGGAGCCGGGGCCAGGCTCGCGGATATCGAAAGCCTGGTCGAAGCCAAGGGACAACAGCTTGCCTTCGAGCCGCCGGATCTGGCGAATCTGCTTGGATCGGCCCACAGCGGCACCCTGGGCGGCATGATCGCATGCAATCTGGCTGGGCCACGGCGGATCAAGATCGGCGCGGCGCGTGACCACATCCTCGGCATCCGCGCCGTCTCGGGCCGCGGCGAACTCTTCAAGGCCGGCGCCCGGGTTGTGAAGAACGTGACGGGCTACGACCTGCCAAAATTGCTGACGGGCGCCCACGGGACGCTGGCGGCGATTACGTCGATCACGCTCAAGGTCCTGCCCAAGCCGGAAACAGAAGAAACCATCGTAATCGATGGCCTCGACGACACCGAGGCGGTCAACGCCATGAGTCTGGCCATGCAATCGCCGGCGGAAGTGGCCGGCGCCGCCTTCATCCCGGGCGAGGCGGTCTATCTGCGGCTGGAGGGAATCGGTCCTTCCGTCGTCTACCGACGCGACGCCTTGGCCAAGCTGCTGGGCCGTCCCATCCAGATTCTTGCGGCCCAGTCGTCGCGCGCCAAGTGGCAGGCGATCCGTGATTGTGCACTGCTTGCCGACAGTCAGGAGCGTCTTGTCTGGCGGCTTTCGGTGACGCCATCCGATGCGCCGGATATCCTCGCAGCACTCAAGGAACAGCTCGACGTTCGCTATTTCATGGATTGGGCCGGTGGGCTCATCTGGCTCGACGTTCCGCCCACAGAGGATACATCTGCGACTGCGATCCGCGCAGCGTTGGGCTCCGGACATGCGACGCTGATTCGTGCGCCCGAGCATGTGCGGGCCACCGTCGATGTCTTTCAGCCACAGCCCGCGGCACTGTCGGCTCTTTCTTCACGGGTGAAGGCGTCCTTCGATCCCGCCCATCTCTTCAATCCAGGCCGCATGTACCGGGGCGTCTGATGCAAACCACATTCACCGCGGAACAGCTTGCAACGCCCCGCATTGCCGAAGCGAATTCCATCCTAAGGAAATGCGTCCATTGCGGCTTCTGCACCGCGACCTGCCCCACCTATGCGTTGCTGGGTGACGAGCTCGACAGCCCCCGTGGCCGCATCTATCTCATCAAGAACATGCTGGAGAAGGGTGAGGCCGCTAGCACCGAAACGGTCAAGCATCTCGACCGTTGTCTGTCTTGTCTGTCGTGCATGACCACATGCCCTTCCGGCGTCAACTACATGCACCTCGTCGATGAGGCCCGCGCCCATGTGGAAGAGACCTACCGGCGTCCGCTGTTCGACCGGCTGATGCGCGACGTGCTGGCGTTGACCATGCCGCGCCCCGCGCTGTTCCGCCTCTCGCTCCTCGCAGCCAAGCTGGTTTCGCCATTGGCGCCCGTTGCGAGCTCGTTTGGTGTCAATCGGGTTGCCGCACTTCTCAACCTTGTACCCAAAAGAATGCCAGCGCCGGAGCGTTTCGGTCGGCCTGGCATTTATGCCGCAGAGGGCGAGAAAAGGGGTCGCGTGGCGCTGCTCATGGGCTGCGTGCAGAGTGTGCTCGATCCCGGTATCAATGCCGCGACGATCCGGCTGATTACACGGCTTGGTTACGAGGTCGTCGTCTCAGGAGAGGAGTCCTGCTGCGGCTCCCTCACCCACCACATGGGCAAGGAACAGGACGCCTTGGCGCGAGCCCGGCGTTCCGTCGACCAATGGACGAAAGCAGATGTCGAGGCCGTCATCATCACTGCTTCGGGGTGTGGCACCACGATCAAGGATTATGGCCACATGCTGCGGCTTGAATCCGCCTATGCCGAGAAGGCCAAGGCAATTTCCGCCAAGGCGAAAGATGTGACCGAGTTCCTGACCGGTCTCGATTTGCCGCCCTCGAACAAGAACATGCGGCTTGCATATCACTCCGCCTGTTCGATGCAGCATGGCCAGAAGATCAAGACCGAACCGTTGAAGCTCCTGCGCAATGCCGGTTTCGACGTTTTGGAGGTGCCGGAGGGCCACCTCTGCTGCGGTTCGGCCGGCACTTACAACATCCTGCAACCCGAGATCGCCACACGTCTCCGGGACCGCAAGGTCGCCAATATTGAATCCCTGGAGCCCGAAGCCATCGCCACGGGCAACATCGGCTGCATTACCCAGATCGGTCTGGGGACCGGCATCCCCATACTCCACACGATCGAATTGCTCGACTGGGCCTATGGCGGTCCACGGCCGACGCAGTTGCCGGCCGATGACCGCGGCTGAAGCCGTTCGGCATCAGCGCGCCGAGGGCAGCGTGCTGCTTCGGACAGGCCCTCTGGGCCTCGCCCGTATGCGTGAGGCAGGATCCGCCAAGGTGCGCTTTCCATTCGGCGGCAATGAGGCCATTCTGATCAACACCAGCGGCGGCCTTGCCGGCGGCGATCGCACCAGCTTCGACATCGGTGCAGAGGCGGGAACTCGCCTCACCGTGACCACCCAGGCTGCCGAGCGCGTCTATTGCTCGCTCGGCCCGGCTGCAGAGGTGAACGTGACACTCTCGGCCAAGGCCTCTGCCATCCTTCGCTGGTTGCCACAAGAAACCATTTTGTTCGATGGCGCCGCGCTGTCACGGCGCATCGACGTCGACCTCGACCCGACAGCTCGGTTCCTGGCGGTGGAAAGCATCATTCTCGGCCGCAAGGCCATGGGCGAGACCATCGCACGCGCCGCCTTGCGTGACCGCTGGCGCATTCGCAGCGCCGGCCGTTTGGTTCATGCCGACGACCTCGCCTTTGATGGTGCGCCGCCCGTGACACGCGCCACGCTTGGCAATGCCTTGGCATTTGCCACCATTGTGCTGGTGCAGGACCGCGTGGAAGCCATGGCCGACCCCGTCCGCGCCGTTATCGGTGAACGTGGCAGTGCCAGTGCCTGGAATGGCAAGCTGGTTGCAAGACTGGCCGCAAGTGATGGCTTTGAATTGCGCAAATCCCTGATTCCCGCATTATCGGTGCTGGTGCAGGGTGATGCGCTGCCCAAAGTCTGGTCAATGTGAGGGAAATACATGCAGCTCACGCCGCGCGAAAAGGACAAACTGCTCGTCGCCATGGCCGCGGTCGTGGCGCGCCGCCGCCTGGAGCGCGGCGTAAAGCTGAACCATCCCGAGGCGATTGCCCTTATCACGGACTATGTGGTCGAGGGTGCCCGTGATGGCCGCACCGTTGCCGACCTCATGGAGCAGGCGGCCCATGTCGTCAGCCGCGATCAGGTGATGGACGGCATCGCCGAGATGATCCACGACGTGCAGGTGGAAGCGACCTTCCCCGATGGCACCAAACTCGTCACCGTTCACCAGCCCATCCGCTAGGAGGCCCCAATGATCCCCGGCGAAGTCATCACCCAGGACGGCGACATTGAATTGAATGCGGGCGCAACGCGCGTGACGCTCGAAGTGGCCAACACCGGCGACCGGCCCGTGCAGGTCGGCTCTCACTATCATTTCTTCGAAACCAACGAGGCGCTCAGTTTCGACCGCGACAAGGCAAGGGGCATGCGCCTCGACATCGCGGCGGGAACCGCCGTGCGCTTTGAACCGGGCCAGCGCCGCGAAGTGACGCTTGTACCCTATGGCGGCCTGCGCCGCGTCTACGGGTTCCAGCAAAAGGTGATGGGGGCGCTCTGATGGCCAGGATTTCTCGTGCCACCTATGCCGCCATGTACGGTCCGACCACGGGTGACCGTGTCCGCCTCGCCGATACCGAGCTTTTCATCGAAGTCGAGAATGACCTCACGGTCTACGGTGACGAAGTGAAGTTTGGCGGCGGCAAGGTGATCCGCGACGGCATGGGCCAGTCGCAGATGAGCCGGGCGGCCGGCGCCATGGATACCGTCATCACCAACGCGCTGATCGTCGACCACTCCGGCATCTACAAGGCCGACGTGGGTCTGCGCGACGGGCGAATCGAGGCCATCGGCAAGGCCGGCAACCCCGATACCCAGAACGGCGTCACGATCGTCATCGGCCCTTCCACCGAGATCATCGCCGGCGAGGGCAAGATCCTCACCGCCGGCGGCATCGACAGCCACATCCATTTCATCGCGCCCCAGCAAATCGAGGAAGCGCTCTATTCGGGCATCACCACGATGCTGGGCGGCGGCACCGGCCCGGCCCACGGCACGCTTGCCACTACCTGCACCGGGGCCTGGCACACCATGCGGATGATCGAGGCGGCAGACGCCTTCCCTATGAACCTTGGCTTCTTCGGCAAGGGCAACGCCTCGCTGCCGCAGGCGCTGGAGGAGATCGTGCTGGCAGGCGCCTGCGGCCTCAAGCTGCACGAAGACTGGGGCACGACGCCGGCGGCCATCGACAACTGCCTCGCCGTGGCAGACGCCCACGACGTGCAGGTGGCGATCCACACCGATACGCTGAACGAGAGCGGATTCGTCGAGGCCACCATCGCCGCCTTCAAGGGCCGCACCATCCACACGTTCCACACCGAGGGTGCGGGCGGCGGCCATGCGCCCGATATCATCAAGGTGGCGTCGCTGCCCAACGTACTGCCGTCGTCGACCAACCCGACCCGGCCCTACACGGTCAACACGGTAGCCGAGCATCTGGACATGTTGATGGTCTGCCATCACCTCAGTCCCCGCATCCCCGAGGACATCGCCTTCGCCGAAAGCCGCATCCGCAAGGAGACCATCGCGGCGGAAGACATCCTCCATGACATGGGTGCCTTCTCGATGATTTCGTCCGACAGCCAGGCGATGGGGCGCGTCGGTGAAGTCATCATCCGCTGCTGGCAGACCGCCCACAAGATGAAGGTGCAGCGGGGCTCGCTCAAGGGCGACGGCGCGGCCGACAATGCACGGGTCAAGCGCTATATCGCCAAATACACCATCAACCCGGCCGTTGCCCACGGCATCGCACATGAGGTGGGCTCCGTCGAGATCGGCAAACGCGCCGACCTCGTGCTCTGGAACCCGGCCTTCTTTGGGGTGAAGCCGGAAATGGTGCTTCTCGGCGGCTCCATCGCGGCGGCACCCATGGGCGATCCCAACGCATCGATCCCTACACCGCAACCGGTGCATTACCGCCCCATGTTCGCCAGCTACGGCAGGCTGCTGAGCAACTCCGCCGTGACCTTCGTCAGCCAGGCTTCGCTTGACCACGATCTCGACAAGAAACTCGGTGTCGCAAAGAAACTCGTGCCGGTGGAGAATACCCGTGGTGGCATTTCCAAGGCCTCGATGATCCATAACGATGCCACGCCGGAAATCGAGGTGAACCCAGAGACCTACGAGGTACGTGCCGACGGCGAACTTCTCACCTGCGAACCAGCCCACGTATTGCCTATGGCACAGCGCTATTTCCTGTTCTGACGATGACGCTGCGCGCCACATCGTTCCGCCGCGCCGCGTCGCTGGGCGACACGCCGTTCGACATCGTGGTGCTGGACGCCGACGCGCGCCATCTGCGCCGCAAGCTGTTGACCCTTGAACATGGCGACGAGGTGCTGGTCGATTTCGAGAAGGCGGTGCAACTCGCCCATGGCGACCGCCTGGTGCTCGACGATGGCCGCGTCGCCGAGGTCATCGCTGCCGAGGAAGACCTTATGGAGGTGAAGGGCCGCGACGCCGTGCATCTCGTCAAGCTCGCCTGGCATATCGGAAACCGTCACCTTCCGGCACAGATCGAGCCGGACCGCATCTTGGTCCGCCGTGATGCCGTCATCGCCCGCATGCTGGAAGGTTTGGGCGCAGCGGTTGTCAATGTGACCGAACCCTTTCATCCCGAGCATGGTGCCTATCATTCCCATGGGCATTGAAGCCAACCATCTCCTGTTGCTGCTGAACTGGATGTCGCCGGCCTTCCCAACCGGCGCCTTTGCCTACAGTCACGGCCTCGAATGGGCCATTGAATCGGGTGATGTTCAGTCAGCGGACGATCTCGGGGTGTGGATCGGCGATCTCATCACGCGCGGTTCGGGCTGGAACGATGCCATCCTGTTCGCGCTCTGCTGGCATGACGATCCTGCGGTGCTCAATGAGTTGGCGCTGGCCCTTTGCTCTTCGCGCGAACGGTACATCGAAACCACCCAGCTTGGCCGGAGCTTTGCCATGTCCGCCGGAGTCTTCTCGCCACAGGATTTCGAAGACGGTGACATCGCCTATCCCGTTGCCGCAGGCGGTGCGTTGGCCGCTCTGCGGGTGAACAAGGGGGCCGCCCTGCTCGCCTTCCTGCAAGGCTTTTGTGCCGCCCTCACATCCGTCGCCGTACGTCTCGTGCCCTTGGGCCAGACACAGGGACTTGCGGTCCTACGTGACCTGATCCCTGCGATATCCGCCACTGCAGAGCGCGCATCTGCCGCGACTCTGGAAGAGCTGGGTTCCATCACGCTTGGCGCCGACATCGCCGCAATGAAACATGAAACTCTCCACTCACGGGTATTCCGCACATGAGTACTGGACCTCTCCGCGTCGGAATCGGTGGCCCCGTCGGTTCTGGCAAGACCACGCTGACCGAAAAGCTGTGCAAGGCGATGCGTGGGAAGTATTCGGTCGCCGCCATCACCAACGACATCTACACAAAGGAAGACGCGCTGATCCTCAACCGGCTGCAAGCCTTGCCCGAGGACCGGATCATGGGGGTCGAGACCGGCGGCTGCCCGCACACGGCGATTCGCGAAGATGCATCGATCAATCTCGCTGCCGTCGACGAGATGACCCGGCGCTTTCCCGACCTTGACGTGATCTTCATCGAGTCAGGCGGTGACAATCTGGCGGCCACCTTCTCGCCCGATCTCGCCGACCTCTCGCTCTATGTGATCTCTGTCTGCCAGGGCGAGAAGATTCCGAGAAAAGGTGGACCCGCCATCACCAGGTCGGATCTCCTCATCATCAACAAGGCCGACCTGGCGCCTCACGTCATGGCAGATCTCGGTGTGATGGAGCGCGACACGCAGACGGTTCGCGGCAGCCGTCCCTATGTCTTCACGGACCTGTTGCGCCAGAAAGGGTTGACGGATGTCGTTGCCTTCATCGAGAAGGCAGGCGGGCTAATCTGAAGGCCATCAGCCGCAAGGCTTGGCCAGCCAGGCGCATTGGAGTATCAACGGGACCATTCAAAGAGCCCGTGTTTGCCGGTGTTTCCGGCGGCCAGAGGAGTCATACGCCCTTGTCCCGCATCCAGCCCAACAGCGATCCCGCACTCTGGGGACATTTCGACAGCATTACGACCGCGGAAGAATATGTCGATAGCCTGAGAAGCCGGAGGCTGCGGGTCTACCTCATGGGTGAACTGGTCGACGAACCCGCGGACCATCCGATGATCCGTCCATCGGTCAATGCGATGGCAGCAACCTATGCCATCGCCGGTGAGGACGAAGACCTCGGAACGGTGGCATCTCCGCTGGCCGAAACGCGCATCAACCGCTTTCTCCACATTGCACAATCGGCTGATGATCTCGTGGACAAGGCACGGCTTCAACATGCGCTTGGTCAAAAAACAGGAACCTGTTTCCAGCGCTGCGTGGGGCTTGATGCACTGAACACGCTGCATTCCGTCACGTACGAGATCGATGCGGCGCATGGCACGGACTATCACCAGCGCTTCCTCGCTTTTCTGAAGGAGGTCCAGAAGCGAAATCAGGTCATCGGCGGCGCCATGACGGATGCCAAGGGCGATCGTTCCAAAGCGCCGCACGAGCAGATCGATCCCGATGTCTATGTGCATGTCTCCCGCAGAGACGCCGATGGCATCTACATCACCGGCGCCAAGCTGCGCCAGACGGGCTGCATCAATTCCCATTGGCTGATCGTCATGCCGACACTGCGCCTTGGCGAGAAGGACAAGGCCTATGCCGTTTGCGGCGCGGTCCCCGCGCATGCATCCGGCATCACCTACATCTATGGACGGCAGGCGAGCGACACGCGATGCCTGGAACCGGGCAATATCGACCAGGGCAATGCCGGCTATGGCGGCCAGGAGGCCATGATCGTCTTCCAGGACGTCTTCATTCCGTGGGATCACGTGTTCATGAATGGCGAGTACGAGTTCGCCGCGACGCTTGTCGAACGCTTCACGACATACCATCGCTGCAGCTATATCTGCAAAGCTGGCGTGGGAGACGTGCTGATCGGTGCGGCGGCCGAGGCCGCGTCGCTCAATGGCGTCGATGGTGCCTCCCATATCAAGGATAAGCTGGTGGAGATGGTGCATCTGAACGAGACGATCCGGTCAGGGGCGCTGGCCTCGGCCCATGAAGGGCGTGCTCTGAGTTCAGGCGTGTATCTGAATGACGATATGCTGGCCAATGTGTGCAAGCAGAACGTCACCCGCTTCCCCTACGAGATCGCCCGGCTGGCACAGGATATTGCCGGCGGTTTGATGGTCACCATGCCATCGGAGCAAGACCTCACCCATGCGGAGATCGGCCCGTTGGTGCGCAAATATCTGGTTGGACGCACCAATACGAAGATCGAGGACCGCATGCGCATCCTGCGGCTGATCGAGAATATGACGCTCGGCCGCAATGCCGTGGGCTATCTGACGGAATCCCTCCATGGAGCCGGCTCGCCGCAGGCCCAGCGCATCCAGATTGCGCGTGGTGCCAAGCTCGACGACAAGAAGGCACTGGCCCGCAAACTGGCCGGGATGATCCAGGACTAAGGCCGCCGCGTTCGGCGCTCTGCTGACAGGACTTGCAAAACGCCCCATAGGCGCCATCAATCGCCCCATAGACAACATTGATTGGTATTCGTTCAGACTCCCCGCTAGTTTCGCGCGCTACGCTTAACATGTTGAATTTACAGTAGAGAAGATCAATGGCAGCCATCGGAGACAAGCCTGGCGTCTGGAAATCCGGACGCGGGAAAGGACGTGTGACGCCGAAGGGCCGGCAGGTCGAGGATTTGGCGCTGGCCGATATACGGGCCCTCCTCGGCGACAGACCGCGCCGCCGCGACCTGCTGATTGAATATCTGCACCTGGTTCAGGACCGGTTTGGCCATTTGTCCGCGCAGCACCTCCTCGCGCTTGCCGACGAAATGCGCCTCGCCCAGGCAGAGGTCTATGAGGTCGCCACCTTCTACGCGCATTTCGACGTGGTACGCGATGGCGAGACGCCGCCGCCAGATCTCACTATTCGCGTGTGCGACTCGCTCTCCTGCGAGCTTGCAGGCGCACAGGTCCTCATGGACGGGCTGAAGCGCGGCCTCGATCCGGCAAAAGTTCGAGTCTTACGCGCACCTTGCATGGGACGGTGTGAAACCGCGCCCGTTCTGGAGATCGGCCACAACCACATCGGCCACGCCACGCCGGCACTGGTGGACAAGGCCATTGCGGCCGGTGACACACACGCCCATGTCCCAGCCTATGAAACCTTCGCCGCCTATCGCGACGGGGGCGGTTACAAGGAACTGAAGGCGTTTCGGGCCGGTCAGATGACGCCGGACGACGTGCAAGCCAAGGTCCTGTCATCGGGGTTGCGCGGCCTTGGTGGTGCCGGCTTCCCGTCTGGCAAGAAATGGTCGTTCGTGCGCGCCGAGAAGGGACCGCGCTACATGGCGGTCAATGGCGACGAGGGGGAACCCGGAACTTTCAAGGACCGCTATTACCTTGAGCGCACGCCACATCTGTTCCTGGAGGGTATGCTGATCGCCGCCTGGGCGGTCGAAGCGGAAAAGTGCTTCATCTATATGCGCGATGAATATCCGGCCATCCTCCAGATCCTGCGCGACGAGATTGCAGAACTCGAATTGGCAGGGCTTGTGCCTGCCGGCTACATCGACCTGCGGCGCGGCGCCGGGGCCTATATCTGCGGCGAAGAAAGCGCCATGATCGAATCGATCGAGGGCAAGCGCGGACTGCCCCGCCACAGGCCGCCTTTCGTGGCCCAGGTCGGCATCTTCGACCGGCCAACACTCGTGCACAACGTCGAGACACTCTATTGGGTGGCACGGATCTGCCGCGAGGGGCCGGAAGTCCTGAGTGGTGTCGAGAAGAACGGCCGCAAGGGATTGCGTTCGTTTTCGGTGTCTGGCCGCGTCAAGAACCCGGGCGTTCATCTGCTGCCTGCCGGTTCGACGATCATGGACATCATCGAGGCCTGTGGCGGGATGCTCGACGGCCATGCCTTCAAGGCCTATCAGCCCGGTGGCCCCTCCGCGGGCCTGCTGCCCGCGACGATGAACGACATCCCCATGGATTTCGACATGCTGCAACCTCATGGCACCTTCATAGGCTCTGCAGCCATTGTCATCCTGTCGGACAAGGACAGCGCCAAGGCAGCGGCGCTCAACATGCTGCGTTTCTTCGAGGATGAAAGTTGCGGCCAGTGCACGCCCTGCCGGGTGGGCTGCGAAAAGGCCGTAAAGCTCATGCAGAAGGACAAGTGGGACCAGTCGCTGCTGGAAGATCTGTGCAAGGTGATGGCGGATGCCTCGATTTGCGGTCTGGGTCAGGCGGCGCCCAATCCCATTCGCTTGACCATGAAGCACTTTCCGGACGAGGTTTGAACCATGAGCAATTCCGTCACCTTCAATCTCGATGGAAAAGACGTCGTCGCCAAGCCCGGCGAATTCATCTGGCAGGTCGCCAAGCGCGAAGGCAATCTGATCCCGCACCTCTGTCACAAGGACTCGCCCGGCTATCGCTCGGATGGCAACTGCCGGGCCTGCATGGTCGAGATCAAAGGCGAGCGTACGCTTGCGGCCTCCTGTGTCCGCACGCCCAGCGAGGGCATGGTGGTGACGACCCAATCCGACCGGGCCAAATCAGCGCGCAAGATGGTGGTCGAAATGCTGGTGGCAGACCAGCCACCGCGCGGCGCCGCCCACGACAAGTCATCGCATTTCTGGGCGATGGCCGAGCTTCAGGACGTAACCGAGAGCCGCTTTCCCGCGCTGGAGCGCGAACGCGTGCCGCTGCTTGATGATTCTCATCTTGCGATGCGCGTCAACCTCGATGCCTGCATCCACTGCAATCTGTGTGTCCGCGCCTGCCGCGAGGTTCAGGTCAATGACGTGATCGGCATGTCGGGGCGTGGTCATGATGCGCAGATCACCTTCGACTTCAACGATCCGATGGGCCGCTCCACCTGCGTGGCCTGCGGCGAATGCGTGCAGGCCTGCCCGACCGGCGCGCTGATGCCGGCGACCGTGCTCGATGCCAAGGGCGTTGGTGACAGTGCTGCCTTCGACCGCGAGGTATCCAGCGTCTGCCCGTACTGCGGTGTCGGGTGTCAGGTGTCGTTCAAGGTCAAGGATGACAAGATCGCCTGGGTCGAAGGCATCGACGGCCCCGCCAACGAGAACCGGCTGTGCGTGAAGGGCCGGTTTGGCTTCGATTACATCTCGCACCCGCATCGCCTGACGAAGCCATTGATCCGCCGCGAGGATGCGCCGGCCAAAGGCCTCAACGTCGACCCCGCCAATCCCTTCACGCATTTCCGCGAGGCCACGTGGGAAGAGGCCCTCGATGCTGCTGCCAGCGGTCTTGACCGCCTGCGGCAGGATACGGGCAAGCGCGTCGCGGGTTTCGGGTCGGCCAAATGCTCCAATGAAGAAGCCTATCTCTTCCAGAAGCTCATCCGCCAGGGATTCGGCCACAACAACGTCGACCACTGCACCAGGCTGTGCCACGCGTCGTCGGTGGCAGCCCTGCTGGAAAACGTCGGGTCTGGTGCCGTCACCGCGACGTTCAACGAGATCGAACACGCAGACGTGGCCATCGTCATCGGCGCCAACCCGACAGAAAATCATCCTGTGGCGGCCACCTATTTCAAGCAATTCGTCAAGCGCGGCGGCAAGCTGATCATCATGGATCCGCGTGGCCATGGCCTCAAGCGCCATGCGTCCTACATGCTGCAGTTCCGCCCGGGCACGGATGTCGTCCTTCTCAACGCCATCATGAACGTGATCGTCGAGGAAAAGCTCTACGATGAGCAATACATCGCCGGCTTTACGGAGAACTGGGAGGCGATGAAGGCGCATCTCGCAGGTTTCCCGCCGGAGAAGATGTCGGAACTCTGCGGCATCAATGCCGGTACGATCCGCGAAGTTGCCCGCGTCTTTGCCGGCGCCAAGGCCGCGATGATCTTCTGGGGCATGGGCGTGTCGCAGCATATCCACGGAACAGATAATTCGCGTTGCCTCATCTCGCTTGCACTGATGTGCGGCCAGGTGGGCCGTCCGGGGTCCGGCCTGCATCCGCTGCGTGGCCAGAACAACGTGCAGGGTGCCTCCGATGCCGGCTTGATCCCGATGTTCCTGCCCGATTATCAATCGGTGACGGACGACGGCGTGCGCTCCGCCTTCAACGACATCTGGGGGTCCGGCAATATTGCGAGCCAGAAGGGCCTCACCGTTGTCGAGATCATGGATGCCGTTCACGCCGGCGACATCCGCGGCATGTATATTCTCGGCGAAAACCCTGCCATGTCCGATCCCGATGTCGAGCATGCGCGCGATGCCCTGGCGAAGCTGGAGCACCTCGTGGTGCAGGACATCTTCTTGACCGAAACCGCCAACTTCGCAGATGTGATCCTGCCGTCGTCGGCCTGGCCCGAGAAGACGGGAACGGTCACCAATACCAACCGCCAGGTGCAGATGGGGCGGCCCGCGGTGCCGCCGCCGGGCGAAGCCAGGGAAGACTGGTGGATCACCGTCGAACTTGCCAGGCGGCTCGGCCTTCCCTGGACCTATAAGCATCCGAAGGATGTCTTCGCCGAGATGAAGCTGTCAATGAAGTCCTTCAACAACATCACGTGGGAGCGGCTTGAACGCACGGCTGTCACCTATCCGTCGTTGTCGCCTGACGATCCGGGCCAACCCATCGTGTTCGGCGATGGATTCCCCCGCAAGGACGGCCGCGCCCGCTTCACGCCGGCTGCCATTACCGCTCCGGCGGAAACGCCCGATGCCGAATATCCCATGATCCTCACCACCGGGCGGCAGCTCGAACATTGGCACACCGGGTCGATGACCCGCCGTGCAACGGTCCTCGACTGGGCAGAACCCGAAGCCAACGCGTCGCTCCACCCCAAGACCCTGCGGCGGCTGGGCGTCGAGCCGGGCACCTTGATCAGGGTCGAGACCCGGCGTGGCGCCATCGAGATCATGGCCCGCGCTGACCGGGCCGTTGCCGAAGACATGGTCTTCGTACCCTTTGCCTATGTCGAGGCAGCGGCGAATGTGCTGACCAATCCGCAGCTTGATCCCTATGGCAAGATTCCAGAGTTCAAGTTCGCGGCGTGCCGGGTTTCCAAGTCTGTGCGACAGGAGCCGGAGGTTGTTTCCGCGGCAGAGTGACAGCGCGTGGCGGCGTGAGCAGGCACACCATGGGGAACTGATAAGGTTGGGCCGGGCCGGTCAGCTGCCTACTCGTGTTTGATTGACCGTCTTCCACTCTGGATAACCAGTCCTCCTCCGATGGACATGGATATGCCGATGATCCATCATGCCGCCCGGTTGACGATGCGGTATTGGGTTTGAACACTTGGATACAGAAACAATGACGGCGCCGGACCCCGCGCCGCGCTCCTCACCTGACGATTCCGATGCTGCGCCGCGGCCATCGATCAGAGGAGAGATCGCGGCCATTGAGGCCGGCCTCCGCGAACACCCTCTCACGGTGATCGAACCGCGCCTGCGCGCCGCGCGTGCGGCGTGGCCACGTGACCTGAAACTGTGCTTGCTCGATGGCGAATGGAACGAGAAGACGGGACAACTGGTGCAGGCGGAGGCCTGCTACCAGGAAGCCCAGACCAACCATCCGAACAACCCTTGGCCCGCCGTGCGCCTGGTCGGTCTGCTTCTTGCGATGAACCGGCCCTCCGAGGCGCAGATGATCTTCACGGACCGCATCTGGCGATTGGACTTGCCGGAAGCGATTCGCAGCGGGCTGCTGTCACGGGTCACTGCGTCCTACACCGATCTCGACCACCGGCGGCAGTTCCTCAACGGCTTGCTTGACGGCCGGACAGACGACCGCTTCGTGCATCTCAAGCTGGCCGCCATCGGTGTGCGCCAACGTGACCGCGCCGCGGCGCAACGTTCATTCGACACCGCCAGCCAGCTCGGCCCGCTGCCGGTGGAAAGCGAACTGCTGCAAGTTGAATTGTTGCTGTCCATGGCGCGCTTCGATGAAGCCTTCGCGCGCGCCAGAACGCTGGTCGACAGGTTTCCCGGCCGGCCCGACTTCATCCGCCGTGCCATCCAGACAGCGCATCTCGCCAATCGGAAATCTGATGTCGAAGCCTTGCTTGGTCAGGCGCTTGGGCGTTGGCCGGGCGACTGGCTGCTGCTGTTTCGATACAACCGGGCTCTGTGTTCCGCCGCGGCCGATCTTGAACTGTTCAGACTACTTGAAACGCACGAGAGGGCAGCGGCCCATGATCACCGTTGGCTGTTCCAGTTTGCCGTGGCCTGCCTGCGCCAGAACCAGACAGAGCGCGCCATCGATTTGCTGGACCGCTGCCTGCCTGATAGTCCTGTGAGCCATATGGCGGCGCCGTTGCGTGCCGCACTGGCCATCTTGCCAGTTGCGTCCTGGGGACGGGCACGTGGGGTCACAAACGATCCAGCGAAGGACGTGCAAGTTGTCCAGGTCCCGGACGCCCGGGCCACCGTCGTCGTCATGGCTGGTGCGCAAGGGGGGCTCGGCTACCTGCCACCATCGCACGTGTCAGCGGTGCTCGCGGACTTTCCGGTCAATGTGGTCCTTCTGAGCGACCTGAACAATCGCGGCTTCACGGCCGGCGTTCGCTCGTTCGGCGATGATCAGGCAAGCTTGATCGCCGGATTGAGAGCCATGCAGGCGGCTTTGGACAATCTGCCCATCGTCGCCCTGGGTGCTTCGCTCGGCGGAGTTGCCGCCATCCGCGTTGCGGTTCAAATGCAGGCGCACGCGGCAATCTCGTTCGCCGGACCAATCCAGCTTGGCGCCTATTCGACGCAGGAAGGCGAGGGTCCTGCCGCCAACGCAAGCACGCGCAACACGATCGCCGCTGCCGTCCGCCAGGATGATCTCAGCCTGGTCGAGATGGTTCGAGACACACCCGGCACCATGATCTACCAATGCTATGGCTCAGGGTACGAACCGGACGTAGCGGCCGCCACGTTGCTGAAGGGATTGCCCAATGCCGTCTTGGTACCCGTAGAGGACTGCGCCGATCATTTCGTCATCGAGCACATGCTGGCACGGGGCAGTTTTGCCGAAACCCTCACGCACGCCATGGGGGGTGTGCAGTCGTGACGCGGCCGGGCCCCGTTCTGCTGACCGGCATGTTCGACATGGAGAATTACGGCGATCTGCTGTTTCCGCAGATTGCGCAATGGCGGCTCGCCGCGCTGGGACACGACATGATCCCCGTGGCACCCACTGGACACGCAACCGGGCTTGCCGACGCGATGCCGGCGATGAGCATTGCCGACATGATGAGCGGGACCGGCCCGATCACGGGAGTGGTCGTGGGCGGCGGCTACATCATCCATGCACATTCAATGGATTTTCTCGAGGATTATCAGACCCACGGCACGGGAACCTGGTGCGGCGCAGGGCTGTGGTTGGGTGCGACTGTTGCGGCGGCGATCCGGGATGTTCCTATCGCGTGGAATGCTCCGGGCGTGCCGCATCCTTTCAGCATGCGGCAACGCTCGCTGGTACATGCCGCGCTGGCCGCAGCCAGCTATGCGGCCGTCCGCGATCGCGGCAGTGCCGCTCTGCTCGCCACGCCCGCAAGGAGCCCGCCGGCGGTGGTGCCCGATTCGATTGCCGAGATCGCGCGTCTTTGGCCGCGCAAGTCACTGGCGGACCGCTACAGGCATTTGCTGGAACGCAAGAAGATCCCGATGGACGCCCGCCTTCTGGCCGTTCACGTGCGCAACCGTTCGATGGCCGGGCTGGCACCAATCGAACTCGCGGGAGAGATCAGCGCGTTTGCACAGGCCCATGGCCTGGTGCCGATGCTGGTCGCGGTCGGGCGCAGCCATGATGATCCAAAGGTAGCCCGTTCGCTGGCGCAGCATATGAATGGCCCGCTCCTCTTGCTGGACGATCCTGTCGACCTCCGCGAGATCACAGCAGCACTGGCCAACAGTGCTGCCTACATCGGTGCGTCGCTGCATGGATACATCGTCACTGCTGCCTATGATATTCCCGGTGTGTTGCTTGGGCGGCCGGCCTACCGCAAGTTCGCAGGCTTCCTGGAGCACACCGGCCATCTGCAAGACCTGGCGCGGAACTGGAAGCAGGCACTGCAAATCGGAGCCTTGCGGGTGAAAGAAGCGCCGTCGACCCGCATTCCTCCGTCTGTTTTCGCGGCACTTGACGCGCATTGGAACGCCATCGATACGGCGATGCGAAAACCCGCTGGTCATCGTGACGCACGGGCTCAATTCCTGCGCGACCTGCTGCGCTTGGGATTGCAGAGCGAAGGCGCCGGTTGGCCGTTGATGCCATTTCTCGGACGGGCTACACGAGCCAGCGAACGCTTGGCCTTCCCGCGCAACTTGATGACAGAAGGAACACGCCTGGATGGATGACCGCATTCCCGTTGATCCGGACACGCTGCGAACCTGGATGGTCGATTACATCACCTCGGTTCTCGATCTGCCGCCGGAGACCGTGCTGCCCGGACTAAAATTCAACGAATACGGTCTGGATTCGGTGGAGGCCGTGGTGATGGCAGGCGTCCTCGAAGAGGAGTTCGGCGTGCCGGTCGATCCCATACTCCTGTTCGAGCATCCCAGCATCGACGAATTCGTCCAGGCGCGTGCCACACCTGGCGGCGCTGCGATGACCGTCGCGCCAGATCCGGCATGATGCGGCTGCGGCCATGAGCGGAGTGAGAAACCCTGCCGTATCATTGGTCGTCGCCTCCTACGAGATGGCGCGCGTTCTGCCTCGCACGCTGCGATCTCTGCTCCCTCCCTATCAAAGAGATCTCGATCCGGACATGGTCGAGATCATCGTCGTCGACAATGGCTCATCGGTATTGCCGGATACCGGATCGTTCGAAAGCCTTGGCGCAGTCATCCGCCTGATCTCGGTTGCTCATCCGACACCCTCGCCGGTGGCGGCCGTCAATGCCGGTATCGCGGCAGCACGGGCGAACCTCATCGGCGTCTGGATTGACGGTGCCCGGCTCGCCTCTCCCGGCCTGGTTGGCGCCTGCCTCAAGGCAGCGACCTTGCATCAGAGGCCAGTGATTGCGACCATCAATTACCAGCTGGGCCCGACACGGCAGTATCTGAGCGCGCAGAACGGTTACGGTCCCGGGATCGAGGATGCCCTGCTGGCCAGCATTGGCTGGCCTGATGACGACGGCTACCGATTGTTTGACATTGCAACATGTGAAGTGCGCGGTGGCCCCACCGGTGCAATGCTGGAAAGCAATGCGCTGTTCCTGCCGCGCGACCTGTGGCAGGAACTGGGTGGCTACGATCCGGCCTTCGTCGAGCCCGGCGGCGGCATGGTGAACCCTGATACGCTGATCCGGGCTTGCGGCCTGCCAGACGTGCAGCTGATCCGCATTCTGGGCGAGGGTACGTTCCACCAGTATCATGGCGGACTCTCCACCAGCACCGCAGATGGCGCCATGCAGGTCCTGCAGCAGGGAAGCCGCGTGTATCTGCAAAGAAGAGGTAAACCGCTGGTTCCGGTTCGCGCACAAGGATGGCACTTCGACGGCCGCCGCCGTGTCCGGCTGGATGCTCAACTGCTGGCGGACGGAGGTCAGGCATGCCCTGCCGCCTGACCCCGGATGCCATTTCCCGCTATCACAGAGATGGTTATCTCGCCCCGCTCAGCGCCTTGTCCGGTGCGGAGATAGCGACCTATCTCGACCGGCTGACGCACGTGGAACAGGGGTTGTCCGGGCGCCTGCCGCCAACGCGCAATGTCAAGGCCCATCTGCTTTTGCCGTGGCTCTGGGATCTTGTGCATGATCCGCGCATTCTTGATCCGGTGGAGGATGTGCTTGGTGCCGATGTCCTGTGCTGGGCCTCAGGCTTCTTCGACAAGCGCCCGGGCGAACCTCATCATGTGCCTTGGCACCAGGATGCGACCTACTGGGGGCTCGCGGCGCCAGACGCCCTGACGGCCTGGATCGCTTTCACCCCGTCGCACCCGGGCAATGGCGGGCTCCGCGTCGTGCCTGGTACTCACGGCACACTCCTCGCGCACGGCGACACCAGGGACAAATTCAACATGCTGCCGGGGCGGGAGACCGTGCTGACCGATGTCGACGAAGCCAGCGCGGTGGATATCGTCCTGCAGCCCGGCGAGATGTCGCTGCATCATCTTCTGCTGATCCATGGTTCACGCGCCAACGACTCGCAGGAACGGCGCTGTGGCTTCGCGATCCGCTATATTGCCGGTCATCTGGGTAAGGCGCGCGGTGGGCGCGGCACCGCAACCCTGGTGCGCGGACGTGATCATGGACACTTCGATCTCGAACAGCCGCCTGAGGGGGAATTCCACCCTGCGGCGCTCGACCGCTACAACGCCATCCTGCGGCTCTGGATGCGCGGCGTTTTCGACGAGGTCGCGCACCATCGGCCACCAGCGTGAGATGGCCATGGGCAAGTGTCTGAGCGAGCAGCAGGTGCAACGGTTCCGTCACGACGGTGCCGTTTTCCCGGTGCGCGCCTATAGCGAAGCCGGGATCGCCCAGAGGATGGATTGGCTGCTGGAGATCGAGGCGCGCCGCGCCGGCCGCTTGCCGCCGGCCCTGAACGCCAAGGCGCACCTGCTGATCCCGTGGCTGTGGGACATGGTGCACGACCCAGCCATTGTCGATGCCGTCGAGGACCTGCTGGGCCCAGACCTGCTGTGCTGGGGAACCAGCTTCATCTCGAAGAACGGTGCTGACCCGCGCCATGTAACCTGGCACCAAGACGCGACGCATTGGCATCTGACACGGCCCGTCGCGGTGACGGCATGGGTGGCGTTCACCGCCAGCCGGCGGGACAACGGTTGCGTCCGCATCATTCCCGGGACTCACCTGAAGCCGTTGCCGCATCGTGACAGTGGCGACCGGCTCAACATGCTGGGCATGCGCGAGGAAGTGACGGGTGATTTCGATATCAGTCAGGCCGTCGATCTCGAACTGGAACCGGGCGAGATGTCGCTGCATGATCCATTGGTTGTCCACGGTTCCGAACCGAACCACTCCACCGAGCGCCGCACCGGGTTCGCCATCCGCTATATCCCGGCCGATGTCGCGCAGACGCAGGGGCTTCAGAATTCTGCGACACTGGTCCGTGGGCGCGATCGCGGCCATTTCGCGCTGGAGACGGCGCCGGAGGGCTTGTTCCATCCCGCCGCGATGCGCAGGCATGCCGAAGTCTTGCGCCGCGGCATGGAGGTAATTTTTGGCACAGCTCGCCGAGCATGACAGCATGATCGCAACCGTCGATCTGACCGACCCGCGCGCGCTGGCCTTGCCGCCGGAAGCGCCCCGCCGGTTGAACCACGAGCAAGCGTGGATCATCTCGCGCCATCGTGACGTGCAGACGGTGCTGCGCTGCAAGACGATCCGTTCCGCCGACCCCACCGACCAATTGATCCGGATGGACAGGCGCACCGGCAAGGAACATCCGCATCTGGCAGCCGTGCTGCAAGGCACGCTGCTTTTTCAGAATGATGAGCGCCACCAAGAGGCGCGCAACCAGGTGCGAGCCTTAGTGGCTGATGCGATGCTCCGCTACGATGCAGCCGAGATCGCCCGCCTGGCTCGCGATATCGTGGCATGCGTCCGCGACGACGGTGAGTACGACGCCCTGTCGACACTCGCGGATCCCCTACCCAACATGATCGCTGCGGCAATGCTGGGTCTCGACGTTGACATGTTGCGCCGCTTGCGCCGCCTCGGGCAGCAAGTTGCCGCCGTGTGGCGCTTCGTGCCGCCGCTTCGGGAGTACGACCGCCTGGAGCCACTATGCGCCGAGATCCGCGCCCAACTGTCACAGATCAGGCAGAACGGAATGGGCTTCGGTCGGACTTTTTTCCTGGCAACAGCGGCTGTTGAGACCACCGCATCAACGATCGCGTCGGCACTCGACCTGCTGGCCCAGAATGAACCTCTGCAAGACGAATTGCGGCGGGACCCGAACCGCATTCCCCACTTCATGGAGGAGGTGATGCGGCTGGCCGGGCCGATCCGCCGTTTGACGCCCCGTCTCACCACGGAGCAGATCGAGTTGGACGGCATGAGCATTCCAGCCAACGAGGCCGTCGTCCTCCACGTTGAACGCGCCCAGCGCGACCCCTGCGTTTATCCCGATCCTGACACTTTGAACCTTGATCGGGGTGGCCCGACGCTGCTGGCATTTGGCGGCGGCGCGCATGCCTGTCTGGGCATGACATTGGGCCGTTTGCAGGCGAACGCTCTCATTGCTGAAATCCTCAGGCATCTGCATATCGCTCCGGCAACACGTGTCGGTCGGCTGACCGGCGATGCGAATCGGCGTCAGTACGCCAAACTGGAGCTTCGCCTGTCGCGTCTGAATGGTGCTGCATGCTGAACAGGTCTCTGTTCCTACTCGACCGTGGGGGATCATTCCATGCCGTTAGCACCTGACCCTGATCGCCCTGGTTCCTGGCCGGAAGCACTCGGAGCCAGCCTCATCCGCACCTTGTGCCGGCGCGCGATGAGCCACGGCGAACGGACCGCCCTGCGGTTTCTCGAACGTGGCGAGAGGGTCGTGGACGCTGCCACCTATGCCGAACTCGATCGTGCGGCGCGAATCGTCGCCGGCAACCTGCGGTCAGCAGGTATGGCCCGGAAGCCGGTGGTCATAGCGCTGCCACAGGGCCTCGACTACGTCCGCTGCTTCCTCGGTTGCCTCTATGCCGGCGCCATCGCGATTCCGGCCCCGGCGCTCGGCGACCCGCGCGGAAGCGAGCGCGTGGAAAGCATCGTCGACCATGCCATGCCGGCCCTCTTGGTGGCCGACCCGAATTCTCGGACGCGACTCCAGAGGACAGACACCCCGACGCCACCCCTGGTCTCGCCGGCTGATCTGCTCGCCGGCCGGCACGAGGTGCAACCTGCTGACCCCTCCCCGGATGACATCGCATTCCTGCAATACACGTCTGGATCAACCAGCCAGCCAAAGGGTGTCGCGATCACGCACGGCAACATCGCCTCGGATCTCGCGATGATCCAGACGGCGTTCGCACAGACCGAGGACAGCAGCACGGTCAGCTGGCTGCCGCTTCATCACGACATGGGGCTGATCGGCTGCGTGCTGGAACCGCTGCAACTCGGCGCAAGCGCGGTGCTGATGTCTCCGCTGGCGTTCCTGCAGAAGCCGGCGCGGTGGTTGCGCGCGCTCGATGCCTTTGGAGCGACCACGGCGGGTGCGCCGAATTTCGGCTACGACATGTGTGTGCGGGCGATCACCGATGCCCAGGTTCCGAATCTCGATTTGTCCCGCTGGCAACTGGCGTTCTGCGGGTCGGAGCCTGTGCGCGCTGCCAGCCTGAAACGTTTCTCCGACCGTTTCGCGCAATACGGCTTCATACAGTCGGCATTCTACCCCTGCTACGGCCAGGCAGAGGCAACGCTCTTCGTTACCGGCGGACGGCCCGGCCATGAACCGCAGATCAAGGACGGATCCGTTGGCTGTGGCCATCCCTGGCTCAGCGGCGATGTCGTATTGCTCGATCCGCGAGCCGCTACACCCGTTGCGAACGGTGACGTCGGCGAAATCGCAATCGCAGGCCCACAGGTCAGCCCAGGCTTCTGGGATCCGGCGCTGGGGGTGCGTCCCGATCCGGAGCGCGAGGTGCGGCTGTCCGGTCGCCGCTATCTGCGCACTGGTGATCTCGGTTGCTGGCGTGACGGCGACCTGCATGTTGTGGGCCGACTCAGGACGATGATTATCATTCGCGGAGCCAACATTCATGCCGAGGATGTCGAGCGAACGGCGCTTGCTCATCCGTGCGCCAACCGGTTGGGAGCCGTCGCGGCGTTTCCACGGCTGGATCGTGAACGCGAAGGGCTGGTATTGGTGTGTGAACTGGCGCGAGGTGAAGCGACCGTGGCCACCGGCGATACAGCAGCCGCCTTGGCTTCGGCTGTCGCAGAGGCCCATGGCTTTCTGCCTGATGAGGTACTGATGGTTCCCTCCGGCACGATCGAGCGCACGTTGAGCGGAAAACTCCGGCGGGATGCGACGCGAGACCGGTTCAGCCAAGGAGACCTGCCCGTTCTGCACCGGCATGTGCCCGTGCGGCCGCGAGCCGGGTCCGCGTCATGAAGGCTGCCCCCGCGACGATGCGGATCAACAGACATAGCGTGACCTTGCGCGCGCCATTGCCGAACGAGTCGGTTTCCAATGACCTGCGCATGCTGTCCTACCGCTTGCGGGTGTTTGACAGCATCCTCCTCGACCTGATCGGCGAAGCGGCGGGCCGTTCCTATGTCGACCTGGGGGCCGGGCCGCTGCCGTTCGCGCTGCGCGCACAGAAGGCTGGGTTCAAAGTGACTGCGGCCGACGCCCGTCCGCCCTGGACTGGCCGGTCTCCTGATGGCATGACAGTCGTGCAGGCGGATGTTCGCCAGTTCGACCTTTCGGATTACGACGTGATCGGGATCGTAGGCCTGCTCTACCATTTGCGGCGCGAGGAACAGGTCGACTTGTTGCATCGCTGCGCTGCAAGACCCACGATTATCGATACGGAGGTCTACTGTCCCGAACTGGTCGCTTCGCTCGGCATCGCTTCACCCCGCTTGTACCCGATCAGGTTGGAGCATGGCATTGAAGGTGCCATCATGACCGAAACCGGCGATCTCTGGTCATCACATGGCAATGATGAATCCTTCTGGCCGACAGAGGCGACCTTGATCGACATGGTAAGAGATCTCGGCTGGACGCGGATGACAATGGTCGAGCCCCCCTATCTCTCCCGGTTTGGGCGCCGGCGTTTCTACGTCCTGCAATGACGGACGGAAGCACGGAGCAGGCAAAGGTGCTGATCAGCGGCACCTTCGACGTGGGCAATTATGGTGACCTGCTGTTCCCAATCATCGCGGCCGACCGCCTCGGCCGGTTAGGCTACGACGTGATTCCGGTGGCGCCCACCAACACAAAGCCCGGTTTCGCCGACGCGATGCCGCCACGGGCGCTGGTGGATGTCGCCGAGAGCCGCATGGATTTCGCCGGCATGCTGATCGGTGGCGGCGAGATCATTCATGCATGGCCAGCGCGCTTTGTGCCGGAATACCAGGACAGCAATCTGGCGGAGACAGCCTATCTTCAGCTGTGGTTCGGCGCGAGTGTCCTGGCGTCGTGTCGGGATCGGCCAATTGTCTGGAACGCGCCGGGGGTCCCTTCCGTCCTTCCGGTTTCCGCACGCCGGAAATGGCTTGAGCCGGCTGTGGCTGCTGCCGACTATATTGCCGTGCGGGACAACGCCAGCGCCCGAGTGCTGCCTACGTCTGACATGTACTCCATAGCAGTGGTGCCTGATACCGTCGCCGACCTGGCGAAGGTCTGGCCGCTGACGTCGCTCTCTGATGCGTTCAAAGGCTTCCTGCGCCGCCATTCGCTATCGGGCGACGAGCGCCTGTTTTGCATACAGCTTCGCCCGGGCGGTTCAGGCAGGGATCCAGCCGCCAGCATTGCCGAGAGGATCAATCGATTCGCGACTTCCCATCATCTTCTGCCGGTGCTGCTCTCGATCGGACCCAGTCTGGGAGATGGCGAAACGCTGCGTGCCGTTGCCCAGAGCCTCAAGTGCCGTTACCTCTTGCTGGATGCGCCGAAGGCACTGCGCGAAATTGCAGCAGTCATCGGCCACGCACGCGCCTATCTGGGGAATTCGCTGCACGGATATGTGACTGCGGTTTCCTATGGCGTCCCGGGCGCCATCGTCGGACGCCCCGCCTTCCGCAAATTTGCTGGCTTTACAAGCCAGATAGGCCGCGAACCGGATGTGACGCCAAGTTGGGACGCTGGTCTGGATCGCTTGGCCGAAATTCTAGCTTGCGGCTTGCCGCCCACGCTGGGACAGGCTCTTCCGGTTGCGCTCGAGAGACATTGGCAGACCGTGATTCGCTCGATCGCAACTGCGGGGCGTGAACGGAATGGACGCGCAGCTTTGCTGCGGTCGGCACAGCAACTCATGAACGAATCGGCCCGGCACAGCACCTGGCTGGCACCCACCATGGGGCGGACAGCAGGCTTGCATGCCGATGCGCCCTGAGATCAGCATCATCGTCGTCAGTTACGACATGACGCGCCAATTGCG
This sequence comes from uncultured Aestuariivirga sp., assembly GCA_964510815.1. Lineage (GTDB taxonomy): Bacteria > Pseudomonadota > Alphaproteobacteria > Rhizobiales > Aestuariivirgaceae > Aestuariivirga. The sequence continues at coordinate 27,643 of CAZECZ010000014.1, forward strand.
GCGGACACTTCTGTCCCTGTCGCCAGCCTATCAGAAGGACTGCCCGGAAGGCCGCTGTCAGGTGATCGTCATCGACAACGGCTCACCCGTTCCGCCGACAGCCGCCGATCTTGCGGTGCCGGGTTTGCCGATCGAATTGCATTACCGGCCCGGCGCCTCGCCATCGCCAGTGGATGCCGTGAATTTCGGTCTCTCACTGGCCAAGGCGCCGCATATTGCCGTGATGATCGATGGCGCCAGACTGGCCTCGCCAGGCCTGGTCAACGGCTGCCTCGCAGCCTGCGGGCTGCACCCCCGACCTGTCGTCGCCACCTACAATTACCACTTGGGCCAGCAACCACAGCAACGCGCCGTGCGCGATGGCTATGACATGGGCCGCGAGAATGCCCTTCTCGCTTCGATCGGATGGCCGGCGGATGGGTATCGGCTGTTTGAGATTGCCGTGCTGGAACTCGGACGTCCTTGGCCTAACCCCATGCTGGAGACCAACTTCCTGTGCATGCCGCGCGGATTGTGGTCAGAGCTGGGCGGCTATGATGCACAATTCAAAAGCGCGGGCGGTGGTGCGGTCAACCACGATACTTTCTGGCGCGCCTGCGCGCTGCCTGACGTGCAATTGATAAGAGTTGCTGGCGAGGCAACCTTCCACCAAGTTCATGGCGGTGTTGCAACGAATGCCGGGGACGACCGTGCTCATTTGCGGATTGGGCTGGAGTTCATCAAGATCAGGCATCGGCGGATCGTGCCGGTCCGTTCTCCGGGGTGGCTTTATGATCCGCAAACGGGCACCACGAGCAAGCCATAGAGCAAATGATGGCTTTGGCTTGCGCTGGAACCGCTTCCGCTAACTGGCGGGGATCGCCGCCGGATCAAGCAACCAAGGCCAACCTGATGTGCGCAAACCATACTGGAGGTAGCTCCGTACGAAACGGCCCTGACGAGCGACATTTGGCTTTCCCGCTGTCAGAATTGCTGCGATCCTGTTCCAGTGGATATCCAGTTGCGACCGGATTTCTGCAGCCTTGAGTTCATCCATGCAAGCGGAACCCAGCCTTGATGCGGCAATGGCTACCGCCTCCCGCCACGTCGGCGCGCCATCCTGGCTGCGGCCACAAGCACTCAGGAAGCCGGAAAACTTTGGCAGATTTGGCCGGCGAACAACCACCGCCGGGACACCATAGGACAATGCCGTAATCAATCCGTGCAGCGAACTTCCGACGTGAAGAACCGCATGGGCCAGCGCTGCGGCGATCTCACGAAGACCTTCGGGATCATCCAGAATGACGACCGGTTGCCGCATCAGCCGCCCCAGTTGCCGCGTCGTTGTATCGTCGTGGTGGCACGGCGCCAAGGCAACCAGGATCGGCATGAGGCCATGAGCCCGGGCGAAGCTCTCCAGCAATTGCGCGGTATTTTCCAGTGGCTCGTCCATCGAGCGGCCCTTGACGTGGAAGACGGCGAATTTCTGATCGCTTGATATGCCCTTCCTCTCAAGCAGGTGGCTGAAGACTGGCGCCAGCGATGCCTTCGGCCAGACCGCCGAGATCTCGAATGCAGTGTCCGGCACGGTCATATACTCATCCTGCCAGCGGATTCCGAAATGACTGGCGCTCGCATTGTCGCGGACGCTCACGTAGTCTGCCGCCTCCAGGGCGTGCCGCATGACCCAGTGTGACAAGAGCCGTTCCGGAACTGGGTGCGGTACACCGGGCGCGTTCCACATCACCGGGACCGAATGGATGCAGCCGGCGAGCGTTGCTCCCAGCCAAAGTGAAGCATAGGCATGCCGTTCGCCAAACGCGTTATAGTCGGGGATCCCTGCCTTACCGGTGTGAATGATGTTTCCCCCGCCGATCAGGATGCCCGCCGGCTTGGCCGGCAACTCCGCAGCCTCGCGAATCGGCTTTGCAGGCATGACATCCTTCCAGCCCATCGGAGCGGCCGCCGGTGATACAGGCTCAACCGCGAAGCCGAGGGGTGCCAGCCGATGCCGCGCGATATGCGGAAACAAGAGGTCCCCATAGTTGCCGACATCAAAAGTACCAAAGATCTGTACCGGAGGGCGGGCTTCTGCGGTCATGTGCATCAATTGAACTTCATGACATCAGCCGCCGGCACGATCAGATCCACGACACACCTCACGGCCACACCCAAGCTTCTCATGCCGGCAAACTGACATGGAAGACAATCGCGTCCAAGTCTTTTGGAGAGCCAAGCTCCTCGCGGGCATGAACATGTTGACGGCTTGGCTGTCAGTGCGGTGACCTTGGCTGCTTCAGATGTCGTCGACGACTGGCCAGGCTACAAACGGCCGCTCGGATTTGTTGTCGAATACAGAAGGTTTGAGATTGTCGAACACGGTCAGCATCGGTAGGCTTCCTCTCTTACGGTAAAGTTGGTGGCGTTGGGCAAGTTGAGGCTGGGGTCGGGCGAGCAGGCGAATTCTCCGCGCCGGCTGAGGGGGATGGGTTGACGCGACACATGACGTTCGACGGCTGTAGCAAAATGGCGGCGCAACGCGACACACGCTCAAGTCTTGTGCACAAGCATGCTGGACCGAACCGGAAGCCTTTGCACAAGATCTTCGCTGCGGAGTCTGACCGGCCGTACGGGCGTACTCGGCCACGATGACCGCACAGCAGACGAACAACGGCGCCGCCGCTGATCCTCCAGAAGGCCATAGGCGGATGGCCGTCATCAGTTGGGACCTTTGCCACAATGCGTTGGGGCGCGCATACCTATTGGCTGAGATCGCATCACGCGACTTCGAGGTCGAAGTTGTCGGGCCCATGTTCACCCGCTTTGGCTCCGACATCTGGGGCCCTCTGCAAGACTCTGAGATTCCGATCAGGGGTTATCCGGCAGAAGCTTTTTCTGACTTCCTCGATGCGGCCATACACACTGCTCTCAATACCCGTTGTGATATCGTCTTTGTCAGCAAGCCAAGACTGCCATCCATCATACAGGGTCTCCTGATTGCGCGCGCCAATTCATGTCCAGTCCTTCTTGATATCGACGACCATGAATTGTCATTTCATACGGGGTGCAAGCCCGCCACAATTGCCGACGCGCGACGCTACCTCCTATCGACCGGCATGGAGGAGTCCGACGTGCAGATGCCCATGGGAAGGCTATGGTCGTCGGTTGCCGAGACCCTGATCGAGACGTTCCGGCACCGCACGGTGTCAAATGTCGCATTGCGCGACAAGTTTTCAGGAACCGTGCTTCGTCACGCCCGCGATGAGACGCGTATTCAACACTCGCAACTCTTGCGCAATGCCATCAGGACGGAATTTGGATGCGATAACGAAGATATTGTGATCCTGTTTCTCGGCACACCGCGCCCGCACAAGGGCGTCTCCCGGATTGTCAGGGCGCTCGACAAACTCAAGAGCAGACGTCTGAAACTGGTTGTGATTGGCGGCGTAGATGCCGCGGCGCGCGCTGAATTTGCTTCATACCGAAATGCGCGGATCGACGTCTTTTCCGAACAACCATGGGGACGGCTATCTACGCTCGTCACCATGGCCGACATCGTTTGCCTGCCGCAGGATCCGGATTCCTCCGTCACCCAATTCCAGGTGCCAGCGAAGCTGTCCGATGCCTTGGCACATGGCATTCCGACCATCATCACGAATGTCCCGCCAATGTCGGATGTCCCTGATGACGTCGTCATACGCATTTCCGACGACGATGAATTGTTGCGCGCCCTGAAGGATTGTGAGGACGGCCGTTTCAACACGCCTGAGTTCGCAGAGAGGCGGAAGGCCTTCTTCCTTGATGCACTGTCGTTTGACAAGGCGCGGCAGACTCTCGCAACTCTATGTGAGGATGCCGTTTCGGCCGGTCACGAGTGGCACGCGCGATGGACGGAGCTCTTCGCACTCCTGCAGCGTCATTGGCCGCGCGCCTCCCTAGAGGCGTTTGACCACCGATGCGTGCTGCGCCGACGGGACATTGGCCGAGCCGCCGATGTGCCGGCGGTGCCTGCCTACATTCCTATTTCGCCGAATTGCCGGTTCGATGCCGTTCTGTTCTGGAAACAAAATGATACCGGACTCTATGGCCGCCGCCATGACATGATGATGCGGCACTTGTCGCGCCATCCGCGCGTCAGGAAAATCCTCGTGATTGATGCTCCGGTCTCCCACGCCGCGCTCCACGCGCTCGCCTCCGCCGCCGGCCCGTCCCGCTATTCCCAGAATAATCTGGTCTACCTGAACACGCTGCAAAGATTTCTTCGGATGTCTGACCGGGATAACGTCGCCGAACGGGTCTTCGTCTATGCAGACGGGGCGCGGACGATGTTTGCCGGCAAGGACCTGCCGAAGAAGGATGACTACCCGAACTTCGTCACCGCGCAGATCCGCGAGACATTCGACGGTGCGCTTCCCATTGTGGCCTATGTTTGCCCGGTTGTGTTCGATTTCCCCTCGATCGCGAGGGTCTTTCCTTTCTCACTGGTGATTGCAGACCTCATCGACGATCAGCGCACGATGACGGACAACGAGGATCTGAGGAGCCGCTTCGATTCTGCCTACCGACAGATAATCTCACTTGCTGACGTGGTCACGACCAATTGTCTTCCCGTGGCTCAGGCCTTTGCCGATTGTTGCAAGAACATCGATGTTTTGCCGAATGCATGCGAGCTGGATGACGGCACTGAGCAAAGACGCTGTCCGGACGATCTCGCAAACCTTCCGCGACCCCTACTTGGCTATGTTGGAAATCTGGGGGATCGGCTCGACACGGACCTGATCAGGGCAATAGCAACCGCGCGGCCGGATTGGAGCATCGTTCTGATCGGCTCGACCCATAGAGCCCCAGACGTCGTGATGCTGCAGGACCTGCCAAACGTCCATCTGCTTGGCGTCCGGCCGTATGACGTGGCGAAGTCATACATCGCCAACTTCGATGTCGCGATCATGCCTCATGTCACGAACAGTGTCAGCGCGTATATGAACCCGCTGAAGCTCTTCGTCTATGCATCACTCGGTGTTCAGGTCGTCACAAGCGACTCACCAAACATCTCTGAAGTCCGCGACTACGTGACCGTTGCAAGTGGCGCTGTGGAATTCATTAGTGCAATTGAGCACGTGATCGCCGGACCAAAGGTCGCCGCCCCTCAAGATGGCCTTCGTGACATTTCCTGGGACGCACGAATCGAGCGATTGATGGCGCTCATCGACAAACAAAGCAACACACCTCCAAGGCATCTCTTTTTCGAATTGCAGCGTGGTGACAGAGCGGTCAAATCAGACGTCATCAGACGATCTGGTCTCTTTGAGTCGGCCTGGTATGAAGCGCGGTATCAGGACGTGAAGGCGCTTGGCATGGATGCCATCGAGCATTTCGTTGAAGTTGGAGAGGCCTTGCTCCGCGACCCGTCGCCTCATTTTTCAACGGCGGACTATCTGGCGCTGCATCCCGAAGCTACCGGAGGCCTGGGGCCATTCGTGGACTTCATCGTCCGTCAAGCGAATATGCGAAGCGTGCCATCGCCATCTCGCACTCCGGATGGTCTCATGCGCTATGCGTCGATGCGGTTGGGCCGGCCGCCGGTCCGTCTTCGAAAGGAGTTCGATCTTGCCACCGAGCAACATTTCACGATGCAGATTGAATCGGCATGGACAAGACGGAGGGCTGAGATCGACGGCACGCTTGCGAGTATTGTCATGCCGAGCCACAATCGAAAAGGTACAATCGGCACTGCGATTCATTCCGTTCTGGCTCAGACGCATTCCAACTGGGAACTCCTCATCGTCGACGACGGGAGCGATGATGGAACACTTGACGACGTAGAGACCACTTTCAGTGATTCACGGATCCGCATCTTCCAGACCGAGCGGAGAGGCGTCAGCGCGGCTCGCAATAGGGCCCTCCGCGAGGCCAAGGGCCGGTTTGTATTCTTTCTGGACACCGACAATGCGTGGCTGCCTCACTTCATGCGGATGATGCTGACCTATCTCATCACGTGCGATGCAAGTTGCGGCTATGCTGCGAACCTGCTCATGTCTGCCGGGACGATTGAGGGCTATCTTGGCGACCCTTTCGATTGGACTCACTGCCTCAGGGCCAATTACGTGGACCTCAATGTGTTTACCTGTACCAGGGAAACCGTGGAGACCGCCGGAGCGTTTGACGAGTCGCTGCGCCGGATGGTCGATTGGGATTTCATTCTTCGCGCCAGCCGATCGGCCCATCCCATATATGCACCGGCAATTGGCTGCCGATATAACAATGACCTGGACGACGCTACACGCATCACAAATCGTGAGCCGCTTGCTTACCGGGCTGTCGTGCAGGCAATGCATTCGGGCCGGCACGGGATGGCGCAACAGCCCAAGTACCGCGTCGCCATCAAGGTCACTGGTTCCGGCGATATTCGGGAGTTGCGGAGTGACTATCAGATCGGGACCGCCCTTGGCGCAGCATTTGAGGCTTTGGGCCACAGCGTGCGCATCGATGCCATCGACCACTGGTACGCGACGCCACCCAACCATGATCACCTGATCATCGCCATGAATGGCCCAGAACGCTATCAGCGGCGGCCCGGCGAGATCGGCGTTCTCTGGACCATGAATTTTTCACAACCGGTAACACTTGACGAGTGCGACGAGTTCGATTTCACATATGTCGCATCTCGAGGTCTGGCAACGCTGCTCGGAACAGCTGCAAAAGGGCGCGTTTTGGCTCTCGCGCCCCCAGCGAATGACAGGCCCTGCGAGGCCGATATGTATATGTCGTTTGATCGCGTGGCGCGAGCCATCCTTGGGGATGTTGAATCGTACCTCGGACAACATCGGGGCGAGTTCGCGCTGGCCCATGCCGGCCCGAAACCTGATGAAAGGTTCCGGATTGGACTGCTTCTTCAGCGCGACGGCACATCCTATTCCGAGACGGCCTACAGACGGGTTCTGTGCGCGCTGACCGCCGACGACGCCATTGCGCAGCTTGAACTGCTCATTCTATCAGGGCCGGATGATGATCGTCTTCGGAACTGTGATGCATGCATCGTGCAGATTGAACACCCGGTTGAAGAGGATTGGGCAGAACGATTGAGCATGTCGATCCAATTGCACGATGTGCCGCTGTTCGTCGATCTTCTGGAGAACCAGTTGCTAGACGTCAGTGCGTTGGGCCATGCCGAGCAAGTTGCTGAGTTGTTGAACAAGGCTGTTGAAGTCTGGTGCCCGACGGCGCCACTGGAGATAACCCGTCGTCTGGAGGACATGTCGATCGCCACAGTGCCTGCGACTCTGGACCCAAGACTGTGGCAGCGAGACCATGCAACAGCAACTGGGTCCGATCGCGTACCGCTCGAATTCCTGTGCATCAGGGCATCAAACGACCAGGACATCTCATCCTGTCTTTCGGCATTTGACGCCTTGCAACTGCGGCGGCCGGGTGCATTCCGCCTCACGTTGGTCGGTCCGCCGGACCCTGCCGCCGAGAGATCTTGGCTTCGCCGAATTGATACGACGGCATTGGACGTTATTTATTTGAACCGAGCCGCCCGGTTGCGGCAGTTGGGACATTTCGATGTCGGCATCATTCTGCCAATTGACTTCCACGCGCCTGCATCAGGCTCAGATTGCCAATTCCTTGAATACAGCGCGCTTGGTCTGCTGTCGATTGTCGCGGAGCACGACGGGTTCAGCTTTGGGCCAGATAGCGGTCTGGTGGTCGCCGCGCGAGACGGAGATTGGCTGAGCGCCCTCGAAAGGCCGTTTGATGCAAGTGTCCGCAGTCGTATATGCCAACAAGCCCATGATCATGTCTGGACGACGCGCAATGGGCTCAGTTCGACGAATACTGCTGCCGGGCGGATTCTGGATTACTTGCGCCGCCGAGGCGGGAAGAACATGATAGCGCCATCAAGCAGCAACAGCATGCGCTATGCCCAAGAGGCCGCACAATGACCGGAACGCAGTTGACATCTGACGAGACATCTGGCGACTCAAAGGCCTTGCAAGAAGAGCTCGCGGATCGTTTTGAGGAAGTGGCCAAGCTCACGGGTTTCTATCTGGCGGAGAGGGACCGTGCGGACCGCTTGCAACGTCTCTTGGACGCCGCCTTGAAGGAGCGGAGCAAGGCCGTGAAGGAGTTGGCCGATCAACGCGGTGTCGCAACCATACGCGTCAATGCCATCCGCAACTCCTGCTCACGAACGATCGGCATCATTGTCGCAAGGCAGCTCGGTTATGCAGAGGACCAGCGGCCTTCACGAGCCGACCTACCCCGGCTGGCGGAGCAACTGATGTTGATGGGGTTTTTTGACAGGGATTGGTACCTCAAGCGCCACCCCGATGTCTCCAACGCGCGCATGGACGCTGCAATCCACTATGTTGGCTGGGGCATGTTCGAAGGGCGAGAGCCTTGCGCGCTGGACTAGTGGCGCAAAAGGCCTCTTTCCGAGATCATTTTGCAGCGCAACCCATTCTGACTGCAACCCTGCGGGCAATTGACTGGATTGAAGTCGCAAATTCAATCCGATAGATGGTGATCCGCCCAATTCGCAAACCGAGACGACCATGGCAGAACCCCAGTCCCGTATCCTTCATGGCATAAATGCGCTGCGCCGCGACAACCCCTGGCCAGACTTCTGCTATGGGGAAATCGAGCCGTTCTATCTCCCTCTGGATGGCGGGCGCCGTGCGGGGCGCGAACTTGGAGGTGGCCGCATTCTGATTACCGATGTCATCCGCGACCACAATATCGAGCTCATGGTCGAAGTCGGATGCTTTCTCTGCGGTTCAACGCTTCAGTGGTTGCGTGCGTCGGAGAAGCTCATGGTAATCGGCGTCGATCCCTGGGATAGCAACTGGGCCGTCTATATCGAGCGAATGGCGGTGGACCCGCTGAAATCGCGCACCGTGTTCCATCTCACCGAGGAGCAGGTCGCCAAGATCGTCGAGAACCTTCGTCGCCATGGCAACTTCTGCATCGCCTTGAACAATGTGCGGCTCTACAAGAAGCGCTTCATTCCGGTACGTCGACCCTCGCCTGAGGCACTGCGCTACCTGAAGGAACGGCAGATCAATCCGCAGATGATCTATATCGATGCCGGAAAGGAACGAAACGATCTTGACGCCGCCTATGAATTATTTCCCGATGCGATTCTGTGTGGCGATGATTGGTTGTGGCCGGACAGCAGTGGAGTCATGCGGATGCAGGAGCACGTCAAAGCCTTTGCACGGGAACATAATTTCGAGGTCCGGCACTCCCTGCAATCCTGGCTTCTGTTGCCACCTGCGCAACAAGAGCCCGCGCCATCGACCGAGTGAGATTGGATCCTACAGTCCGTCGCCGCCAGCTATCGCGAACTCCGCCCGTCAGCGGTCGCGACTCTTTGCCTCCCATTGAAGCATCAGATCGTTGATTGCCGAAAGCAGGCGCCCTACTTCGTCCGATTGCCAGTTGATCATCGTGTGATCGTCGACGGCATCCGTCACGCTGCTTCCGGCGGGCGAATGACCGAGTTTGCCTGCCAAATAGGCTCTTTCGCGCGTCATGACGTCTGACAGTTGCCGCGCCGTCGATTCCGGCAATGCAAACTTCTCACCGTCCAAGTGCAACAGCAATGATTGCAACGCCCTGGCACGTCGCGGTCTGCTTTTGCCCTCCGTGGCGTGCCTGCGCTCCCAGCCATTCAAGGCCATCAAGGCCTTGGCCGCCGTCAAGCTGATGGAAGGATTGACCGATGCGTCGCCGGAGACGCTCGGCAAGGTCGCTACGCCTTTTTGCTGGAGGAAATTCCGCAGGTCGGCCAGCACATCCTTGCTGTAAGCGAGCACGTTCACGCTTTCCTCTCCAAAGATGGCACTCCAATCGTCCAGTCTTGCATTGTTGACTGGCGCTACCCGTTCCGGACGAATGGAAAGGTCTGCAAGCGACAAATCCGAGCGGCACTTCTGCTGAATCGTGGAGGTCAGGTATTCGGCCGGTTCACGGACCCAGCAGATGACCTCGGTCTCAACACAGCGCTCCGCGAGCCACCTCTGAAGACCTTCAATCTCGGTGCGGGTAAATGTCCACAGTGCCTCCGCCGATACAAAACCGATCCGTCCATTCAACGTATTCAGGAATTCCTCGAACTCGCCTAGCGGATTGCTGCTACCTTGCTGCGACGGGCCTCCGCCGCGCTGGAACCACATTGATTTTCTTGCGACTCGTTGCGGCGCTGCAAATGCCAGAAACAGCCGTTCCGAGTGATTTTCAGCCGCCGCCCAATAGTCCAGTCCCTGGTCTGAAAGGGCATCTCGATTGGAGGACATCCAATGCTGAATGGACGTCGTCCCCGTCTTCGGTGTGCCGATATGCAGGATCAACCGCGTTCGAGCAGATGAATGGGTATTTGAAGGAGGAGCGGCGGCATCTGACGGAAGGTTCGCCGACGTGAGAGTGGGACCTATGCCGACCTGGGCGATCGGGTCTGTATTCTCCAGCCGCATCCGGCTGGGACGATGACGGTGAAAGATCGTGTGGCCACTATAACCGGACCACGCCACAACCGGGATTGCGGCGCGCCGCAACTCTTCCTGCGTGAACAGATCAAGGGGGTCAATCGCTGGATCGCCTTCGATCTTCCAAACACGCGACAGCATTTCGCGGAGGCTGGCCGCTCCAAAGAGCCGACAGTGATCTTCCTGTCCGAACAGCATTTTCCTCTGATCCGGCGTCAGGTCATCAGACAAGTTCTCGCGCGTGACATCACCTCGAACCGGCACACTGAAAAAGTGATGCCCGCCAGGCGCCAGTATCCTTTCGAACTCCCGAAGGACGCCCTCGACGTCACAAGCAACGTGCTCGAGAACATGGCTGTGTATGATGAGGTCGAAACTCCGGCTTGGCAGCTTGACGAGATCGGAGCACAGGTCCAGGGGGCGCACTGTCGTGAACCGGCTCTTGTAGCGATCCGGATCGATGTCGCAGGCATGATAGCGATCGCCACTCAGATCGGCAAAGCGCTTGGCAAATGCAAGTTCGGGCGCCACATGGAGCACGCGCTGCCCCATCTTGAAGATCTCGAACCTCTCCAGTACCATCCATAGCAACCGCGTCCGCTCCATCGTGCGGCATTTTTCACAGCGTGCATTCTGCCTGCCATTGAACGCGAGGAAGCTCCTGGAACTGCAGACGGGACACTGCAACTCCACCACAGACTCTACGGTGCCACTCGTGTCTTCTGTCATGAGGAATCAATTCATGCGTCTGGAGATGAAGGTTGCATTCACGTAGCATGGATCGATCGCCGAATGACGGCGGACAACTTGTGTCCTACATCCTGTCCCGGCGATGATGTCGACGATGTCGGCACCATAGTCCTGATAAACAATGCAGGGTGTCCCGTCTCCGCTATTGTGGTAGCGGGGCGGCTTGATGTGATGCTCGATGCCGTCAATCATCTCCACCCGCCGCTCGGTGCGGTCCGGCATCGGCCAAGCGTTCGGAATCGTGAACACATGAACACCACCGGGTTTGAGAACGCGGGCAATTTCACCAAAGGCAGCTTCAAAATCATAGATGTGCTCAAGTACGTCACTGGTGATGACGAGGTCGAAATGTCCGGATGGAAGTGTGAGTTGCGTAAGATCTTCATTGTGAACGCCGTCGGCATCCACGCTGCCCAATGGCTGGTCTGGCCAGAAATAGGATTGCGTGTAGTTTTTGGTCTTCTTGAGTTGATTGACGAACGGTCCGCGTAGCGCCGCTTCATAGATCACCACGTCGTCCAGGCCGCCCGATGAAACAAGGTTGCGCAGAAAGATGGATTTGCCCTTTGCAAATTCGTCCAGAATGAGCGCGGCCTGATCGCGATAACGCAAGCTCGCGCGGCAATTGGGACACGGGAATGATTCACGGGTTGAATGACCGTTGCCCCGCGCGAAATCACCTTTGGTACCGCAGAGATTGCAGATTCCATGATAGGAGTCGGGCACATTCATAGGTCAGCATTTCTCCGCAAAAGTCCGTCAGGCGACATTTTATTCCACCAGCCGCCAAGGCGAGCAAGCATTTCGCAGCAGGTCAACAATTTGCCATCGTATCGGTTGCGAAGATGCCCTTCTGGTATGCCCGTGGCAAATCAGCCGCTCCATGCGCCCACAACGCTCATGACCTGGCGAAGGTTCGCGTCGGCTGAGAGCGACTTGTATTGGCTGAAGAGGCCCGAATAGACATCATGTGCCTCTGAATCAGGAACGTAGACCTTGCAGGTCCGGGCGCCGAAACGGGCCGCACCCTCGCTATAGTCTGCCACGATCCCGCCCGCCACGGCCCCGTGAATCGCGGCGCCGACGGCGGTCGCGTTGTCAATGTCAGGCACCTCGATGTTATGGCCCATGACATGCGCCATGGTCTGAACCAGAAGCGCATTGCGCTGCGCGAGGCCGCTGGTCATGACCACGCGCGACACAGGGAATCCGCCTGCGCCATAGAGATCGAAGATCTGCCGCATGCCAAAGCACAATGACTCCATCAATGCGCGGTAGATGGCCACGGGATCTGTCTGCATCGTGAGGCCCAGAATCATTCCGCTCAAGGCCGAATTTCCATGGGGCACGCGGTTGCCATTCCACCAGTCGAGGGCCAGCAGCCTGGCCTCGCCCGCGCGCAATAGAGCGGCTTCGGCATTGTAGGCCGAAAAGCTTTCTCCAGCGCTGGCTCCGCGTGGCACCATGTTGACAAACCAGCTTAGCGTATCGCCGAAGCTCGCCTGGCCCGCCTCATAACACCAGAGTCCGGAGATCGAGCCATCGAACGCCGTACCCTCGATTCCTTGTGGCAGCGGATACTCCTCGCGGCTCAGCATCATCGAGACCGCCGACGTTCCAAGGGCCCCAACGAAGCATCCACCGGAAACGGCGCCGATGGCCGGGAGAACGACGTGGCTGTCGATCACCGCGACGGCTACTGCGCAGGGACCGATGATGCCGGTTTTCTCACACCATGCGGGCGCCAGGCCGCCGGCACGGGTTCCAACCGGAACGGGTGCGGACAGGCGCCCTGCGAGGCCATCCACGAGACCGCCGGGATAGCCGCGCTTCGAATCATATTGCGCCTTGTAGGCAGCGAGGCCCAGGCTACGGCATTCCGCCCCCACCAGCTGCCACACCACCCAGTCTCCCGCCTCGATGAACTTCTCAGTGCGCGCCCAGCTTTCGGGTGCCTCCTCGGCAATTTGTGCCGCTTTGGCGAGAAGCCACTCGGCCGAGACCTTGCCGCCGAACCGATCAAGATGCGAAGCCGCCTGCCTGCTGATCCGGTCGGCCTGCGCCTGAGCCGCGCCGTGCTTCCAGAGTTTGACATAGGCATGGGGGTCGCCGGGATGCAGTACCGACAGAGGCACGCCTTCCGCAGTCGCTGGCAACGGCGAACTTGCAGTGAAGCCGAGCCCAAGTCCTACAACGTGCCGCCCACGGCCGAGTTGAGACAATATTGATTCGGCCGCCTCCACATAGTCGGTTGCCACCTGCAGGGCCCAAGACCTGCCAAGCGGCATGCCATTCGGAAGCGCCGCTGTCAGCGTGCCGTGCCGGTATTCCTCGGTGTGCGACGCGACTTCGACGCCTCTGTCAACATCAACCAGCACGCCACGTGCCGAGGCTGTGCCGAAATCGAGTCCAATTAGATACTGAGCCATGGGCCTGTTCCCCCAATCTTGTGAACAAAAAGCCATCGGGAACCACCCTGCGTCCGAAGGTGTCAATCCAGCCGTCGTTCGAGGACAGCTTGCGACAGTCATGTCATCCGGCAAAGCCGAATGTCGATGCGTGGTGGCCGCGCTATGCGGCCAATGCTGATTCGATAAAGGAAAATGATGTCTCGATCGCCCTTCGCGGGTCCGCCAGGTCATGAACCTGGGCAGAAAAGGGCTCAAAGCTCACGGGGCCCGTATAGCCTTCGGCAAGCAACTGCCTCACCTGCTCGATGTTTCCAATGCGGTCCTTCTCATCGACAAGAACGCGGTGCCCGTCGCGCATGTCCGCCAGTTTCAGCGCCGGATCCACGATGCCCGAGATGTGAACCATTCCGGTGTGGTGAGGAAACATCGCGCCGCCGCCAGCGAGCGTGTGGTGAAACGTATCGTGCACAATCTTGAAGCGGCCCGTTGCGCCCAATGCCTCGACCGCCTCAACCGCCTCCCGCTTGTCACGAAGTGCGCAGGTCTCAAACCCCAGCGGTTCGATCAATCCGATCAGCCCGTGTTCCTCCAGAAGAGGTTTCAGTTCCCGCAGTGCAGTGTTGAGGTTGGATTGGCGCTCGCCATCATTCATGCCCTTGGCATCATTGCGCGCAATCAGACTGACCATTTCGGCGCCACAGGCCTTGGCAATCTTCATCAAGGCGGCTGCCTCGCTCCGCTTAGCATCCGACCAGTCATTAAAGGCCTTTACCTCTGCCAGCGCGAGAATGCGAAGACCTGCGGCCGAGGATGCCGCACCGACGTCTGCGGCTGCCGTGCCACCAAACAGTTCGCCCGGCAAATCGTTACGGAATTCGACGCCGGCACAACCCAGACTTTTCGCGAGGTCCAGGAAGTCGCTCCAACTCAGCTTCGGAGCGGCCATATGGTTCAGTGCACGAGCGATCATCTTGTTTCCCTTTGAATTTCACCACCAGGCCGGGTGCTGCGGCGCGAGGACAAGTTACACCGAGTCGCATGGCCGTCCCAGCCTCGACATTCCACTGAACCGCATGCTTCGGAATGGGAACCGCGTGTCCGTACTGCCCGGCAACAAGGAGTTCGGCGCCTGCAACATCGCAGATGCTGGAACAGTTGGCGAACTCAGTCTTCAGCGCGGCGCTGCTCGTTTCTGTCAGGTGCGAACAGGGATCATGTGTTGCGGAAGCCAGGTCGCCAGCCCCGGTCATGGCCTGTAACACGAACAGATCGAAGCCGACGCCGTGCGGATGCGCCAGCTGTTCCAGAACCTGATCGAAAATGCCATCAAGGTCCGCAAGACCGACGTCGACCCGGTCGTCACCATCACGGCGGAATTCACCAACGGCGAAAAACCTTCCGCAGCCGGCACCGGCAGTCGACATCAAGATCGCCGACAACGGCATCGGGTTTGATCCGCAGTTCACGGACCAGATCTTCGTGATCTTCCAACGACTGCACAGCCGCACCGAATATGAGGGAACCGGCATCGGATTGGCCACCTGCCGCAAGATTGTCGAACGCCACATGGGCATGATCGATGCCAATGGTTTTCCCGGCGACGGATCAACCTTCGTCATCACCTTGCCATTACCGCAGACCAACAAGGAGCAATCAGCAAGATGCGCTCAAGCCTTCCAATCCGCATTCTCGTCGCCGAAGACGATGCCGACGGCCGGTCGATGATCCAGGATGCGTTTGAGGAATCGCGCTTGAGCAATCCGGCCGGTTTCGATGAGGACGGCGTACAACTCATGGACTACCTGCAACGGCAGGGCGACTATTCAAACCTCGCAAATCATCCGTATCCCGGCTTCATTCTGCTTGATCTCAACATGCCCCGGAAAGATGGCCGCAGGGCGCTCCATGAAATCAAGGCTTCGCCCGTGTTGCAGCGCATTCCGATTGTAAAACTCACCACGTCGAAAGCCGAAGAGGACATCGTCCGCACCTGCAATCCCGGCGTGAATTCCTTCAGCTGTAATCCAGTGATCTTCGACGGCCTGGTCGAGATCGTGAAGATGCTGGGGCGATACTGGATCGAGATCGTGACCCTGCCGCCGGAGTGTCAGCGCGCCGTCGCCTAGCGTAAGGCCAACCCCTCGGCGCGCCGGCTGAGCTTGCACCCACGTCATAGCTGTGGCGTCGAAGTGGAATGGCAGTCGATTCCATTGCACCTTCGCAGTTGCAAGACGGCTGGCAGCGGGATAGCGTCACGACAGACAGAGGTGAAGAGATGGCGGAACTGCAGCAAACCGAGGGCCGGGCGAAGTTCGGATCTCACGAAACGTGGTATCGCATTACAGGGGATCTGGATTCTTCCAGGCCTCCGATCTTCATTCTGCACGGCGGGCCAGGCGCGGCCCACAATTATGTCGATTCCTACAAGCTTTTGAGCCGCGGGGGACGCGCGGTCATCCATTACGATCAGTTGGGCTGCGGAAAGTCGACGCATCTGCCGGACAAGCCGAAAGACTTCTGGACGCCGCAGCTCTTCGTGGACGAACTCGAGAATCTCGTGGATACATTGGGCCAGCGCAAGGCCTTCCATGTCTTGGGGCAATCCTGGGGCGGTATGCTTGCCGCTGAGTACGGTTCACGCCAGCCGAAGCGTGTAAAAAGCCTCACCATTGCGAATTCACCGGCTTCCATGGCGCTGTGGGTCTCCGAAGCCATGCGTCAGCGTTCCGAGATGCCCCAGGACATCCAGGATACGCTGAACAAGCACGAAGCCGCCGGCACCTACAGTGATCCCGAATATCAGGAGGCGACGCAATGGGTCTATGAGCGCCATGTTTGCCGCGTGGTACCATTTCCGCCCGAGGTGAAGGCAAGCTTCGACCAGATTGGCGAGGACCCGACCGTCTATCACACCATGAACGGCCCCAACGAGTTCTTCGTGATGGGAACGCTGAAGAACTGGAATATCATTCCAGAACTCCACAAGATCAATGTGCCGACACTCATTCTCTCGGGCCATTACGATGAAGCGACGCGGGCCTGTGTCCAGCCCTATGCCGACAATATCAAGGGTTCGCGGTGGGTGATTTTCGAGCACTCGA
Organism: uncultured Aestuariivirga sp.; assembly: GCA_964510815.1. Lineage (GTDB taxonomy): Bacteria > Pseudomonadota > Alphaproteobacteria > Rhizobiales > Aestuariivirgaceae > Aestuariivirga. Next base: position 44,371 of record CAZECZ010000014.1, read on the forward strand.
GCCATATGCCGCATGTGGAAGAGAAAGAGTTATGCATGAAGACTGTCGGGGACTTCCTCGACGTCAACGACTAGCGTCCAATTCAATAAGCAGGGAGTACGTCATGAGGAAATGGTTGTTCGCCGGCGCCGCGGCAGCGGTGATGGCTTTCACGTCTGTGGCCCCGGCCCAGGCCGAATACATGTCCGAGCATCGCGGCGGCACAATGCGGCTGGTGGCACGGTCCGCCGCCGGCACGATCGACCCACACATCAATTACACGCTCCAGTACTGGCAGCTGTATCAATCCATCTACGACGGCCTGGTGAACTTCAAGAAGTCGCCGGGTGCCGAAGGTTTCACCAAGGTTCCTGATCTCGCCGAGGAGCTGCCTCAAGCCACCAACGACGGAAAGACCTATGTCTTCAAGATCCGCAAGGGCATCAAGTTCTCCAACGGCCAGGACCTGACCACGAAGGACGTCGTGGCCTCGTTCCAGCGCATCTTCAAGGTGTCAAGCCCGACGGCGGGTGGCTTCTACGCAGTGATCGTCGGCGCCGACAAGTGCCTGGCGGAGCCGAAGACCTGCACGCTCGAAGGCGGCGTGGTGGCGGATGAGGCGGCTGGCACGGTGACCATCAACCTGACGCAGCCGGATGCAGAGTTCTTTGACAAACTGGCACTGCCGCATGCGGCGATCCTGCCGGCCGACACGCCGGCGGAGGACGTGGGCTCCACCCCGATCCCGGGTACCGGTGCCTACATGATCTCCGCCTACGATCCCAACAAGGGGATGACGATGACCCGCAATCCTCACTTCAAGGTGTGGAGCGAAGATGCCCAGCCCGACGGGTATCCGGATGTCGTGCAATATGACTTTGGTCTCACCGACGAAGCCGAGGTGACGGCGGTGCAGAACGGCGAAGCCGACTGGATGTTCGACCAGCCGCCGACCGACCGACTGGGCGAGATCGGTACAAAGTTCAAGGACCAGGTGTTCATCAACACGCTCACCGCCTGGTGGTATGCGCCGATGAACACGCGTCTTGCTCCCTTCGACAATGTGAAGGCCCGGCAGGCCGTGAACTACGCCATCGACCGCAAGGCGCTGGTAAACCTGTTCGGCGGCCCGGTGCTGGCCTCCCCAGTGTGCCAGGTCCTGCCTCCGGGCTTCCCCGGCAACGAGCCCTATTGCCCCTATACCAAGGACCCGGGCGAGAAGTGGTCGGCGCCTGATGTCGAAAAGGCCAAGCAACTGGTTGAAGAGTCCGGAACCAAGGGCCAGAAGGTGACCGTCATCGTCGAGGATACCGCCGTGTCCAAGTCCATCGGCGTCTATCTCCAGAGCGTGCTGAAGGACATCGGCTATGACGCCGACGTGAAGCCGATCTCGCCCAACATCCAGTTCACCTACATCCAGAACACCAACAACAAGGTACAGATCTCCGTGTCGCAATGGTACCAGGACTATCCTGCGGCGTCGGACTTCCTCTACATCCTGTTCGGCTGTGAAAGCTTCGTCGAAGGATCCGACAGCTCGATCAACATCTCCGGCTTCTGCGATGAAGGCGTGAACAAGAAGATGAAGGATGCGCTGGCACTGGGCGTGACCGATCCCGATGCTGCCAACAAGATGTGGGCCGAGATCGACAAGGAGGTGACAGACAAGGCGCCGATGGCCGCCCTGTTCACGCCCAAGCACATCGACTTCGTGTCGAAGCGGCTCGGCAACTTCCAGTTCAACTCGCAGTTCTACTGGATGGTGACGCAGTCCTGGGTGCAGTGAGCCAAGTTGACGGCTGTCACCGAGACGTCTGAAAGCATACGGAAGAGCCGTGGCCCGTGGGCCACGGCTGTTCGGCGCTTGTTCAGGGACAGGGCTGCCGTGGCGGCCCTGTTGATCTTCATTCTGATCGTTGCCGTCTGCGTGCTGGCGCCAGCCTATGCCGCATGGGCCGGTGTCGATCCCTTCAAGTCGACGCTCGACGCCGTGATCACGGTCAATGGCCAAGACATGCCCGTGATGGAGCAATCCACCGAAGGTCTCGGGCTTGGCTACACGCCAATCGGTCCCACCTGGCAAATCGGCAACTATTTTCTCGGTGCCGACAACCAGGGCCGCGATGTCATGGCGCGACTCCTTTATGGCGGCATGAATTCCCTGCTGATCGCGGGGGCCGCGGCCATCTTCACCTTGCTGTTTTCCACCCTGATCGGTCTGGCGTCCGGATTCTTCGGTGGTGCCGTCGATGTCGTGCTGTCGCGCATCATGGACATCTTATGGG
>CAZECZ010000015.1:0-45774 GCA_964510815.1 uncultured Aestuariivirga sp.
ACTATCTCGGCACCATTGCCGGTGTCATACTGATCACCCTGCTGCAATCGATCCTCTCGGTCATGCAAATGCCCGAGGCCGGACGCCAGGTGATCTACGGCCTGGTCATCATCGGCATGCTGCTGCTCTATGGGCGGGGTGTGAAAACACGAAGCTGAAGGAGGTTCGCATGGCTGCAATCCTGTTGCGCAACATCACGATCTGGGATGGCGACAATGATGCCGCCTACCCCGGTGAGGTTCTGGTCGAGGGGAACCGCATCAAGGCCGTTGCCAGGGGCAAGGACCAGATCGCCGCCGAACGGGCCTCGGAGATCATCGACGGCGGCGGCATGTTCCTCATGCCCGGCATGGTCGAGGGCCACTGTCACCCAAGCTTCGTCGGTATCTCCACCAATGCGGAGCTGGGCCGCGTCCCGCCGGAACGCCACACCATCCTCACCGCGGCCAATGTCAAGCTGCTGCTCGACTATGGCTTCACCTCGATCTTCGAGGCCGCCTCCGCCAAGCCGATGATCGGCGTGGCCATTCGCGATGCCATCAATGAGGGCGTCATCCCGGGGCCGCGCATGCGGGCTTCGAGCCCCGAGGTGACAGCGACGGCCGGCTTGGGTGACGAGCGCCGGCGCCACATCCACGAAGAGAGCTTCGGACTGACCGCCGACGGTGCCGTCGAGTTCCGGAAGGTTGCGCGCGAATGCATCCGCGACGGCGTCGACAACATGAAGATCAACATCTCCGGCGACGAGTTCGTCAGCCATGCCCGCGCCGAGATCACCACGCTGGAAGACGATGAGCTCGAAGCCTTCATCAGCGTCGCCCACAAGTATGACAAGATGGTCGCGGCCCACGCGCGCTCGTCGCTCAGCGTCAAGATGGCGGTGAAGCACAAGGTCGACTGCATCTACCATTGCGACTTCGCCGACGAGGAAGCCCTCGACATGCTGGAGAGCGTCAAGGACACGTCCTTCGTTGGCCCGGCGTTCGGCCTCGTGCACAATTGCACCATCGAGGGCGAGCGCTACGGCTTCAGCAAGGAACTGGCCGAGAACATGAACCTGTTCCGCAAGTTCGAGGCAACATGCGAGACCTATCACAAGATCAGGAAGCGCGGCATCCGCGTGGTGATTGGTGGCGACTACGGATTTTCGATCACGCCCATGGGCCAGAACGCCCGCGACATCGGGCACTTCGTCAAGTACTTCGGCTATTCGCCAGCCGAAGCGTTGCGCTGCGCCACCAAGATCGGCGGAGGGCTCATGCGCCATGACGGCGAACTCGGCATCATCCGCGAAGGCGCCCTGGCCGACATGCTGCTGGTCGATGGCAATCCCCTTGCCGACCAGTCGGTGCTCGTCGGCCCGTCTCGTTTTGCCATGATCATGCTGAATGGCGGGCTCCACAAGGACCCGCGCAACTACAACAGTTCTGCCAAGCGGGTTGCGGCCGAGTGATCGAGGACCCGCCGCTTCTCGATATTGCCCGCACGATGCGCCGTCCCGCGGCGGCGCTGGTGAAAAAATTCCGTGGCGTTCCGACGAGCTTCCTGGTGGATGCCATGGAAGGTCATGGCGCGCTCGACTGGCGGATCAAGCCCATCGGTCCCGTGATGCCCTTTGCCGGCTGTGCCCTCACCTGCGACTGCGGCCCCGCCGACAACCTGGCGCTCTGTGCCGCCGTCGCGGAATGCAGGGCTGGCGATGTGCTGGTGGCGGCAACCGGCGGCTTCACCGGAACGGCCGTCGTCGGCGATCTCCTGCTCGGCATCGCCAAGAACCGCGGCGCCGTTGCCTTCGTCACCGACGGGTTGGTGCGCGACCAGAACGATATCGAGGCGCTCGCGTTTCCCTGCTACGGCATCGGCGCCACGCCCAACTCGCCGGCCCGCAACGGTCCCGGCAGCGTCGGCCTGCCGATCCAGTGCGGCGGGCTTCAAGTCACCTCCGGCGACATCGTCGTCGGCGATCGCGACGGGGTCGTCATTGTTCCGCAGCAAAAGGCCAAGGCCATTCTGGCGTCGCTCGATGCGGTGCGCGCGGCCGAGGCCCAGATGCTCGCCAAGGTGAAGGGCGGCCTCAAGGAGGTCGGCTTCATCGCCGATCTCCTGGCCAGCAAGAAGGTCCGCCGGACCAGGGGATAGGCGTCGATGCGGATCATCGTCACCGGCGCTGGCGCCATGGGGTCCGTCTTCGGCGGAAAGCTGGCGCGTGCGGGATGCGATATCACCTTGCATGACATCGATGCGCGCCAGATCGGGGCCATCGCCGCGACGGGGGTCAAGGTCACCGACCCGGACGGGACGTTCACGCAGCGGGTGAAGACCGTGACGGATGCCGCGCCCTTGCGGGGATTCGACCTCGCGCTGGTGATGGTCGACAGCAACGCCACCGCCGCGGTGGCGCCGATGATCCCGGCCGTTCTCGCAGCCGATGGCTTTGCGCTCACGTTGCAGAACGGCATCGGCAACATCGAAGCGCTGGCGGCGCATCTCGGCGAGGCGCGAGTCGTCGGTGGCGTCACCTATGTCAGCGCCGCCATGGCTGAACCCGGCCATACGCTCAATACCAATGTCGGCGAAACGACGATTGGTGATGTCACCGGCGGCATCAGCCCGCGGGTCGAAAGGCTGGCGGCACTCCTGAACAGCGCTGGACTTCCCACCGCCGCAAGTGACAACATCATCGGCCACGTCTGGTCCAAGTTCGCCCTCAATTGTGCCCTCAATCCGCTGTCGGCCCTCACCCGGCTTCGTCCCGGCGAAGTGGCCCGGCATCCTGAAATGAGCGCGTTGCTCAACACCATCATCGCCGAGATCCTCGCCGTCGTGACGGCCAAGGGCATTACGCTTCCGGAACCCGACCCCGCCCATCACATCCGCGAACACGCGTTCCTGCGCTACAACCGGCCCTCCATGCTGCAGCATGTGGAAGCAGGCCGGCGCACGGAAATCAGCAGCCTCAATGCCGCGCTGGTGCGCGAAGCCGAGGCACTGGGCATCGCCGTGCCGGCCAACCGCGCCATCGCGGCGTTGGTTCACGGTATCGATTCCCGTGCTGCGCGCGGTGAAGCTCTCGACGAGCGCGAGCTTGAACGCGAAGCCGCGGCGGCGTTTGCGAGGAACGGCATTCCCAGCTAGTCTTTTCTTCCAATCCGGAGCCTGACCATGATCGATTTCCCCATCGTCGACACCCATGTCCACCTGCTCGACCAGAAGCGCTTCAAGTACAGCTGGGCCGCGGGCGCGCCGAAGCTGTCGCGCGACTGGTCGATCGCCGATCTCACCGCGCGCGCCAAGCCCTACGAGATCGAAAGCCTGGTGTTTGCCGAAGTCGACGTCGACATGCCGCTCTACATGGACGAAGCGAAATGGGTCCAATCCCTGGCTGAGGCGGACTCGCGCCTCAAAGGCTGCGTCGCCTGCCTGCCCATGGAACAAGGCCCATCCCTCGAAAATGAAATGGCAGAGCTGGCCGCGCTGCCCGTCATGCGCGGAATCCGGCGGCTGATCCAGAACCAGCCCGATCCGGAATTCGTGCTGAAGCAACCGTTCCTCGACGCCCTGAAGCTCCTGCCGAAGTACAATCTCTCCTTCGACATCTGCATCTTCCATCATCAGCTGCCCAACACGCTGGAAATGGTACGGCGCTGCCCGGATGTGTCCTTCGTTCTCGATCACATCGCCAAGCCCGGCATCAAGGCCGGTCTGGTCGAGCCGTGGAGTTCGCACATGCGCGAGATGGCTGCACTTCCCAATGTGGTGTGCAAGCTGTCGGGCGTCACCACCGAGGCCGATCACGCCAACTGGACACGCGAGCAGCTCCGTCCCTACATCGACCATGTCATCGACTGCTTCGGCTTCGACCGCATCATGTATGGCGGCGACTGGCCGGTGGCCGAACTGGCGGGAACCTACCTGAGCTGGCTCGAAGTCCTCGACTGGGCCACCGAGGGCTGCAGCAAAGACGAAAGGCGCAAACTCTTCCACGACAATGGCATAAAGGCCTACAGGCTCAAGTGATGGACCGCGCGGCGCTTCAGCGCTACGGCTACAGCGTCCACGCGTTGCGCGACATCGCCAGGCGCAAGTTGCCGCGCATGCTGTTCGACATGGTCGATGGCGCGGCAGGCGATGAGATCACCGTCAAGCGCAACATCGACGATCTCGCGCGCATCCGCTTCGTGCCCAAGGTGCTGGAAGGCGCACCAACGCGCGACCAGTCGGTCGAGATCCTGGGCCACCGCCTGCCGTCGCCCGTCATCGTGGCACCCACCGGGCTTGCCGGGTTGCTGTGGCCGCATGCGGAACTGTGCACGGCGCGCGCCGCCCATCGCTTCGGCACCATCTATACGACGAGCCATGCCTCAACCAGCACGATGGAGGAGATTGCCGACGCAACTCCCGGCCCCAAGTGGATGCAGGTGTTTCTCTACAAGGACCGCGGCATTACGGCGGAATTTGCCAGCCGCGCCAAGGCCGCTGGCTATGCAGGCCTCGTCCTCACAGTCGACAACCAGGTGATGGCGGTGCGCGACCGCGATGCACGGAACGGCCTGATGTTTCCCATGCGCTGGCGGCTGCGTGGGCTTCTTGATCTCGCCAGTCATCCGGGCTGGATGATGCGCATTCGCCAGGCACCCAACCCGACCTTCGTCAACTATGGAACGCGGACCTCGATCGGTGCCTTCGGTCCCGTCATGCAGGAGCAGCTCGATCCCGATATCGGCTGGAAGGACGTCGAGTGGGTACGCAGCCTGTGGGACGGCCCGATGATCCTCAAGGGCATTCTGCACCGCGATGAGGCCCGCGCCGCGCAGGATCGCGGCATCGACGCGGTCATCGTGTCGAACCATGGCGGCCGTCAGCTCGACGGCGCCGTTTCCGGGATCGCAGCCCTGCCGGCCATCGTCGACGCGGTGGGCGACAAGACCACCGTGCTGGTCGATGGCGGCTTCCGGCGCGGCACCGATATCATCAAGGCGCTGGCGCTCGGCGCCAAGGCCGTGCTCATCGGCCGGCCGCAGCTCTGGGGCGTTGCCTCAGCCGGCGAAGAGGGCGTGCTGTGGGTGCTCGAACTGCTTCAGCGCGAGATCGACCGCGCCATGGCGCTCGGCGGCTGGGATTCACTCGCCAGGATCAACCGCAGCATCCTGCAGATGCCGGATTAGGCCGTCACCGGCTGTTCAACCGCGATTGCCTCTGCAGCCTCGCCGATCCCGAATGGCCCTCCGGCCGGCAAATCCGCCAGCTTGCGGGCGATGATCTTCTTCGAATGTTCACGCAGATAGTGGACGATGGTCTCGGTGCGGATGCGCATGGCGCCCGCCGGCTTGGTCGAATCGAGGTCCTGGAACGAGAAGAACAGCGTGCCGCTGGCTTCGGCAATGGACTGCACCGGCGTGTAAGTCGGCTGGTCCATGCCGCACTCATAGCTCGACAGGCGGATGGCGCAGGTGATCCACGGCATGCGGGCCGCAAACTTCGCTCCCCACAGCAGCTCGTTGGTGTTGGCGCTGTAGGAGGAGCGCCAGACATCGGCGATGTCGAGGGGATGCTTGATGTGGCCCTCCGCAAGATCGCGCGCAAACAGCCAGCCGAGGATGTCATCATCGAGCGGCAGGTACTGGCCCCACAGGATCGGGTAGCCGTAGCCCTGGATGTCGTTCTCGATCTCGTGGCCGATGCCGGGGTCCATGTGATAGGGCCGCCCGAGGATCAACAGGCAGGGGCGGCTGTCGCGCGCGCAGTCCTCCAATATGGCGCGGCTCCTTGCCCTCAGCATGGAATCGAAATCACGCAGACACGCAAATCCTTCATCGACCGCGCTTTCGAGTTCCTCGCGCGTCAGATCGGGGATGACGGGGCCAAGCGCTTCGAACAGCTGCTTGCCAGTCAGCGGCCGGTCCGACATGGTGACCAGGGGCGACACCAGCTTCACACCCGCTTCGGCGAACATGTCCTTCTCGCGGATGAAGCCGGCGCGAATATTTTCCGTGCCCGCCATCACGCGCGGACACGAGAGATGATCCACCGCGTGCCCCATCATGAACGAGGGCAGCGTGTAGACCATCGGCGAAAACAGGATGTCGAGCTTCTTCTTCTGGCCATAGAGCAGTTCGCCATAATGGCCGACGAGGCACTTCACGGGATAGCAGCAATCGACCGTGCCGCGGCCCTGGCCGAAGTCACGGAACTGTTGTTCCGAAGTCTCCGACGAGAACACGATGTTGCGCGATTCGATGCCCAGCGCAGTGAACAGGCCGAACCAGAACTGGTGCGTCGACCAGACGTTCAGCGCCCTGGGGATGCCGATGCGGAGGTTACGCTTGGGCGGCCTTGGTGCGGCGGAAGGCGGCTTCGCGAACCATTTCGCCAATATTGGGATAGGCACGGCGGTTCTCCTCGAATTTGGCCTTCACGGTGCGCAGTTCGTCGGTGTCCTCGACAAGGCCGCGCGGGCAGGAATTGCCGGCGATGACGCGCTGCCATCCGGCCTCCAGCGGCACCTTGCTCCACGGCCTGCCTTCGCCGCCTTCCAGCTTCACGTCGATGAAGGTGCGGTTGCAGTTGACCGTGCACCACTGGCAGATGGTCTTCTTGTTGGTGGTGCTCACATAGTCGAGACCGCCGATCGCCTCGAAGCCGCGGAACCGGGTTGGCTCGCCGCGATCAATACGCTCGGCCGCAAGCAGGGCCGCGCCGATGGCGCCCGCCTCGCCGCAATAGGGATGCACGACGACCTCGGCGTCCGGCACCTTGGAACGGATGAAGTCGACTTGCGCCTTGACCACCGCAAGATTGCGGTGGGTGCCGCCCTGCAGCACGAACTTGCGGCCGGCGGCGCGCATGTTGGTGAACTGGCCGGCATAGACCCACACGTTGAGCGGCAGCACCGAGGCGAGCGAGGCCATGATCTCCTCGGCGCGCCAGCCCTTCCGCTGCTGGTTGACTATGTCGGATTGCAGGAACACGCCGCAGCCCATCATCAGCGCCGGCATGGAATTGGCCTCGAACGCCTTCTCGGCGTAGTCGTTGAGATCGATGCCATAGCGCTCGGCAACGCCCTGCAGGAAGGCGCCGTTGCCGGAGGAACATTGCGAGTTCAGTCGGAAGTCCGTCACGGTGCCCTGGCGCAGCAGCATGATCTTCACGTCCGCCCCGCCGACATCGCAGATGGCATCGGCATCGGGAAAGAAGTGAAGGGCCGCCGTCGCATGCGCCACGGTTTCCACCACCGGCACATCGGCGCCGACGATGTCGGTGAGAAGGTCCTTGCCGTAGCCTGTCAGCGCCAGCGCGCCGACGTCCTCGCAGCCTTCCTCGCGGACCTTGGCGAACAGCGTCTTGGCATCCTCGATCGGGTTGCCGCGCGAGGGCGCATAGCAGGAGAACAGGATCTCGCGTTCCGGCGACAGCGCCACGGCCTTGGTCGTGGTGCTGCCGAAATCGCAGCCCAGCGCCACCGGCCCCTTGATCTCCCGGCGCGGTGTCCTCGATACGGCCGGGGGCCTGCCGAAGCGGTCGAGGAAGTCGTCGAGTTCCGCCTTGGTGGAGACGAGGCCCCTGGCACCTTCCTTGGCCTTGCTCTCCTGCTGACCTTCGTTGATCCACCACGAGAGCTGCTTCCGCCCCAGATAGGGCTTGGCCTCGGCATCGCGCGCGGCCACTTCGATGCAGCCGAGACAGGCGTAATAAAGCGCGTCCTTCGGCACATGGATGAGGTCGGGGCGGGACGCCGGGTCGGGCAGCGCCACGTTGCGCTCTCGCCACAGGTCGTGGAGGTGCTTGTGCCAGGCCTGCTGCAGGCCCATGAAGAACAGGTTGGGCCCGCCGAGCAGCAGCACCTCCGGCATCGGCGTGTTGCCCTTGGCCAGTGTCGCGAGGTTCTGGTAGACCACCGCCTCGAACAGGCTGGCGATGATCTCCTCGACCTTGACGCCGCCCTTCACCAGGCTGTTGGCGTCGCTCTCGGCGAAGATGCCGCACTTTGAGCTGATGCGGTGAAGCTGCAGGCCCTCATAGGGCATCTGAGACAACACCTCGGGCGAAACCTGCAGCTTGCGTGCCGTCTTCTCGATGAAGGTGCCGGTGCCGCCGCTGCAGGCCGACTGCATGTAGACCTGTTTCGATACGCCGTCATTGGTGGGCGTGAAGAAGATCGTCTTCATGTCCTCGCCGCCGATCTCGGAAACGAAGCGCACATCGGGGTGCAGCTTCTCGACGGCGGCGGCGACCGACACCACCTCCTGCACCAGCTTGCCGCCCACCAGCGGCGCAATGTGACCGGCACCCGAACCGGTGAAGACCACGCGATCCGCTTCGGGTTCGAGGCCCGCCTCCTCTTCGAGCCGCGTCAGGAATTCCAGCGTTTTCTCGGCCTGCCGCGTGTGGTGGCGCTGATAGTCCTGCCAGAGGACCTCGCCATCCTGCATCAGCACGGCCTTGACCGTCGTCGAACCGACGTCGATCCCCGCTACTCTCATAGAGACTTTCCCCCCAGCTCGAGAATGATGTTCGCCGCGGTTCCGGCTGCCCCGTGCGACGGCGGGGCATAGAAGGCCTTGCTCATCTCGGGCCGCCTCGCCATCAGTTCGCGCGCCGTCTCCACCGTCAAGCCAGTAACAGCAAGGGCTGCATCGAACTCCTTCTGGGCGCGCTTCTTGGCCTCGGTCAGGATCATCTGGCAGCGCGACAGGGCGTGGACCTCGGCGTCACCCTTGATCTCGAGCGGCGCATAGAGAAGATCGGGATGCTTGCCGAGGGCGCCCGACATGGCGCCGATGCTCATGGTGTTGGGCATGCAGCCATAGGGCGACAGCTCGCAGATCATGTGTGCCTTCTTCTTGAGATGGAGCAGAAGCGACTTGCCGATCAGCATGTCGCCCTCGCCGCCCGAAAGCCTGCTGTTGAAATAGGGGCTGGCCAGCTTGCGGATCTCGTCCTGGTCCGGCAATGGCTTCGGCACATCGCAGAGTGCCGCACGCATACGGTTGTAGATCCGGTGCGCCGCGCGCGAGGCAAGCTTCAATCCCTTCATCTTCAGCTTGGCATAGCGGTCGATGCCAATGCGGTCCTCGAAGCTCTGGTGGAAGAAGCGGATGTTGTAGTCGAGCCAGGTAGCGGTGATGCTGGGCACCACTTCGGCGCCCTCCTGCTCGAGCCAGTTGTGGATGTTGTAGTTGGCGTCGCTCTCCGTCGTCTGCAGGAAGAACTCGCCGGTCACTGCCACCTTGGGCTTGACCCGCAGGCGATCGAAAGCCAGGCCGTCGAAGTGATGGCGGATGTTGCGCAGCGCATCGGCGAAATAGTCCGTGGTCAAGTGCCAGACGAGCGCGCCCCACAGCTTGCCGCGCAGCGGCCGGTTACGGAACGCTTCGCAGAGGTCCTCGACGGCCGCCCGGCAGGCCCGGTTGACGGAACCTTCCACCACTTCATAGGGCCGGAGCTGGAACTCCAGGTCGCGCATGACGTCGGAGACGAGGGCCGCCATCACGGCACCGAAAGTCATCTGCGCATCGACGCGCAAACCGCCGCCGGGGACAGCACCCTGGTCGACGCCATCCTGGGCCAGCAGGAACATGCGGAATGTCTCAAGCCCGATATTGCGCAGCGCCAGTTCATAGCTCTGGTGATACTGGCCGAAACGGCAGGCGCCGCAGGATCCGGCCGTGAGATAGACATATTTGCGCGAGACCTCTTCCGCCCCCAACTTCTCCGTCTCGGAGATGAGGAAATTGGCGAGGTTGCCAGCGGTGAATGTCGTGGGGCAGCACTGGCCCACGTCGGCCAGCTCGCGGCCGCGCAGCAGATCCTGCTTGGTGGGTTGCGGCAAAGCCTTGGCATTGTAGCCCAGATTTTCGAACAAGCCTTCCAGCAGGCGTTCAAGCCGCCAATGGGCTCCGCCGAACAGGATGGTGGCAATTTTTGCATCGTCTGGCGTGAACGGGGGCGGAGCATAAGTGCGATAGGCCGATGGCCTTTGCGGAATGTTCACGATTGCGCCTCCTCCACCGGGGGTGAATGATACCGCCGCTCCATCGGCAACTTAACTTATATTTTTGCATTGCACGATCAACGTGCCGTAGCTGTTCCAACCCATTAACTGCTCACGCTGAATCAGCGCCGCAGAATCTTCCTTAGCTTGACATTGGGCCAGAAACGTTGAGCGAGATCAAGAAATGATGTGCGGAGGTCAGCCCTTGGCCGGCGTGTTACGCCCGAAGACATAGATGCCAGCCCCCATGATCATGACGATTCCCGTCACCGTCCAAAGGTCGGGAATGTCATGAAAAACGATGAGCCCGAATGCCACGGCCGAGAGGATCTGGAAGTAGCTGAACGGCGCCAGCACATTCGCAGGCGCCAGCGCGAAGGCCTTGGCGAGAAAATATTGCCCGACACCGAAGGTGAAGCCCAGGCCCGCCATCCACAGCCATTGCCAGGCCGTCGGCGTCTGCCAGTCGAGGACCGCCAGCGGCAGCGAGACGAGCGTTCCCACCAGCAACGTCCAGGCCAGTGTCGTCCTGGTCTCTTCGCCCCGTGTCCCGAGCTGGCGGCTGAGCAATTGCAGCAGCGCGTAGAACACCGCCGCCGTGGCCGGAAAGACGGCGTAGACGGAGAGCGCATCGAAACCCGGCCGCGCCACGACCACGACGGCAAGGAACCCGATGGCCACGCCAATCCAGCTCGACGCGCTGACCCGTTCGCCCAGCATGATTCCGGAGAACACGACGACGAGGAACGGTCCGGCAAACAGGATGACGGTCGCTTCCGCCAGCGGCAGGTAACGCACGGCAAAGACCATCGGGCCGCCAACCAGGATCGGCGTCAGTCCGCGCAGGATCTGCATCGACGGTGACCTGGTCGCGAAGAGGCCCTTCCAGCCACCGGGCCCGGCGACCAGCAGCACGGCCAGGAAGGACGGCAGATAGCGCGTCAGCATGATCTGGCCGAAGGACTGGGTGTCGACGAGCATCTTGCTGAACCCGTCGACAGCGCCGAAGCTCATCACCGATATGATGAGCATTACGATGCCAGCAATCTTTTCCGTCTTCGCTTTGTGCTCATCCATCGGCGCATGTTGGAACAGCCGGGCGCTTGCGGCAATGGGGCGGGACGCAGTCCGCCATGCGGAAAAGGAGGGCGTTGGGCTTCGACGGGCAGCTGCTGCTTGACGCCATGCGGTTCCTGTGCCTTGCATCGCACCATGATGGCGAGACGTTCGCGTGACTGACGGCAGCCCAAGCGTAGGCGGCGATTCCGCGCCGGAGGTCCTGCTCGTGCTGGTCGGCGTCACCGCCTGGCGGCAAGACCGCGAGCGGGTTTCAGCCTATCTCAAACAGCACTGCACCTTTGATGTCAGGGTGCCCCGCGTCCCCTACTATTTTGGCCTCGCATCGGCCGCCCGATGGCTCACGCGTTATCTGGCGCACGAGATTCCGGCCAACTGCAAGGCCATTCACGTCCTCAACTATATCGGTGGCGGATTTGTCTTCCGCACCGCCGGGCCGCGCCTGGCGTCCGTTCCGGTCGGCCGCACGATCCATGTGCGCTCGCCCATCCAGGAGCAGGTGTCGCGCCGACTCATCGAACGCTATACAAGACCGTTGATGGTGCTGTTCGCCGGCAGGTCGGTGCTGGATCTGGCCGGCGGGGCCGTCGACACCATCCCGGTTCCGGCACTGGGCAGTGGAAAGGGACTGATCGTGGAACTGAAGGCATCGCGGCTTGCCACGCGCCTCGGCCTGTCGCCAAACTCCGTTCCGGCGTCTGCGTGGTCACACGACCGGCTGCTGCCTGGCGCGGACGATGCCATCGACCTCCCCGTCGATCACGACGAAGCCTACGGGTCGCCCCTGCTGCTGGACCAGGTCCTGCATTTCATCGCCCACGGCCGCTTCAAGCCAACCGGCACCACCCCATGACCGGCGCGCCCGACACGCTTCTGGCAATGCTGGACCGGGCAGTGGCCGCCCACGGCTGGGAGACGGCTGTTTCGATGCGCCGCGATTTGAGGACGGACCGCTGGAGCTACGCAACGCTTCGTCAGTTGGTTTCGGCCTTCGCCGGCTATTTCCGGCATGAGCTGAAGCTCGATGCCGGCGCCCGGGTGATGATCTCGGCCATGAACAGCCCCATGGCGGTTGCTGCCCATCTCGGCGCCATGGCAGCCGGGCTGATCGTGGTGCCGATGGACATGGGGTCGTCCACCGAGTTCCTCGCCAGCGTGGCCGCCAAGACCGAGGCGGCGCTGCTGCTCACGTCGCGGCCCGGCTTGCAGGTCGAGGGCGTACGCACGATTTCGCTGGCAGACATCGACCTCGCACGCGCCGCACCGTTCAGCGATCATCATCCCGCCGCTGATGACATCGCCGAGATCGTCTTCACCTCGGGCACCACAGGCGAACCCAAGGGCACGGTGCTGAGCCACGGCAACATCGCCGCCGATGTCTGCGCCGCGAGCGCCATCGTGCCGGACCGCGTGCCGCTGCATCTGGTTTCCATCCTGCCGCTGTCGCACATGCTGGAGCAGACGGCGGGCCTCTATCTTCCGATGCTGCATGGCGGCTCCGTCCACTATGTGCCGAGCCTGCAACCGCCGGTGATCCTGCGGGAACTCCGCCGGCGGCACGCCACCGGCATGGTCGTCGTGCCGCGCTTCCTCGACATGATGCTGGCGACGATCACGCAAGGCATCCGGCAGCGCGGGCTAGAACGGCAATGGGAACGGCAGTTGCGGCTGGCCGAACGCTTGCCCATCGGCTGGCGGCGGCACCTGTTTCGCCGCATTCATGCGCAACTCGGCGGACGGCTGCAATTCTTCCTGTGCGGCGGAGCACCATTGCCGCCAGACACGCTGCGGCTATGGGAAAACATGGGCGTCCGCGTCATTGAGGGCTATGGCTCGACCGAATGCGCGCCGGTCATCGCCTCCAACACCTATGACGACCGCCGGCCGGGCAGCATCGGCCGCGCCGTCAGCGGCGTCGAGGTGAAGCTCGCGGACGAGGGCGAACTCTGGGCCAGCGGCCCCAATGTGGCGCGGGGCTATTGGCGCGATGACGAGCGCAGCGCAGCGGCTTTTACCGATGGCTGGTTTCATACCGGCGACATTGCCGAGATCGATGCCGACGGCATCCTCCGCGTCACCGGGCGGCTGGGTGACCGCATCGTGCTGGCCAGCGGACAGAAGGTCTATCCCGCCGACATCGAGGCCGAACTCAACCGCGAAGCCGGCATCCTCGATAGCGTGGTGCTCGCCTTGCCCGATCGCAGGGGCCAGGAACGCATCCACGCCTGCCTCCGCATTGCACCGGGCCAAGATACCGAGGCCGCGGCGAGCGCTGCCGTTCAGGCGGCCAATGGCCGGCTCGGCAGCCACCAGCATGTGCTGGGCCACACCATCTGGAGCACCGGCGATTTTCCGCGCACCAATCTCGGCAAGGTCCAGCGCAAGACGGTCAAGGCGGCGCTGCTGGAGTCGGCTCAGCCCGTAGACACTCCAAACCAAACAGCCTCCCAACCCCAGAACCGGCCCGACCAGATTCGCGCCATGCTCCGCAAGCTGGCGAAGGATCCGGACCTCGCCATCACCGATGACAGCGACATCGTCCGCGACCTCGGCCTCGATTCCCTTGGCCGTGTCGAACTGGGTGCTGCCATCGAAACGGAACTCGGTATCGCGCTCGATGAGGAAAAGCTGTCTGGTGTCACCACGGTGAAAGACCTGATCTCCCTGGTGGAGGACACCAGCCATACGGGTGAACTGCCGCCCTTCCCCGCCTGGGCGTTGAACGGGTGGACGTCGAGGATCCGGGGCGGCTTGCAATCCCTTCTCGTGTTCCCCGCGTTCGGCATCTTCGCGCGGCCCTTTACCATCGAAGGGCTGGATAACATCGGTGGCGTCAAGCGGCCGCTCCTGATGATCGCCAATCACAGCAGCCATGCCGACACGCTGTCGATTCTCCGGGCGCTGCCGAAGCCCCTGCTGGCGCGGACGGTGGTGGCGGCAGCAGCCGATTATTTCTATGCCAATCGCATCGCCGGCGCTCTCTCGTCGCTGTTCCTCAACACCTTCCCGTTTTCGCGAACGGGCAATGTGCGCGCCAGCCTCGAACGCTGCGGCGAACTCGCCGACGATGACTGGTCGATCCTGATCTTTCCAGAAGGCACACGCTCACCGGATGGGCGGCTGCTGCCATTCAAGGGCGGCATCGGGCTTCTGGCCAAGGGTCTGCATGCCGCCGTCGTGCCGATTGCGGTCGAAGGCGGTCATGCCGTCTTGCCCAAGGGTGCCAGTTGGCCGCGGCGCGGCGGCGTCACCGTGCGGTTCGGCACGCCGGTCACAATCGGCTCAGATGCAGATCCGGACGCCGTCATCCGGCAGCTGGAGACCAGCGTGGCGCAGCTGATGAACCCTCAGAACACTGGAACGGCGGAGCAATCACATGAGCAATGAAGACTTCTCGAACCGGCGCCCCATCCCCGCCCGCAAGACTGGCCCTGCCATCGCTTTCGCGCGCACGCTCGCGGAAGCCGGCATCACGCCCAATCAGATTTCGCTGTTCGGAATGGCCTGCGGCGTCGGCTCCGGCGTCGTCCTGTTCCTCACGCCCCATCTTCCGGGCATCCAATGGCTGCTCCTCATCCTCTGTCCCATCCTTGTGGTGACGCGTGGGCTCTGCAACATGTTCGACGGCATGGTGGCGGTGGAGCACGGCAAGGGCTCGCCGGTGGGCCTGCTCTATAATGAACTTCCAGACCGCCTGTCTGACGTTGCCCTGATGGTGGGTGCGGGCTATGCGGTGAGCGGCGATCCGCTGGGTGGATGGGCCGCATCCTGCATGGCGCTATTCGTCACCTATGTGCGCGCCGCCGGCACCATGGCCGGGGCGCCGCCTGATTTCGGCGGGCCGATGGCCAAGCAGGAGCGCATGTTCTCGCTCGCGGCTTGCGCTTTCTATCTCGCCGTGACGCCGGCCTCGTGGCACCCCGTCATCGGCGGTATCGGCCTCCTGGGTCTCATGCTGTGGATCATCGTCATCGGCGGTGCCGTGACCTCGGTGCTGCGGCTTCGGCGCATCGCCGCCCATCTGATGAAAAAAGGCGGCTGATCAGCCCAGCCACCAGTAGCGCACGACGTGGAAGAAGATCGGGGCCGAAAACACGATCGAGTCGAGCCGGTCCAGCACGCCGCCATGGCCCTTGATGACATAGCCCCAGTCCTTCACGCCCCGGTCGCGCTTGATCGCCGACATGACGAGGCCACCAAGGAACCCCATGACATTGATGATCAGCGCCACCATGGCCGCCTGCACCATGGAGAACGGCGTGATCCACCACAGCAGGGCGCCCAGCAGCGTGGCGCTCGCCACGCCGCCCACCAGACCCTCGACGGTCTTCGACGGCGACAGCGACGGCGCCAGCTTGTGGCGGCCCATGAGCTTGCCCCACACATATTGCAGCACGTCGCTCGCCTGCACCACGATGATCAGGAAGGCGATGAGCAGGATGTTGCGGCCCTCGAAACCCGGAATATTGATCACCATGAGCGCCGGCACATGGGAGAGCGAGAACACCGCGATCATCACGCCCCACTGCAATTCCGAGATGCGCGACATGAAGTTGGTGGTGTCGGCCCTCAGCATCGACAGCACCGGCAAGAGCAGAAAGCCGTAGACCGGGATGAAGATCGAGAACAGCCCATACCACTGGGTCCATACCAGCCAGTACTGGACCGGCAGCACGACGATGAATGCGGCGAAGATGGCGAGACGGTCGGCATGGCCGTTGGTGGTGAGGATGGTGAACTCGTAAAGCGCCACGGCGGAGAGAATGGCAAACAGCAGCACCACGCCCGTTTTGCCGAACAGGAATGCGACGCCGATCAGCACCACCATCGCCCACCAGGCAATGGTGCGGGCGTTGAAGTTCTGAACGGAGGCATCGGCCCCCTTGCGCCGGCTCATCCAGTAGCCGGCAGCGGAGGCCAGCAGCAGGACCGCAAGGACCCCGATGAAGAGTGTCTGGATCTGTTCGTTTGCCGACATGGAGCGCCCCTTCCCGCGCCAAGGCTAGCAGGCAGCGTGGTGTCCGGAAAGTCCCGGCGGTCGACCGGATGGCGGGCATCGGTCTATGATGCCGACGGATTTGCAATTTCCCCACTCCAGCCAGAGGATCGAGACCTGAGATGGCCACGCTCTATGCTACCGCGCTGAACGAACTCGCCGGCGTGTTCGACAGGATCAACGATGCGGATGTCGACCACGCCATCGGGATGATCGCCAAAGCGAAGCGCATCGTGGTGTTCGGCGCCGGGCGCGAACGGCTGCAGATCATGGGCTTTGCCATGCGGCTTTATCACATGGGTCTTGCCGCCGCCGTCACCGGCGACATGACGACGCCGCCCGTCGGCAAGGGCGACCTGTTCATGGTCACTTGCGGGCCAGGCGAGATCTCGACCGCGATGGCTCTCATGGGCGTTGCCCGCAAGGCCGGCGCCGGCGTCCTTCTCCTCACCGCCCAGCCCAAGGGCGCCAGCGCGGCGCTTGCCGACTTCGTGCTGACGATCCCGGCCCAGACCATGGCGGACGACCAGGGCGAGACGAAATCTTCAGTGCTTCCCATGGGCTCGCTGTTCGAGGGCGCGCTCTTCGTCCTCTTCGAGGTGATGGTCCTGAAGCTTCGCGACAGGCTCGCCATCGCGCCAGAGACCATGCGCGCCAATCACACCAATCTCGAATGATGGGTTTCAAGCCTGTGCCCACGGCATGGAGGTCATGCACCGATGCCGATTGCTCTTGACCTGACGGGGTCATCCGTGGCCTTTGCTCGCCCCAAGGACCATGCCGCTTCGATGCGGCCTCACATCAACCCCTGCCCCCGAAGGTTTCACGAATGGCGAGAATCAAGAATTTCGACGAGCGCCGCGACATGATCGCAATATGCCGCAAGATGAACGCAAGTGGCATCAACCAGGGCACCGCCGGTAACCTGTCGCTGCGCATCAGCGACAAGACCTTTCTCATCACGCCGTCGTCGCTGCCCTATGACATCATGACGCCGGAAGACATCGTGGAGATGGACTTCGACGGCACCTATGTGGGCCGCCGTCCATCGTCGGAATGGCGCTTCCATCGCGACATCCTCGCTCACCGGAAGGATATCGACGTGGTTCTGCATTGCCATTCGGTCTACGCGACGACGCTTGCGGTGCATCACAAGGAGATCCCGTCGTTCCACTACATGACGGCGGTTGCCGGCGGCACGACCATCCGTTGCTCCGACTATGCGACCTTCGGCACCCAGGCGCTGTCGGATGCCGCCATCGAGGCGCTCGAGGGACGGCTGGCCTGCCTGCTTGGCCAGCACGGCCAGATCTCGCTCGGCAAGACGATGGACAGCGCGCTGTGGCTCGCCACCGAAGTGGAGACGATTTCGCGGCTCTATGTCCAGGCGCTCACCATCGGCGACCCGCCGATCCTCTCCGACGAAGAAATGGACCGCGTGATGGCGCAGATGAAGCGCATGAGCTATGGTTATGGTCCGGAGCCCGAAGGCAGCAACGACGTGGCCCGGCCGCGCGACGCGTCCCGCGTTTCACCGCGCAAGGCGGCTCGCAAGGCAACCCGGAAGGCGGCAAAAAAGGCCACAGCCAAGGCCGCGAAAAGAGCCACGGCCAAGCCCGCACGCAAGGCTACGGCGAAGAAGGCCCGGCGCAGGGGCTAAGGCTGCGCGGAAGGAGAGGCGAGGGATCATGGCCACACAATCCGGGACTGCCGTGATCGCCGGCAGTGGCTCAGGCCTCAGCGCCAGCCTCGCGCGTCTCCTGTCACGCGAAGGCTTTGCCGTCGCCCTCGCAGCGCGCAATGTCGAGAAGCTTTCCGGCTTGTGCGCCGAAACCGGCGCGCGGGCCTATCCTTGCGACGTCTGCGATGAAGGCGAGGTCGCGGCGCTGTTCGACCAGTTGGACCGTGACATGGGGCCACCGGACGTGGCGATCTTCAACGCCGGAGCGCGGGCGCGCGGTCCCATTGCCGAACTCGACGTGGCAGATGTCGCGCGCGCCGTCATCACCAGCGCCATGGGCGGGTTCCATGTGGGCCAGCAGGCGGCGCGGCGCATGCTGCCGCGTGGCCACGGCGCCATCCTGTTCACGGGAGCATCCGCCAGCGTCAAGGGCTACGCCCAGTCGGCCCCCTTCGCCATGGGCAAGTTCGCGTTGCGGGGCCTTGCCCAGAGCATGGCGCGGGAACTGGCGCCAAAGGGCATCCATGTTGCCCATTTCGTCATCGACGGGCAGATCCGCAATCCCGGCCGCAGCGAGCCTGCGGACAGGCCGGATTCCATGCTCGATCCCGATGCCATCGCGGCCAGCTATCTCCATGTCCTGAACCAGCCGAAAAGTGCCTGGACCTGGGAGGTCGAGCTCCGGCCCTGGGTCGAAACCTTCTGACATCAATTTCGCGAGGTTTGTCATGAGTGCTGCCAAACGGTTCGGATTTGCGCTCCTCGGCCTCGTTCTCGGCGGCGCCATCGGCGGCGGACTGGGGCTCCTCGGCGGCCTCGCCTACACCGAACTTGCCAGCACCTCCGGTTTCGAGGGCTATGCCGGCTTCGTCGTCGTGGCGTGGATGCTCTGCGGCATCGTCATCGGCCTGATCGCCGGCCTTGTTGCGGGACTCAAACTGTCAGGCCGCGGCTAATCCATTTTCCGCTGGCAATACGCAAACAATTGCGTATTATTGCAAACAAATGTCCACAACAGGCATTCACAGCACCAGACCAGAGGACAACAGCAATGGTACGCGTGATCGGACTGAACAGCGGCTCATCCTTCGACGGCATCGACGTGGTGCTGGTGGAGATCGGGAACGGCCCGGACGGCTACCCGGCGCGGCCCAAGTTCATCATGGGCAAGAGCTACGACTGGCCCCAGGCGGTTGCCGACATCGTGCTGAAATCCTTCGAGAACAAGATCTCGATCTTCGAACTGAACCGTCTCAACTATCTGGCGGGCGCGGTCTATGCCGAATGTGCGCGGGCGCTGATGCGCGAGGCCAACCTCAAGCCCGGCGACGTGGAAGTCATCGGCTATGACGGCCAGACGATTTACCAGGAGCCGCCGGTCCACCATCTGCTGCGCAATTACGACGACAAGGAAGACCTCGTGTCGCGCTGGCTCGACGGGCCCTATGCCTGCGGACTGCAGATCGGCGAGCCGTCGATCGTCGCGGTCGCCACCGAGACACCCGTCGTCACCCAGTACCGGCCCATGGACCATGCGCTGGGCGGTACCGGCGCGCCCCTGATGCAATATCTCGACTACGTCGCCTTCCGCGACATCGGGCCGATCCTCACTCTCAACATCGGCGGCATCGCCAACTGCCATCTGGCCCATGCCGACCGCTCCAAGATGCTGGCCTTCGATACCGGTCCCGGCAACGTGATGATCGACCACGTCATGCGCGTGAAGTTTGGCCAGCCCTACGACAAGAACGGGGAGAAGGCGCGCTCCGGCAAGGTCGACGACAAGCTCATGGCCAAGCTCAAGGACCATGACTTCTTCAAGCGCCCGATCCCGCGCTCGGCCTGGCGTCTGGACTTCGGTTCGTCCTATGCCGACACATTCATCGCGGAATACAGCCATCTCTCGGGCGAGGATCTGCTGGCGACCGTCACCGAATTCGCTGCCTATGCCATCACCCGCTCGATCACCGACAACGTCAAGGCGATCGACACCTGCGACACCATCATGGCGTCGGGCGGCGGCACGCGGAACGGCTACCTGATGGAGCGGCTCGCCGCCTACATGCCGAAGCATCTCCGCCTGACGCTCACCGACGAGTTCGGCATTCCTGCCGCCTTCAAGGAGGCGATCAAGTTCGCCATCCTGGCGCATGCCAACATCAACCACCTCGCCAACAACATTCCGGCCGCCTCGGGTGCCACGGCCTTCGGCATTCTCGGCAAGCTGGTGCTGCCGCCGCGCATGGCCAAGCCCTGAGGCTTCCACATATCCGCAAGTCGCGCCGGTCCCGCGGGGGCCGGTGTCCCCTTCCGCTTTTCAGAACATAGAGTTTCAAATGCCCAAGACCATTCCCGTCGACCCCGAACACTTCCGCAAGCCTGGCCACCTGTCCTTCCCGCAGATCCCTGTCCGCGCCTACAGCGCCTCCTTGGCCGGCGAGCGCAAGGCGCGCGGCGACAAAGCGCTCATCGATGTGTTGCGCCACATGATGCTGGTGCGCGAGTTCGAGACCATGCTGGGCTCGTTCAAGGCCAAGGGCGCCTATCAGGGCATCACCTATACCTACAAGGGGCCTGCCCATCTCTCGATCGGCCAGGAGGGCGCGGCGGTCGGCGCCGCACTGTCGCTGCAGCCCGGCGACCACATCTTCGGCAGCCACCGCAGCCACGGCGAATTCATCGCCAAGGGGCTCTCTGCCATCGCCAAGCTTCCGGCCGCCGAACTCACGCGCATCATGGAGGGCCATGACGGCGGCAAGCTGCTGCGCGCCGTGGAGACGCATATCCCGGCTTCCGCCACAACCAGCACGGCTGAAAACTTCCTGCTGTTCGGCCTCCTTGCCGAGATTTTCATGCGGGCCAACGGCTTCAACGGCGGCATGGGCGGGTCCATGCATGCCTTCTTCACGCCGTTCGGCGCCTACCCCAACAATGCCATCGTCGGCGCCTCCGCCGGCATCGCCACGGGCGCCGGTCTTCGCAAGAAGCTGGCGGGAGAAAAGTCCATCGCCGTTGCGCTGAGCGGTGACGGTTCCACCGGCTGCGGCCCGGTGTTCGAGGCCATGAATTTCGCCTCCATGGCACAGTACAAGACACTGTGGACGGACGCACAGAAGGGCGGCGTACCGGTGCTGTTCTGCTTCAACAACAATTTCTACGCCATGGGCGGCCAGACCATCGGCGAGACCATGGGCTGGGACCGCCTGTCGCGCATCGGCGCCGGCATCAATGCGGACGCCATGCACGCCGAAACCGTCGACGGGTCCAACCCGCTGGCGGTGGCCGACGCGGTGGCCCGCAAGCGCGCCCTGTTGCTGGACGGCAAGGGCCCGGCGCTGCTTGACGTCGAATGCTACCGCTCTGGCGGACACTCGACCACCGACGCCAATGTCTACCGCTCCAAGGAAGAGCTCGACGCGTGGGGGGCTCACGACCCCATCACCTCCTATGGAGCCCGCCTCGTTGCCGAAGGCATCATGGACGACGCCTCCGTTCAGGTGATGAAGGACGGCGTGGTGGCCAGCATCGCCGCCGTCACCAGGGCCGCCGTCGATCCCATTGCGGCCCCCATTATCGACATCCCCGCCGACCCGACCCTCATCGGCCGGCTGATGTTCTCCAATGAAGAGATTCCTGTGCCCGCCGGCGAGGTGAAACTCCTCGGCGCGCCCGAGACCTCGGCCCGCATCCGGCAGGATGCCAAGAAGTCACGCACCGGTCTCGGCCCCGACGGCCAGAAGCTTTCCGTCATGCGCGCCATCACGCTCCGCGACGGGCTGTTCGAGGCGATCCTCCACCACATGCTGCATGACGAGAGCCTCATCGCCTATGGCGAGGAATGCCGCGAATGGGGCGGCGCCTTCGGCGTCTACCGTGGCCTCTCCGACATCATGCCCTATGAGCGGCTGTTCAATTCGCCGATCTCGGAAGCGGCAATCATCGCCACCGCCGTCGGCCACGCGCTGGAAGGCGGGCGCAGCCTCATCGAGCTGATGTACGGCGACTTCATCGGCCGGGCGGGTGACGAAATCTTCAATCAGATGGCCAAGTGGCATTCGATGTCGGCCGGCATCCTCAAGGTGCCGGTGGTGCTGCGCTGTTCGGTCGGCAGCAAGTATGGCGCCCAGCACAGCCAGGACTGGACGGCACTGTGCGCCCACATTCCCGGCCTCAAAGTGCTCTATCCCGCCACACCCTACGATGCGAAGGGCCTGATGGCCTCGGCGCTGTCCAGCAACGATCCCGTGGTGTTCTTCGAAAGCCAGCGGCTCTACGATACCGTCGAAACCTTCCAGCCCGATGGCGTCCCCGCCGATTACTACCGCATTCCCATGGGCGAGCCCGACATCAAGCGCGTGGGCGAGCACGCCACGGTGCTGACCATTGGCCCCTCGCTTTATCCGGCGCTGGCCGCCGCGCAGGAACTGCAGGACAATCACGGCCTGTCGCTCGAGGTGATCGATGCGCGCTCGCTGGTGCCGTTCAATTACGATCCCGTCATCGCCTCGGTGAAGAAGACCGGCCACCTGCTCGTCGTCACCGAGGCTTCGGAACGCGGCAGCTTCGCCATGACGCTCGCCTCCAACGTCACGCGTTTCGCCTTCGGCAGCCTCAAGTCTGCACCGCGGGTTCTGGGCTCTCCCAACTGGATCGTGCCGGGTGCTGAAATGGAATCAACCTACTTCCCGCAGACCGACGACATCATCCAGATCGTGACCTCGGAGATGTATCCCGATAAGCATACCAATCGCCGTGGTGTGAGGACGTGGAACGACCTCGACCTCGCCCGCCAGGCGCTCTGACATCGAAAGGACTTCAAGATGGACACACCCTTCGTCATGCCGCAGCTCGGCAATGAAATCGAGGAGGCCCTGGTCGAGACCTGGGCCAAGGCACCGGGCGACAGCGTCACCAAGGGCGAGATGCTGGTCACCATCGTCACGCCGAAGCTCACCATGGAACTGGAAGCGCCGGTGTCCGGGGTGGTGAAGGAAATCGTGGTCGCTGCCGACGAAGTCGCGAATGTGGGTGCAACGCTCGCCATCATCACGGAAGGCTGATGGGCGCTGTTGCTGTCAAGACACTGGGAGGTGCCGGACCCGACACCGTCCTGATCCACGGCTTCGGATCGGACCGCCTGTCATGGGCCGGTAACTCACCGGCGCTGATGACGGTATCGCGGGTCCATGCCCTGGATCTGCCGGGCCATGGCGAGTCATCCCCTGATGTGGGCGACGGTTCAGTCGATGCGCTTGCAGACCGCGTCGCCGGTGCATTGGACCAAACCGGCATCGGCCGCGCCCATCTCGTCGGCCATTCGCTTGGCGGCGCGGTGGCGCTCGTCTTGGCCGAACAGCATCCGGAACGTGTTGCGTCACTGACCCTCATCGCTCCGGCCGGACTGGGACAGCAGCTCGACCGGAACCTGCTTGAGCGCCTGCCGGCGCTGGACGATGCCGAAGATATCCTCGCACTCTTGCGGACGCTCGTGGCACGGCCAGCGCTCATCAACAAGATGACGGCGCAGCGCGTTCTCGGTCAACTCGCTCGTGAGGGTGCACGCAACGCACTGATCGCCATCGCGTCCGGACTCCTTGCCAGTGAAGACCGTGTCAGGTCCGCGGCCGAAAGCGTGTCCGCGCGCGCTGTCCCCCGTCTTGTCCTGTGGGGTGCAGAAGATGCCATCTACCCGCTGGATCAGGCACGCACAGAGGCCTTCGGTGGCGACCTGCACCAGATCCCCGCTGCTGGCCATTTGCCGCACATCGAAGCTTTCAAGACGGCAAACGACCTGATGACCACGTTTCTGTCGTCGCAATCCGCCGGCTGAACCATGGCAAAGCTCCGGCGCGGCGTTCATTCTGCTATGTCCGACGACACCTCGCTCCGGCTTCGCGCCGCGTGGCTCTACCACGCCTTCGGCATGACACAGAACGAAGTGGCCGACCAGCTGGGCGTCGGCCGCTCCACCGTCATCCGCCTGCTCGAGGATGCGCGCGCGCGCGGCGAAGTGAAGATCTGGATCGACGAGGGCGACGACGAATCGATCGAACTGGCCCTCAAGCTCGAACGGGCGCTGAAGCTCGACGAGGCGATCGTGGTGCCGTCTGACGGTTCCATCGAATCAGCCTCGAAGGCGGTCGGCCTGGCGCTCGGCAAGTTCCTGTCCGAGACCATCACTGACGATATGCGGATCGGAGTGGGCTGGGGCCGCACGCTCACCGCGTCGCTGGCGAGCTTTCACCCGCCCAAGCGCGCCCGCGTGCAGGTCATCTCGCTGCTTGGCGGAGCGGTGGAAACCCAATTCGCCAATCCGTTCGAATATTCCTGGCGGCTGGCGACGGCGCTTCATGCGGAATGTTTTCTCTTTCCCGCACCGCTGGTGGTCGACAGCGCGGAGACGCGGGACCGCCTGTTGGCCAATCCCGGCATCAAGCGTCTTGCAGAGATGGCACAAGCGCTCGACCTCGCTATTGTCAGCGCCGGCGACATCTCGAAGCAGCCCGGCTCGCTGGTGCGCCATCTGATTACGCCAGACGAGCACAAGGAGTTGCTGGACCTCGGATGCGTCGCCGATGTCATGTGCAGCTTTCTCGATGGCGACGGGCGCCTCGTGCTGCATCCTATCAACGGCCGCACCATGTCGGTCGGCCTGCCGCCGCTGCGCGCGGCGCGGCACAAGATCATCGCCAGCGGCGGCAAGCAGCGTGCCCAGGCGATGCTCGCCGTGATCAGGGCCATCGGCTGCAACACGCTGGTGACCGACGCGCCGGCAGCGCGGGACATGCTTGCACAATTGTCAGCCTAGTGCGTAATGCGCCAAGACGGAATCGCCTTGGCGCATTACGCACCAACCTATTGATTAGCGAGCAGCTTGTCTGACTTTTGATAAACCCATCAAAAGTCAAGTTGCTCTAGCGTCTTTGTCCGGCGCGCTCACGGCATGAACCCAATATGAACCGGCGGTTCAAATCGTGTTCAAAGCGTGGCCGATATGTTGCCTTTCATTGACAAACACTGAAAGGAACCAACCATGAAGAAAATCCTGTTCGCTGCCCTCGCCACTGCCGGCATCCTGTTCGCCGCCGGGCAAGCCAATGCCGCCATCCACAAGGATGGGCACGGCGGTGCCGTCTGCAAGGGCGAGACCTCCTGCCTGTTCCTGAGCATCGAATGCAAGGGCAAGTATATCGACGCCACGCAGCCCGACGGCACGGTCTATGGCAAGTGCACCAAGGTGTCCACGCGGACGCCGGGCCTGAAGGCCAAGTAAGCCGGCAGGCCTTGCGGGTGTGGCCGTCCTCCCCTCCGGCCACACCCGTAGCCTGCCGCATCGCGGCGCGCTGGAGCAACCTGACTTTTGCTGGAGCCATCAAAAGCCAGATAAGTTGCTCGCTCATCAATAGGTTGGTGCGTCATTGCTTCGCCAAGACGATTCCGTCTTGGCGCATTACGCGCTAGGATCGCACTCCATGCCTCAAGGAGCGCGCCATGTCCCACACTCCTCCCCCGCTTCGCATCGGACTTGTCGGTGCCGGTGCCATCATGAAGCTCAGCCACGGGCCGACGATCGCCCGCAGCGGTGACGCCGTAGTCGCCAGCGTCTTCGACCCAGACCGCAGCAGGGCCGAAGCGCTCACGGCGGAATTCGGCGGCACGCCACATTCCGAACTCGCGAGCCTTCTCGACGACAAGACGATCGATGCCGTCATCGTCGCCACCCCCAACCGCTTCCACGAAGCCGCCGTGATTGCCGCGGCCCAGGCGGGAAAGCATGTGTTCTGCGAGAAACCGCTGTCGCTCGACATCCAGTCGGCGGCCCGCATGATCGCCGCCTGCGCCAGCGCCAAGCGCATCCTGCAGGTGGGCTTCAACCAGCGCTTCTGGTCTCAAGTTGAGATCGCCAAATCGCTGGTCGATGCCGGATTCATCGGCAAGATCCATCAGGTGCGTTCGGTCTATTCGGAGAAAAACTCCGCCTATCCCGCTGCCACGCGCTACCGTTACGATCTGGCACTCTCCGGCGGTGCGACGATCATCGATCTCACCATCCATCGCATCGACCTCTGCCGTTACCTGTTGGGCGACTACGCCGCGATCTTCGCCGAACTCACCCACAGCGCCATTCCAGACCCGGCGGACGACAATGTCTGGCTGCTGGCGCGCTTTGCCAGCGGCACCCGGGGATGCCTCACCAGCAACCGTTTCAGCCCGGCCATCGGTGACGGCACCGATCTCTATGGCACGGAGGGCTCTATCCATATCGCGACCGAGACCATCAACCCCTTCATGTCGGCGCCGCTCGCCGTCTACACCGAGAAGTCCGCCAAGGACCTGCCAGACGTCTTGCGCGAGGCGCACTACCCGGATGCCTGGTGGAAGAGCTTCGACGGCGGCTGGATCACGGTCCATCCGCCGCGCCGCAACCCTTACGATGCCCAGTTCAAGGCCTTCTGCCGCAGCATCCGCGACGGACAACCAGCGGTGATTTCCGGCGAAGATGGACTCAAGGCGCAAGAAGTGGTGCAGGCCGCTTATCTCTCGCAGCGCGACGGGTGCTGGGTCGACCTCCCACTGCCGCCGGACGCGCCGTTCTTGGTGCCGCAATACACGTGATCAGCGCGCCGCCGCCTCGACGTGGCGCGCTACGATCTCCAGTCCCGCGGTCAAATCGTCTTCAGCAATGGTGAGCGCCGGGCATAGCGTCAGCACATTGCCGCCGCCGGTCTTGAAGCTCACGCCTTCCGACAGACAGCCATAGAGCACGCGGTCGGCAACAGCCTGCGAGGCCAGCCCGCCGCAGTCCTGAAGTTCGATGCCGAAATAGAGACCCGCGCCGCGAATCTCCTTCACGGCGGGATGGCCGCCAAGGCGCTTCTTCAGCATTTCGAGGGCTGCATTGCCGAACCGGCGGGCGCGCACGATCAGGTCTTCCTCCGCGATGACGTCCAGCGTCGCGAGCGCCGCTGCACATCCGACCGAACTCTTCTCATGGGTATAATGTCCCAGCGCCGCATTGCCCGCGACGTCGAGATCGCCGCGGCCGATCATGGCGGCCATCGGCATGATGCCGCCGCCCAGCCCCTTGCCGATCACCAGGATGTCGGGCACGGCGCCTATCTGCTCGCTCATGAACATGGTGCCGGTGCGGCCCAGTCCGCTCGGGATCTCGTCGAAGATCAACAGCGCTCCATGGCGGCGGCAGGAGGCCTGTACCCTGGCCCAGAATCCGTCCGGCGCCGGCTCCACGGTGGTCCATCGCATCGGTTCGGCCAGAACGGCGGCCACATCGCCCTGAACTTGCAGAACATAGTCGATATAGTCGGCCAGCCGCTCAGGGGCGCGTCCGTCATTGCCGAAGAAGCGCGCGGCCAGGCCCGGCGGCGGCACATGCTCGGTGCCTGGCATCAAGGGTCCCACATCGGCGCGGAACAGCGCCTCGCCGCCCACCGCGATGGCATCGAGATTGGCGCCGTGGAAGGCATCCCACATGCTCACTGTCTTGTGGCGGCCGGTGGCATAGCGGGCAAGCTTCAGCGCCATGGAAATCGCCGCCGCGCCGCTCGGTGCAAACAGCACCTTGGCATTCTCCATCGGCGCCAGTTCCGACAGGCGGCGCCCAAGGCCGATGGCGAAGCGGTTGGTATAGCGGCGGGGCGAGAACGGCAGTTCGTCCACCGCCGCCTTGACGGCCGCCACCACCCGGGGATGGCCGTAACCTACCTGGTGCACCGAATTGCCGTGGAAATCGAGGATGCGCCGGCCCTGCATGTCGGTCAGATGGGCGCCGCTGCTGCTACTCAGCACATTGAGACACGGCGTCGACAGCGACTGCCGGAAGAAATAGCGCTCATCTTCGGCCAGCATGGCACGGGTGCCGTCATCGATGTGGTCGGCCGCCCAGCTCTGCCGCTCGGCCGACAAGTTCGAGTCGCCCTCGCTGGTGAATGCGCCTTCGTCGCCCGCCGTCATGTCAGCGCACCCTCCAGCCCTGCGTCCGCTTCAATAAGCCTCGCGTGGCGAGCGCGTGCAGGCCGCGGGCGATCACATTGGTGTAGAAGATCATCATGCCCATGGCGGCAGCAGACGCGACATCGCCGGCATCATCCATGTTGAGAACCGCCACCGAGGCGAGCTTGGTGGTGGGCGAATAGAGGAAGACGACGGCAGAGACCGTGGTCATGGCATTGACGAAGAGATAGATCGAGATATCGAGCAGCGGCGGCATGCAGACCGGCACCGTCACGCGGGAGAACAGGCGCCAAGCCGGCTGCTTGAGCGAGGCCGACACGCTTTCAAACTCGGGATCGAGCTGCTTGAGCGCCGTCACCGCCGTCAGATGCGACACGGTATAGAAGTGGGTGATCGAGCTGATCACCAGGATCGCCATGGTGCCGTAGAGAAAGTTCAGCGGATTGGCGGGATCGTTGAAGAAGAAGATGTAGGAGAGCCCCAGCACCAGACCCGGCACGGCCAGCGGCATGATCGCCAGCATGTGGAGCGCGCTGCGCCCGGCCTTCATGCCCTGCAACTTCTCGACGATATAGGCACCGATGAAGACGACGCCGGTGCCGAAAATGGCGACGTAGACCGCCATGCGGATCGAGTTGGTGTAGGCCTCCCATCCGCCCCCATCGGTGCGGCTGAAATCATAGTTCTTGAAGCTGAAACTCAGGTCATAGGGCCACAGCTTCACCGCCGCCGCGAACTGGCAGACCAGCAGCACGCCGGCCACGAATACGGTGACGGCGAGGCAGTAGATCAGCGCGGCGCGGTCGGCGAGCGGGTTCTGGCGCGGCGCGAAGGGCACCGAGCGGGCCGAGAGTGCGGACTGCTGGCGGCGGGTGATGATGCGGTCGACGGTGAAGGCAATCACCGCCGGGATGAGCAGCACCACGGACACCACCGCCCCCATCTCGAAGTTCTGCTGGCCGATCACCTGCTTGTAGATATCGACGGCGAGCACGTTGAACTGGCCGCCGATCACCTTGGGCAGGCCGAAATCGGTGATCACCAGCGTGAAGGTGACGAAGGCCGCCGAAATCAGCCCGTAGCGTGCACCTGGCAGTGTCACGGTGAGGAAGCGCCGCAGCGGGCTCGCCTTCAAGGCGATGGAGGCCTCGTGCAAACGGGCGTCCGACAGCGACAGCGCGGTGGTGATGATGATGAAGGCATGCGGCAGCGAGAAGAACACCGAGCCGATGACGATGCCAATCGGACCATAGATCGTCTCACCCATCAGCAGCGGGGTCAGGAAGCCCTGCTTGCCAAACATGTAGATGAGCGCGATGCCGGGCAAGAGCGATGGCACAAGGATGGGGATCATCATCACCAGCTTGAACAGGCCCTTGAAGGGCATGCAGGTCATCGCCAGCGCATAGGCGAATCCGAAGGCGATCAGTACGGTGAACACCGTCGAGATCGACGCGACGGTGATCGAGTTGCCGATGGAATTGACCAGCGCCGGGGTCGAGAAATAGGTCGTGTAGTTCTGAAGCCCGTGGCTCGCTTCCGGGCGCATGACCACGCGGCGGAAATCATTGGCGCTGTACTCGTGCCAGTCCTGGTCGGTGATGCGGAGCGTTCCTGCGAGATGCACCGCACCGGGCGCGGCATTGCGGAAGCGGTAGAGCTCCTTGCCGCGGAAGCTGTAACCCGGAATATAATCCACCACCGCCAGCCGTCCATCGGTGCTGGTGTCGAGTTCCGGCCGCTTGTCGGGCGGGAGTGCGGCTTCGAGACCGGAGATCCGCTGCGGCGCCTGCCAGCCATCGCCGGGGTTCACCTGAACCTCGAAGGCCTGCGGGTTGAAGCGGTAGGTGGTCACCGACTTCGACAGCATGGCATAGAGCGGCAGGGCCAGCGTGGCGACGAGATAGAGCGAGATGGCCAGCATGAAGGCCAGCTGCAGCAGCCGGTCGCGGTCGATCGCCATGAACAGCGGCGGCCGGCGGCGTGCAGCCGGAATGGCGGCGTCAGCCACGGCGGCCGTCCGCCGAAAACACATGCAGCCGCTCGGGCGGCAACTGGATCGTCATGGCGCGTCCCGCGGCGATGTCGAGGCGGCGTACTGCGTTGATGGAGAAATGAGCATCGAGCTCGGTGCCGGCGAAGGCCTCGGATGTCAGCCAGGCGCGCCAATAGGCGCCGAGAAACTCCATGTCGCGCACCGTCACCTCGAAGGCATTCTCGAGTCCGGCCGCTCCGGCATCAGCCGGGATCACGTCCTCTGGCCGCAAGGCCAGGACGGCCTCCGTCCCGCGCGCCAGCCGCTGCGGGCGGCACTTCAATTCGGCCTTGCCGAAACTCACGGCGGTTTCGGACGCAACCGTAACGTCAATCTTGTTCATGCTGCCGACGAAATCGGCGACGAACAGCGAAGCCGGCTCGCGGTAGATATCGATCGGCGTTCCCGTCTGCTCGATGACACCGTGGTTCATCACCACCACGCGGTCGGCCATCGACAGGGCCTCTTCCTGATCATGGGTCACCATGATGGTGGTGACGTCGAGGCGGCGCTGGAGTTGCTTGACCTCATGGCGAAGATGGCCGCGTACCTTGGCATCGAGGGCCGACAACGGCTCGTCGAGCAGCAGGAGACCGGGCGAAATGGCCAGCGCGCGGGCCAGCGCGATGCGCTGCTGCTGTCCGCCTGACAATTGGGCCGGATATTTCGGACCCTGGTCGGGGAGGCCGACAAGCTCCAGCAACTCGCCAACACGCGACCGGATCCTTGCCTTGTCGCGCTCGATGGTCTGCAGGCCGTAGGCGATGTTCTGCTCCACCGTGAGATTGGGAAACAGCGCATAGGACTGGAACACAATGCCGAAATCGCGCTGCGACGGCGGCAGGAAGGAAATGTCGCGCCCGGCCTGTTCGATAGATCCCTCGGTTTGGGTTTCGAGCCCGGCAATGATGCGCAGCAAGGTGGTCTTGCCGCAGCCCGATGGCCCGAGGAAGCAGACGAATTCTCCGGCCATCACCTCCAGCGAAATGTCCTTCAGCGCCGTGAAGGTGCCGAAGGTCTTCGTCAGGTGATCGACGCGGAGATAGGTGGCCGGCTGGCCGGAGCGGCTGTCAGTCAAAACGTGGATTCCGCACAAGGACTGGGCCCCGGTTTGCGCCGGGGCCCGCCGTAGGGGTTGATCAGCCCTTGGGCTCGGACTTCGAGTCGTAGCGCTTCTGCCACTCCTCGAGAATGGCCTTGCGGTTGTTGGCCGCCCATTCGAAGTCGTTCTTGATCATCTTGTCGACGGCTTCCGGCGGATAGTTTTCCACCTCCTTGGCGACACCGGGGTAGGCCACGACGGCATAGCCGACGTTGTACATCTCGTTGGCCTGCTTGGTGATCGACCAGTCGACCAGAGTCTGGGCCGCCTCGAGCTTGGACGTGCCGGCGATGATGGCGGTCGCTTCCATGTCCCAGCCCACGCCCTCGGTGGGGATGATGACCTGAACCGGTGCACCGCCCTTGACTTCCTTGGCGCCACGGAAGGCGAAGGACACGCCGATCACCGCTTCGCCGGCTCCTGCCATCTTGCAGGGCTTGGAGCCGGAATGGGTATAGGCGGCGATGTTTTCATGCAGCCCGTCCATGAACTTCCAGCCTTCCTCTTCGCCGAAGAGCTGCAGCCAGCTCGACACGTCGAGGAAGCCGGTGCCCGACGAATTGGGGTTCGGCATCACCACCATGCCCTTGTATTCGGGCTTCAGGAGGTCCTTCCACGAGGCCGGCGCGGTGACGCCAGCCTTCTCGCCTTCCACCGTGTTGTAGCAGATGGCGGCGATCCAGGCGTCCATGCCCGTCCACTGCGGCGGCTTGGCGCTGTCGACGAATTTCGAGTCGAGCTTGTCCACATCCTTGGGCGCATAGGGTTCGAGCATGCCCTCCGACTTGAGCAGCATCAGCGACGTGGCGGCAAGGCCCCAGACCACATCGGCCTGCGGATTGTTCTTCTCGGCCAGCAGCTTGGCGGTGACGACACCGGTGGAGTCGCGCACCCAGTTGATCTTGATGTCGGGGTGATCCTTGTTGAAGGTCGCGGCATAGCGCTCGAGGTCTTCCGCTTCCACCGCCGTGTAGACGGTCAGTTCGGTCTCGGCATAGGCTGCCGTGCCGGTCAGGAAGGTGGCAAATGCCGCCGCCTGGAACAGTCTGCGAGTCAGTGTCATGGTCTTCTCCCTGCTTGTCTCGACCGCCTCTCAATTTGATCCGGTATATGACGGTCGTGTGACAGTGCAGCCAGTCTGCCCACCGCCCGGCAGGGATGTCAAGCAAAGCCGGTTGGGGAACGTCAGAGATTCCGGATCCTGTCGGGCCGCAACGGGCAGGCGAGGTAGACGCCGAATTCCTTGCCGATGTCGGCACTGACACGGGCATGGACGCGGCCCTGCCGGTCGAGGAAGCGCTGGCTGTCCTCGACGGGAAAGATTCCTTCGTGCCAGATACCGGGGTGAATATAGAGGCCGCGTGTGCCGTCGCACCAGAAGGCCACCACCTTGTCCGGCGTCAGGTTATCGCCCGGCAATGCCGCGGGGATGATGAAGGGTTTGCGGTCGAGCGGGAAGAACAGCTGGCCGCCATCGGGGTGATAGTTCATGTGCCAGAGCAGCACCTGGTCGCGCGGCGCCGTGGCCGTTTCCGCCGATGCCTTCTGGGGATCGGTGGACCAGCCCAGCACGTAGTGGCCCTTCACCGCTTCGTTGCGGCCATAGAGTACGTCGCCCTGCCATTCGCCCGAGAAGGTGCCCTCGACGAAGCCGCCCTCATCTCCGGTGCCGGCGTCCACCGGCCGCCAGCCCTGCTGGGGCCAGCGTACGATCTCGATGTTGAATTTCGCTGGGTCGTCAACCAGGCAACCGTAGGCCTTGACGCTGTCATCGGTGGCGCGGATCAGCGGCACCTCGTGCCACGGCAGAGACGGCTTGGTGCTGGCTTCGAAGATATACTGTGGCGCGTTCATCAAGGACCTCGGAAGTGGCGGGACTGGCGAGCGCCCACGTTCGGCGACTTCGCCATGCGGCGTCAATAGGGTCCAGCGCTTGGCCGTGATGAGAGTTGACGGTTGCCGGAGTGCCATCCTATCCACGTTCACGGAGGAGCCAATGCCATGAAGCCAATCGTCATTCTCGGCGTGTTCGTTGCCGACACCGCTTATCGCGCCGACCGCCAGCCGCGCATGGGCGAAACCATCCTCGGCCACGACTTCAAGCTGGGTCCCGGCGGCAAGGGCTCGAACCAGGCGGTCGCCGTGGGCCGGCTCGCCGCGCCCGTTCACTTCATCACCCGCACCGGTGACGATGCCTTCGCCGCCATGGCCGAGGAGACGTGGAAGAAGGCCGGCGTCACACCATCGGTCACCCGCACGCCAACGAGCTACACAGGGGCCGCCTATATCTTCATCGAGCAAGCCACCGGCAACAATGCCATCATCGTGTCGCCCGGTGCAGCACGGCTGTTGACACCCGCCGACCTCGATGAGCGTGCCACCCTCATCGGCGCCGCCTCGATCTTCATGACACAGCTCGAACAGCCGCTGGACGCCGCCATGCGCGGGCTGGAGATCGCGCGCGCCGCCGGTGTCACCACCATCCTCAATCCGGCGCCGGGCGCCGACCTTCCCGACAGCATGATTGCGCTCTGCGACTATCTCACGCCCAACGAAAGCGAAGCGGAGGCGCTGACCGGAATCGCCGTCACCGGCCCAGAGGACGGGCGCCAGGCCGCCGAACAGCTCATCGCTCGTGGTGCCGGGTCGGTGATCGTGACGCTCGGCGAAAAGGGTGCATTGCTTGTCAGCAAGGCGGGCGCCGTCCATATGCCGGCCGTGTCCGCCGGCAAGGTGCTCGATACCACGGGTGCGGGCGATGCCTTCAACGGCGGCTTCGCCGTGGCGCTGGCGCGCGGCCTTCCCCCCGAAGACGCCGTGCGCTTCGGCTGCTGCGTGGCCGGCATTTCCGTGACACGCCCCGGCACGGCACCCGCCATGCCGGATCTCGCCGAAGCCGAAGCCCTGTTCGGCCGCAAGCTCGCCTGATCAGAGCGACTGCAACACGCGGTCATGGGTGATCGCGGGACGCTGGTCTTCGGCTGAGGAGACGAATAGCCCCGCCGCCGTGCGGGCATAGCGGCAGGCCTGTTCCAGCCCGTCGCCGGCGGCCAGCCGTGCGGCCAAGGCGCCGCAGAAGCAGTCACCAGCGCCATGACTCGAGAGCAGCGTGACCGCCAGCGCCGGAATATCGATCCGGCGACCGTCACGCATCATCAGCATCAACCCGTCGCCGCCAAGTGTCAGCACCACGTCACGGCGCGGAGAATGGAGGGCGATCAGTGCGCCCTCCGCATCGCTCCGCCTCGACAGCATTTCCGCTTCGACGCGGTTGACGACCAGCACATCCACCAGATCGAGAAACGCCTCCGACATCGCCCGTGCCGGTGCGGCGTTGAGGATGACCACAGCGCCTTTTGCTCGCACGGCCCTGGCGGCGGCAAGGTTCACGGCTTCGGGGATCTCGT
Organism: uncultured Aestuariivirga sp.; assembly: GCA_964510815.1. Lineage (GTDB taxonomy): Bacteria > Pseudomonadota > Alphaproteobacteria > Rhizobiales > Aestuariivirgaceae > Aestuariivirga. Next base: position 34,262 of record CAZECZ010000015.1, read on the forward strand.
TCTGCAGCAGCAGGACGCGGGCATTCCACAGCGGCGCCCACCGCGCTTCGATCGCCGCGGCATCGATGGTCAGATTGGCACCGGAGACCACCACCGCGCCATATTCGCCGCCCGCTTCTTCGATGGCGACACTCATGCCGCTCCCCTGCGAGGCGTCGAGGCCCACATGGGCGATGTCGACGCCCGCCGCCACGAGATTTGCGCGCAAGCGTTCGCCGAAGTCATCCTGTCCGGTCCGCCCGCCGAAACGCGTGCGCGCGTCAAATTGCGCGGCCGCCACGGCCTGGTTGCCGCCCTTGCCGCCGCACTTATAATGCCAGGCGGACCCCATCAATGTCTCGTCACGCCCCGGCAGGCGTGGCGCCTTCACCATGATGTCGAGATGCAGCGAGCCGACGACGGCGACGTCGATCACGGCGCACCATAGAGCGCTGCCTGCACGAACCGCAGGCTCGCCACGGCATCCTGCCGCGCGATGGCGTCATCCAGCGCCGCATTGCCGTTGAGACGGTCGAGCACGCGGCACATGCCTTCAACAGCGGAGATGTTGGCCGAGCATTCGGCAACGGGATCGAGCCCCACCGCATCAGGGAAGGTGTCGAAGTAGATGGCGTTGGCATAGCCCAGCTTCTGCAGCGTGTAGAGCAGCTCCAGCGTCTGGATCACGTGTACGCTGCCGGCAACCAAGCCATCGTCGCGCTTGGCATAACCATCGTTCAGATGAACACCCAGGATGCGGCTCCTCCTGGCAATGAGGCTGGCCGCGTAGGCCGGCATTTCATCCGCATACAGAACATGGGCGAAATCGAGGGTGACACCCATGTTGGAAGCCCCCACATCCGATACCATCAGCAGCGTCGTCGCCACGTCCGGCAGCAGGCTGAAGGCGCGGGGCTCATTGGGCTTGTATTCGATGGCGATGTCGATCGCCGGATTGTGTGCCGTGATGACCCGCAGGGCCTCGGCCGTGTGGTCCCACAGCTTGAGATAATCCGCCTGGAACGCATAGTCGAAGCCGTCCTGGCCGAGCCACAGGGTCATCAGGCTGCCGCCCGCATCGGCCAGCGCGTCGACCCCCCGCAAGGTCAGGTCCAGCGCCTTCTGCCGTAACCCGGCATCGGCATGGGCGAGCGCGCCCGCCTTGAAGCCGGGATCGGAATAATAGCGCATGGCGAAGCCGTTGAGGCTGATGCCGAGGTCGTCGAGTTTCCGGCGGATGTCCTTCGCCGTGGTGCTTTCCAGATGATCCGGGAAATTGAAATCCACAGCCGAAAGCCCCGGCACGGTCGCCGCCCGCTCGATGAGGTCGAGCGATGTGATGCGATTCCGCCCTGGCCAGACCTTTGCCGCATCGGCCTTGAAGCCGTTGAGACGGGTGGCATAGTCGAAGCGGGTCTTCATGGCGGTCACATCGATCCTCATGGCTTGCGGGAAATTGGACGATCCGTTACCAATTTGCGCAGCACTTGAACAGGCCGGATTGCCCTTTGCACCCTCTCGCCTGTCCGCTCCGCAAGTTTTGAGGTGAATGACAATGCGCAACCGGCTGAAGGACTGGACCACGGCGCTGATGATGATCCCCGGCCTCTCCGGCCACGAGGGGCGGGTCCGGCGCTACATCCGCAGCGAACTCGGCGCCCTTGGCGTCTCGTCCACGACCGACATGCTCGGCAATCTGATCGCCACGCTGGCGGGTGACTCGTCGCTGCCATCGGTCATGCTGATCGCCCACATGGACCAGCTCGGCCTTATCGTCCGCAAGATCGAGGCCAGCGGCATGATCCGGGCCGAGCGCCTTGGCGGCGTGCCCGAGAAGGCTCTGCCGGCGCAGGAAGTGGTGCTGTCGGTCGGTGGCGGACGCGATGTGCGGGGGATCATCGCCAACAAGAGCCACCATGCTACGACGCCGGAGGAGAAATACAAGGTCCTGCCCTATCAGGATCTCTACATCGACTGCGGCTTCGCGTCGGCAGAAGAGGCGCTGGCGGCGGGCGTCAATGTCGGCACCCCCATCACCTATGCGCCGAACGTCGTCGAGCTTGCGGGCGGAAGAATCGGCGGCACCTCGGTCGATGATCGCGCCGCCTGCGCAGTGATGCTGGAACTGGCGCGCGCACTGAAGGACGCAGCCAATCGCCCGGCGGTGCATCTGGTGTTCTCGGTGCAGGAGGAATTCAATCTCAGGGGCGCTCTGCCTGCCGCCCAGGCTCTGCAACCCGACATCTGCATCCAGCTTGATCTGGCACTCGCCACCGACACGCCGGACATGGGCCATCGCGGCGACGTGCGCCTGGGCGCCGGTCCCGCCATGAGCCTTTACAGCTTCCACGGCCGTGGCACGCTCAATGGCTGCATTCCTCATCCGGCCCTCGTCGCGCTGTTCGAGCGCACGGCAGCACAGGAGAAGATCAATCTCCAGCGCAGCGCCCATGTCGGCGCGCTCACCGAAACCTCCTATGTCCAGCTCGTGGGCAAGGGTGTCGCCTCCATCGACATGGGCTTTCCCTGCCGCTACACGCATTCGGCATTGGAAGTCTTCGACCTCGCCGATCTCGAAGGGTTGACGTCGCTGCTCATTGCGGCCATCGCTTCCATCGACACGTCCTTCTCCCTCGACCGCGACGATTATCCCGAATGAGACACTATCTCGGCGTCGACATCGGCACCTATGAAACCAAGGGCGTGATCGTCACGGGGGACGGCGAGATCGTCGCCTCCGCCGCGCGGCCGCACCAGATGACCGTGCCACAGCCGGGCTGGGCCGAACACGATGCCGAACAGGACTGGTGGGGCGATTTCGTCTTCGTGACCCAGAAGATGCTGGCCGAATCCCGCATCGATCCGAAGTCCATCGCAGCCATCGGCACCAGCGCCATCGGGCCCTGCGTGCTGCCGGTGGATGGCGAAGGAAACCCCTTGATGAATGCCATCCTCTATGGCGTCGACACGCGCTCCACCGCGCAGATCGCCGAACTCAACGCCCTCATCGGCGAGGACAAGATTCTCGCGGGCTGCCGCAACGCGCTGACGACACAGGCGGGTGGCCCGAAGATCCTGTGGATCAAGCAGCAGCGCCCGGAGATCTTCGCGCGCACCCGGCGCATCCTCAACTCCACCTCTTTTGTCGTCCATCGCCTGACAGGCGCCTACACCATCGATCACTATTCGGCCGGGAGCTACAATCACCTCTATCTGCCGGACCGGCTGGCGTGGAGCGATGAACTGGCACCCGGCATCGTCGATCCCGCGCTGATGCCGGACCTCATGTGGACCACCGACATCGCTGGCCATGTCACCAAGGCGGCCGCGGAGGTAACCGGACTTGCGGCCGGAACACCCGTCATTGCTGGCACCATCGATGCCGCCGCGGAGGCCGTCAGCGTCGGCGTCACCAGCCCCGGCCAGATGATGGTGATGTATGGCTCGACCATCTTCATCATCGAGATCACCGGCCAACCGGTGCAGGATTCAAAGCTATGGTATGCGCCATGGCTGTTCCGTGGGCAACACGCGGCGATGGCGGGCATTTCAACGACTGGCACGCTCACCCACTGGTTCCGCCGCATCGCCGCGCAGGAGCTGCCGCCGGCCGACGCCATCTTGACCTTGAACCGGGAAGCGGAGGCGTCACCGCCGGGTGCCAACGGTATCGTTGTGCTGCCCTATTTCTCCGGCGCACTCACGCCCCTGTACGATCCCTCGGCGCGCGGCTTGATTCATGGCCTCGATCTCACCCACACCAGGGGTGATCTGTTTCGCGCGATCCTTGAAGGCGTGGCCCAGGCGACGCGGCATGTGTTCGAGACTTACAAGACCGCGGGCCAGCCGCCGCAGCAGGTCTTCGCGGTCGGCGGCGGCACCAAGAGCAAGGTCTGGTCGCAGGCGACATCCGACACCTGCAATGCCACGCAGCATCTCCGCGAGAAGACCTGGGGTGCTTCCTACGGCGATGCCTTCCTCGCCGCGCTTGCGGTGGGTGACGCGAAGCCCGGAGACATGGATCAGTGGAATCCGGTCGTCCGCAGCATCGCGCCGCGCGCCGATCTCAAGGCGCTGTACGATCATCAGTATCAGACGTTCCGCGGCCTCTACCAAGCCACGAAACCGTTCCGCTAAAAGTCCTTACTTTACCGAGCCGGTCATGAGACCCTTGACGATGTAGCGTTCAAGGAAGACACCGATGATGATGAGCGGCAGGATCGCCGCCGACGACAGCGCCGCCATCGACCACCAGGAGATGCCCTGCGATCCCGTCTGGCTCGCCACCATGACGGGCAGCGTCTTGGCGTTGGTGCTGGTTAGCAATGCAGCGAAGAAATACTCGTTCCAGCACAGCACCACCGACAGGATGAAGGCCGCCACCATGCCGGGCAGCGCGATCGGCAGGATGATGCGGAAGAAGGCGCCCCAAGTGGTGCAGCCATCGACCAGGGCCGCCTGTTCCAGTTCCTGGGGTATGGTGTCGAACTGGTCCTTCATGATCCAGATGACGATGGGCAGCACCATCAACGCGTAGATCATGATGAGGCCGATCATGGAGTCGAGCAGCGCCAGTTCCTTGTAGAGCACCAGGAACGGCATGGCGAGCACGACCGGCGGCAAGATGAGCTGCGACAGGAAGAAGAAGGAGATGTCGCGGTTCTGCCAGATCTTCCACTTGTAGCGGAAGCGGCTCAAGCCATAGGCGGCCATGGAGCCGATGACGAGCGCCAGCGTGGCGCCGCCGACCGAGGCCTGGATCGAATTGACGAAGCGCTTGATGAATTCCTCGCGCGGTGTCGAGGGATTGAAGATGGTGTCGGGCGAAAGACCGATGGCGCGCAGCCCCAGCCAGGCCGGCTTGAAATCCACCCACGGAATGATATGGCCCAGCTGCACATCCTTCGCCACCTTGAACGTGGTCGAGAAGGTCCAGAAGATCGGGAACAGGGCGACGACGGTCCAGGCGATCAAAGCGGCATAGATCAGGGTGCGCTTGAGGGCATATGACATCTAGCGGTCCCTCTTCACGAAGCGGCTGGCGCCCCATAGCAGCAGCACGACGAAGATGATGATGAGGATCAGGTAGACCTCGGCCACCATGGTTCCATAGCCGACGTTGGACCGGTCCTTGTATTCGCGGAAGATGAAGGACGACACCGTGTCGGTGGCGCCGCCCGGCCCACCCGCCGTGGTGTTGATGACGATGTCGGCGAGCTTCAGCTGGAAGATGATGCGCAGGATGACGGTGGAAACGCTGACTGGCAGCATCAGCGGAAAGGTCACCTCCCAGAAGCCCTGCCAGCCGGTGGCGCCGTCGACCTTGGCCGCTTCCTGCACCTCCTTCGGGATCGCTTGAAGGCCCGCCAGGATCAAAATCATCATGAAGGGGATCCAAACCCAGGCGTCCATCATGGCGATGGTGGTCTTGGCCAGCCAGGGATCGGTGAGCAGCGACGGCGTCTTCCAGCCGAGATAGCGGAGCAGCTTGGTCACCGGCCCGAAGCGGTATTCGAGCATGGACTTGCCGATCATCCAGCTCACCGCAACCGGGCTCAGCATGAAGGGCAGCAGGAACGCCACGCGAAAGAACTTCTGCGCCTTGATGTCGGCGTTGAGCAAGAGCGCCAGGCCAAAGGCGATGGCGTATTGCACGATGACGCTGGCGACATAGAATACCATGTTGCCCATGGCGTTCCACACATAGGGGTCGCCCAGCATCTGGTAAAAATTGTCGAGGCCGTTGAACTGGCGGCCGGTGGCCGATTGCAGGTTCCAGTCGCTCAGCGCGATGTAGAATCCAAAGAAGGTCGGGAAGATCACCAGCGCCAGGGTGAACAGGATCGCCGGCAGCACGAACAGCGCGCGCCAGCCGGTTTCGCCGTCGCGCAGAACGAGTCCGGTGCAGAGCGCGATGCTCCATCCGGCATAGGCGACAAGGATGGGCTGCCAGGTGCCAAATCCGACGGAAATCTTACCGGATGAGTAGAGGATCTGGAGGATGACAAGTGCCGCCAGCAGCACCGTCGCCACGCGGATCAGCATGCTGCCGAGGCGCCGGCGCTCTGGTGAGATGGCGATGGAAACGGCATCACGGCCGGTGGTGGCTGTCGGTGTCGAAGTCATCAGGGCCGTAGCAATTCGAGGTCGGGAAGAAAGACGGACCGGCGTCAGCCGCCGGTCCGTCCATCACATTACATGCCCAGCGAAGCCTTGTAGAGCTTGATCTGGTTGTCGCGGCCAAGCTGGTCGGTGATCTTTTCCCAGGCGGCGGCGATGGAGTTGGCGCCGTCCTGGGCCGACATCTGGCCGGCATAGATCTTGGCCAGTTCATCCTCGGCGACCGAGTAGTACTGGAAGATGCCGGGGATGCGCGGCTCGATGGCGGCGTTCGGGTGATTATAGGAGTCGGCCTCAGACTTGAGATAGGACGAGATGAAGGCCTCGTCATAACCGGCACCCACCCACTCCGGAATGTTGAAGTGGCTCTGGCGATAGGGCTGGAAGCCCGACGGATAGGCCGCCATCCACAGCGAGATGTCCTTGCCGCCGAGATGGGCGGCGAGCGACCAGGCCGCCTTCTTCTTCTTTTCGTCGGCATCGACGCGGGCCATCACATAGATGCCCCATCCGATGTAGGCCATGTTCGGCGCGAAGTTCGGGCCTGAGCTCAGCGTCTCCCACTTGCCGGTCGACGGATTGAACACGTCGTCCGACCCGGGCAGGATCGAGAAGGCGCAGGTGTCGCCGATGACCGAGGCGTCGTTGGTCTTGGCGTTGGAACCGATGTCGCCCCACCAGGAGAGCATCGAGCCGGTGCCGGCCAGGAACTGCTGGAAGCCCGTGGTGCCCGGGTCGGCGTTGAGCTGGTCGGCCGGTTCCGACGGCAGGCAGTCGAGCACGTCCTGGATGGCGCGCACCCAGGCCTCGTTGTTCACCATGGGCTTCATGGTGCCAGGCTCGAACAGGAAGGCCGGGTTGCCGGGGTACTTGGCGTAGGCCGTGGCGCGGCTGCCCAGGAAGTAGAAGGCAAAACCGCCCCAGCCCTTGCAGGGGTCGAGGTAGCCATAGAGGTCCTGGCCGTCGAGCTGCTTGCCTTTAAGGAATTTTGTGACGGCGTTGACCTGCTGCCAGGTGGTGGGAACGCCCCACTCGGTGGTGTTGCCGGCGGCCTTCCATTCCTCGGCGAGGCCCGCATCCGCGAACACGTCCGAGCGATAGTTGAAGTTATGGCAGTCGCCGTCGCAGGATATACGATAGGTCTTGCCGTCCCAGGTGCCGACCGGCGCCTTGAGGTAGCCCACATAGTCGTCCATCTCGATCTGGGTCTTGACCCAGTCCGGCATTTCCGAGGCAAGGCCCTTGCCGCACACGTCGCCTTCGAAGGGCGCGCCCATTTCGATCACGTCAAAGTCCACGGTGCCGGTGGCGATCGATTGCTGCAGGCGGGCGTTATAGTCGGCCTGCGCCAGATCGATCCAGTTGATCGTGGCGCCGGTGTAGTCGGCCCAGGCCTTGGACAGGCCGCGGAACAGCACGTTGTGGACGTTCTGGTTGTTGAGGCCCATGAAGGACAGCTCGACGCCCTTGAACTCGCCTTCCTGCACATTCTGCTTGGTGGGGCCAAGGCACATCTCGCCCACCTTCTGCCAGTCGGCATCGGTCGGCTGTCCGGCACCGACGCCGGGAATCTTGAGGATGGCGGCGCGCAGGTCGTCCTGCGCGAAGGCCGTGCGGATGTTGAGCGCAGGCACGCCAACGGCCGCCATGGCCGCGGCTCCAGCCGCGCCCTTCAGCATCGCACGGCGGCTCATCATCATGTTATAGAGATCGATCTTCATGGTCTTGGGTCCTCCCGTTGAGCGTCCGTCGCGAGACGGTGCATGTCTTGCCGGGTCCGTGATTGATCGGACCAGCATGTTGATCCCGGTATCGTCTTGAACGCTGCGCCGACTATGCAAGATGGCGCGGCAAAGTCAACGAAGCCAAGACATTGAATCGCAATGGAACGGCCAACTTGTCGTGCGCCGCAACATGTGCAGTGCAACAAATCTGCCCGCCCTGCTCAACAAACACCCGTCACGACAGGCGGCTGCCTGTTTTCGCATCAAACAGATGAACCAGGGACAGATCCGGCGACATCGCGAGCAATTCGCCGGGCTTCGTCGTCACCCGCTCGCGGAACACGCCGGTCAGCTTCTCGCCGCCCAGCTTCGCCAGCACCTGGGTTTCGGCACCTGTCGGTTCAACCACCGTCACCTTGGCCTGCAAATCGCCACCAAGGTGCAGATGCTCTGGACGGATGCCATAGACGGCGTCGCGGCCGTCGGCGCCTGCGGGCGCGGACGCCAGCGGCAGGCGGGTGCCGTCCGTGGCTTCGAAGTGAGGGGCCGCACCGGCGTGGATCTTGCCGCGGAACATATTCATGGCGGGCGAGCCGATGAAGCCGGCCACGAACAGGTTTGCCGGGCTGTCATAGAGCTCGAGCGGCGTGCCGACCTGCTCGATGATGCCGTCATGCAGCACCACGATGCGATCCGCCATGGTCATGGCCTCCACCTGGTCGTGGGTCACATAGACCGTCGTCACCTTGAGACGCTGGTGCAATTCCTTGATCTCGGCGCGCATGGCGACGCGGAGCTTGGCATCGAGATTCGAGAGCGGCTCGTCGAACAGGAACACCTGCGGGGCCCGCACGATGGCGCGGCCCATGGCGACGCGCTGGCGCTGTCCGCCCGAGAGCTGGCGCGGATAGCGGCCGAGATAGGGCACCAGATCGAGGATCTCGGCGGCCTTCTGCACGCGTTCATCGATCTCCGCCCTCGGCGTGCCGCGCATCTTGAGCGCAAAGCCCATGTTCTGCGCCACGGTCTTGTGCGGATAGAGCGCATAGTTCTGGAACACCATGGCAATGTCGCGGTCCTTGGGCTGGAGCCCGTTCACCACCTGCTCGCCGATCCTGATGGTGCCGCCGGTGATGTCCTCCAGCCCTGCGATCATGCGGAGCAGCGTGGACTTGCCGCAACCGGACGGCCCCACGAGGGCGACGAACTCGCCATCGGCGATGCTTGCCGACACGCCATGGATCACCTCCTGGCTGCCATAGGACTTCTTCACATCCACAATATCGACTGAAGCCAAACCCGCCCCCTTGAACTCGTTTCGGAGCTCTTGCGTCTCCCCATCAAGCGGCGGAGACTAAAACAGGTTGGCACGGGCGTCGAGTGCCACGTGAGGAGTTTCCTGGTGCGCTATGAAATGATGCTGCCGCAGCAGATCCGCCGGGCCATCGCCGGGAACTGGCCGGTCATCCTGCCGCTCGGTGTGCTCGAATACCACGGCGAGCACATGGCGGTGGGCATGGACACGCTGGCCGTCACCTGCTGTCTCGACATCCTCGAAAAGGAGGCTGACATCGTCATCCTGCCGCCCTTCTACTACGGCGCGGCCAGCTATGCCGTCGAGCCGCCGGAGGGCAACGGCTCGGTGCAGGTCGATTCGTCCGCGCTGCATCCGTTCGCGCGCGAACTGTTCACCGGCCTGTTGCGCGTCGGCTTCCGCAACATCCACGTCTTCATTCATCATCAGAGCGAAAATTTCGCCGTCGGCATGCCGACCGACCTCGCCTTCAAGTTCGGGGCGCGGCAGGCGATCTTCGCCTTCCTTGAAAAGACACGCGGTGAGGGCTTCTGGGGCGATAATGCCATGGCCGACTACTATGCCCAGCAGGCCGGCGGCGACGATCCGTTCAACTGGATCAAGCTGCATCCGCTGATGACGGCCGAGACCATAGCCCAATACCCTTTCGACCATGCCGGTGAAGGCGAGACGTCGCTGATGATGGCACTCTGCCCCGGCGCCGTCGACATGACACAGTTCGACGATGAGCGCTGGTATGTGCGGAGTGCCGCGAAGGCTTCAGCCGACACCGGTGCCCGCGGCCGCGACCTCATCCTCGCCCACATGCGCCGTGTGCTGGGCATCGGCGGGACAACAGCTCAGTCCTGAAGCGGTTCGACCCCGCACCAGCCGGCGATGAACTGGGCGATGACGGCGGTGGTGCGCTTGACCGACTCGAGGTTCACCCGCTCGTCGAAGCCGTGATAGTTCTCGGCGATGCAGCCATAGTTCAGCACCGGAATATGATCATAGAGGGCGTAGACCCTGGCGTCGAGATAGGCCGTCACCAGCCGGTCTTCCAGCGCGTTTCCCATGACAGACCGGTGGGCCTCCTCCAGCACCCGTTCGGCCGCTGATCCCCTGGCGAGTTCATAGCCCTCGACGAAGAAGCCGTTGAAATTCACCCTCGGCGGATTGTTGGAGAGGAAAGGATCGGTGCGGGCGAAATCGGCGACGCAGGCCTCGATCTGGCGCGCCGCATCGGCCGCCGGCGTTCCCGGCAAAAAGGCGATGCGGCAATCGATCCGGCACCAGGCGGGAACCGACGACGCCCAGTCGCCGCCGGCGATCTTTCCAATGTTCAGGTTGAGCGGATGATTGACACTACCAAACAGCGGATGGGACTTCGCTTCCGCGTTCCAGCGCTCCTCCAATTGCCGGAGCGCGCCGACGACCCGGTAGGCGGCGTCGATGGCATTGGCGCCGGTCCCCATGTTGGCGACATGGACGGGGATGCCCCGCACTTCGAGTTCGAACCACAAGACGCCGAGATTGGCGCGGGTCAGCCCCTCGTGTCCGGGCTCGGGCACCAGGGCTGCATCGGCACGATAACCCCGCAGATGAGTCATCAGCGCGCCATTGCCAGTCGATTCCTCTTCCACCACCGACTGCATGTAAACGGTGGCCGCAGGCTGCAGTCCGATCCGCCGCAGCGCATCGAGCGCGAAGACGGCGGAGGCTACACCCGCCTTCATGTCGCCGGCACCCCGGCCATGCATCCATCCGTCGCGGATCACCGGATCGAAAGGCGGCGTGGCCCACATGTCATGCGGTCCTTGCGGCACGACGTCGACATGGCCCTGCAGGATCAGCGAGCGCCCGGTCTCCTTGCGCGGCCGGTGAATGCCCACGACGATCGGCGCCTTCGAGTGCGTTTCGGAAATCCGCGAGCCGCCGGGATGGCGCGCAATTGCTTCGCCGTCCATGGCGAAGACGTCGACATCCATGCCCCGCTGACGCAAGGCGCGGGCCATGAAGTCCTGTACGCTGTGCTCGTTGCCGCGCGTCGACGGGCGGCGCACAAGTTCCTGCGTGAAGGCCACTTGCGCATCGAAACCGGCATCAACGGATTCAGCGATGCGCTGGCGGAGGGAAGGATCGAGAGACATCGGAAAAAAGCTCCTGGAAGGGCCCGATCTTTGCCCATCACGGCTCGTCCGGCAATGGCCAACGTTGCGGCGTCAGGACGACGTTCGCGGTGGTGGCGGCGGTGGCCGCACGGGCGTCTCCTGCCGCGGCTGCCCGGTGGGCTGGAGTGGCGCTGCACCGCCCGCACCGCTCCCCGGTGCCGGGGCTGGTTCAGCGCTCGTGCGCGTGCTGGAGGGTTGTGGCTGCGGTTGTGGTTGCGGCTGTCC
>CAZECZ010000016.1:0-44929 GCA_964510815.1 uncultured Aestuariivirga sp.
TCCCGGTCTGGCCAGGGCCATGGGAAGGAACAGCACGTCTGCCGGTACGAGGAAGACCGAACTCTCGATGAACGCGATAATGGCCAACCACAGCTCTGCCGTCTTCCTCGCGGCGAGGGAAAGTGTCCAATCGTACAGTTTGCGAAGCATGAGTCATTCCATAGTAGGGCGGGATGTCCGGAGCTTCTTGGTCCTCGACCGCTTGGCTTTCGATTCGAGCCTGCGGGTCTTGGAGCCAAGCGTTGGCCGTGTTGCGATCCGGCGTTTCGGACGTATGGCTGCCTGACGCAAGAGAGCCAGCAACTTGTCGACCGCAGTCTCCTTGTTTCGTTCCTGGGAGCGATGTTCCTGTGCTTCGACAATGAGGACGCCATCCTGCGTCAATTGGCGGCCGGCAACACGGACGAGACGCTGTTTCATGTCCGTGGGAAGATCGGCGCGTGCGACATCGAAGCGCAACTCCACCGCCGTCGAGACCTTGTTGACGTTCTGGCCCCCTGGGCCGGAAGCTCGTACGAAATTCCAGCTGAAATCCCTTTCGTCGATTGAAAGGGAATCGGTAATCTTCAACATGGAGACCTTGTCGCCGTTTCCGGTTGACGGCGCAAGAGCAGGCAATTATGCGACCTTCAGGCCTCTGTGGCGGAATGGTAGACGCGGCAGACTCAAAATCTGTTGCTCGCAAGGGCGTGGGGGTTCGAGTCCCTCCAGGGGCACCATCAGACGACGTCTGCCCCGGATTGGCCAGATTCATTGACGATGCCATGGTTCATTTCACCGGCAATTCTGATCATAGGGAGCAATAGCTTGGCGGTCTTCCGGCGGTTTCTCTTCGTCCTCACCTGCCTTGTGGTGGGACAGTCAGCGGCGATCGCGGCGGGACCTTCCTTGCTGTTTGACCCTGCTACTGGAGCCGTCATATCCCAGGATCGCGCCGGCGAGCCATGGTATCCAGCATCGCTGACGAAGCTCATGACTGCCTATCTGGTGTTCCAAAAGCTTCGCGCCGGCGCCATCACGCTTGATCAAAAGATTCCGGTATCGGCCTTGGCCAGTTCGCAGCCGCCCAGCAAGATCGGCATCAAATCGGGCGGTACGATCAGCGTCGACCTGGCGCTTCAGGCTCTCCTTGTCTATTCAGCCAATGATATGGCCTATGTCCTCGCCGAAGCGGCTGGAGGATCTCTGGAAGCCTTCGTCAAAGACATGAACCGCACTGCGGGTGCGCTCGGCATGTCCGGCTCGCATTTTGTCAATCCCAACGGACTGTACGATCCGCGTCATGTCTCCACCGCCAGGGACATCGCACTGCTTGCTTCCGCATTGCTGCAGGATTTCCCGGAATATTCACATTACTTCTCTCAGCCGTATCTCGAGATCGGCAAGCGAAAACTCGCCAACCGGAATGCATTGTTGCGTCAGATGCCGGAAGCTGATGGGATGAAGACCGGGTTCGTGTGCAATTCGGGTTACAATCTCGTGGCGACGGCAACTCACGAGGGGCGAAAGCTTGGTGCCGTCATTCTCGGTGCGAACAACGGAAAGCATCGGGCTGACCTCGCCGAGATGCTTCTGGTCGATGGATTCAGCCGGCCGGAATCGGTCCATACGACGCTCGCCCAGCTACAGAACATGAAGACGGGTACCGTGGTGCCAGCCGACATGACAACGACAGCCTGCAAGCAGAAACCCCCCGTGACCATCACAAATGCCAAGAGTACCGATGGATGGGGCATCTCATTTGGCAACTATGAATCGCCCGTCCATGCTGACATGGCCTTGCGGGGCCGGCTCCTCAGCGATGCTGGCAGGGATCTTGCGGGTACCCCCGGTGTTGTGCGCATGCCCGGCAAGAGTGGCTATGCAGCCATGCTGTGGAACCTCAGCCAGCAAGACAGCCTTGCCACCTGCTCGCACTATCGCGAGGAGCGTGCGCCTTGCGATGTGTTAACGCCAGAAACATTGGAGCAGATCGCAGAAATGGCTCCCGAGCCACCTCCCAAACCTGCCAATGCCACGGCACAGGGCTCGGATTCTTCAAATACGAAAAAGAAAGCCAAGCGTTCGGCAAAGAAGAAGAAAAAGAAGAAGAACTGAGTTCATCATGCATCAACGAGCGGGGTTGGGGATTGCCTGTGCCTTGGGCGCGGCGGCCATGTATGGCCTGATTCCGAATTTCGTGCGTGGTGCATACATCAATGGGATCCCTCCAGTCGAAAGTGTCTTCTTCAGGACTGCTGTTCTCGCGGCCGCCTTCGCCGTGCTTGCCGTCGCACAAAATCAATCGTTTGGAATTCCCCGGGACGCGCTCGGGAGCTTCGTTGCCCAGATCGTGGCAACACTCCTGGTCTCGCTTGGCTATTTGGCGTCAGTGCAATTCATTCCCGTCGGTCTGGCGGTCATCCTGTTCTTTCTGTTCCCCGTCATCATCATGCTGGGATCGCCGTTGATCGAGGGTCGAAGCCCTGGTGTTGTGAAGATCCTGATCGCCCTTTTTGCATTTGCCGGACTCGCCGTCGCGATCGGACCGCGGTTCGACGACTTTGATCTCCGCGGGATCGCGTTGGCCTCGGCGGGCTCGCTTGGAGCAGCGCTGCAATTCTTTTCCGGCCGTGCAATATCGCGTCACCTTACCCCAAGTGTGTTTGGCTTCCATGTGCACGTCGCCGTGTTGCCCATTGTCCTGGCCGTTGCCCTGTTCGTCGGTGGTGGACATCTGCAGTCGATGCCAGGTGGTGCAGGGAATGGCAGCGGCCTCCTCTTCATGTTGGGGCTTGGATGCATCTATGTCGTGGCCTATCTGGTGCAAATGCTCTCTTTACGGTATGCACCGGCATCGACCGTCGCCCCGTTCTACAATCTGGAACCGGTTGTCACGACTGGCCTTGCTGCGGCTATATTGGGGGAACGGCTTCAGACGAACCAGTATATTGGTGGTGCGATGGTGCTCGCTGCCCTGGTGATTTCGAGCCTGATTGATACGCGAAGGACAGCACCGGAATGAACACGTCACCTCTCCCTGTTGCGATCCTCACCGGCTTCCTGGGTGCAGGAAAGACAACGCTGCTCAACTTCCTGCTGAAGGATCCATTCCTGTCGAATGCTGCGGTCATCATCAACGAATTCGGAGATGTGGGAATCGATCATCTGCTCGTGGAACGAGCCGACGAAAACGTCATCGAGATGTCGTCGGGCTGCCTGTGCTGTACAATCCGCGGCGATCTCATCGACACCATCCACGACCTTCTGGCGCGCCGTGGACGTGAAGAGATCAAGGCCTTCGACCGTATCGTGATCGAGACCACCGGCCTGGCTGATCCGGCGCCCGTTCTCCATGCCGTCATGAGTGAGCCTGGCTTACTCGCCGCTTGCCGCCTGGAAGGCGTCATCACGGTCGTCGATGCCGTCAACGGCATGGCAACGCTCGACGCCCATCCGGAGGCGGTCAAGCAAGTCGCGGTAGCAGACCGTATCGTGCTGACCAAGGTCGATCTGCTCACGGGACGCGAAGGCGAAGACATGCTGTTCGCCATCATCGCCCGATTGCGCAAGCTCAACCCTGCAGCGCGGCTCCTGACGACCCATCGCAATGAAGCCACCGCTGAGCGATTGTTCAGCATGGGATTGTTCGATCCCACTCGAAAGACACCGGACGTTCAATCATGGCTCGCGGCGGAAGCCTATGCGATTGGCGAGAAGCGTGGCCGCCGGCATCGTCATCATGAACATGCCCATGATCAGGGTGAAGGCCATGATCATCATCACGATGCTTCGCGTCACGATGATCACATCCGGTCGTTCAGCTTTTCCGAGACCAATGCCATCAGCCCGCAGGGTCTGGAATTGTTTCTCGAGCTTCTGAAATCCTATCATGGCGCAAATCTGTTGCGCATGAAGGGCATCGTGAAGATGGCGGACGATCCCGATCGCCCGGTCGTTCTGCATGGTGTCCAACATGTGTTCCATCCGCCTGTCCGACTTCCCGCGTGGCCAGATGCAGATCAACGAACACGCCTTGTGTTCATTGTGAAGGACATCGAAAAGCGAATGATCGAAGAGCTGTTCCGCGCCTTCACCGATCAGATCACGGGCGGTGCCGATGCCTTCACCGACAAGACACTCTCACTCAACAGGTAGACTCATGACGCTCAAACTCTATGGCTTGAAGAAGTGTTCCACATGCCAGAAGGCCATGACATGGCTTGATGAACACAAGATCGCGCACAGCTTTTCTGACGTCCGTGAAACACCCGTTACCAAAACCCAGGTGGCAAAGTGGTCAAAGGCCCTGGGTGGATGGGAAAAGATGATCAACCGGGCCGGCTACACCTGGCGTGGGCTACCGCCGAAGAAGACTGCGGATCTCACCGAAGCCGAGGCCGTGGCGCTGGCCGTCGAGAACCCCTCCCTGATCCGACGCCCATTGATCGAACACGGGGATGGCAGCGTCACCGTAGGGTTTTCGAAGAAAATTCAGGACTTGCTGAGTTAGCCCCGCACCAGAGGCCGGGTCATGCAGGTGGGGCCGCCTTCTCCCTTGCGGCAGATGTCGTAGCCCTTGATGACTTCGACCTTGACCCCGGCATCCCGCATGCGGCGTTCGGTCTCCGGGTTACCTTCCACCATCATGGCGTGGCGGGGACCGAGGGCCAGCACATTGCAGCCCATGGTGTCGAACTCTTCCTGCGGCACTTCGACGAATGTGATGCCGCGCGACTGCAGGAACTCCAGCTGCCGCACCGCCATGAGCGGAGGGTAGACGACGGCAAGATCATGATCGAGGGGCGAGAGACAGGACATCAGGTGAAATACATCAGACGGCCCCTTGAAGTGGGGCATGTCGAACCACAGGATTTCGACGTCCTCGCCGGCCAATTCACCCAGTTGCCGCAGGCCCTCGAGATTGGTGCGATAGCCGACACCGGCCAGGAGCGTGTAGCGGTCGATCCAGACCAGATCTCCACCTTCGACCTTGCCCTCTCCGGTGATCTCCCCAGCGACCGGAAAGCCGAGCGATTCCAGGGCGGTCCCATTGACGTCTGATTCCTTGCGCCGCTGGGGCTTGCCCATGCGCGGCTTCACCAGTCCGCGGGGCGTGACGATCAGCGCATCATGGGTATAGATCGAGTCAAGAGTCAGGGTAGGTGCCGTCGGCAGCTTGATGACGTTGGCGCCGGCGGATGCGAGAATTTCTTCCACTGCCGCATATTCCTTGCGGGCACTCTCGAGGTCAGGACGCGAATGGTAGTTGAGGTCCTTCCACTCGGCGTCGATCTTGGCATCGCTGACGAAAGCT
This sequence comes from uncultured Aestuariivirga sp., assembly GCA_964510815.1. GTDB lineage: Bacteria > Pseudomonadota > Alphaproteobacteria > Rhizobiales > Aestuariivirgaceae > Aestuariivirga. The sequence goes on from CAZECZ010000016.1 coordinate 5,297, forward strand.
GCGTCGACATCGCGGATCGCCACCGACTTCAAAGAACCCCAGTTATTGAATGCGCCGAAGTCGAAGGTCATTTGCGTCTGATCCTGAATATGAGGGTGTTGTCGTCCTGGACGTGATCGAGGAGCGTGTGTCCCTGCTGGTTGCAGAAGTGGGGCATGTCTATGGCCGACATGGGGTCGGTCGCAATCACCTTCAGCACATCCCCGCTGCGCATCGTCGAGAGGCGCTTTCCCGCCTTGAGGACGGGAAGCGGGCATAGGAGACCCGAAAGGTCGAGGATGGTTTCCGGCTGATTTTCGTTCATTGACTGACTACAAGGGTGATCCGCCAGGGAGTTACACCAATGTCCGACCTTCTGTCCAAAGCCACGTTTACCGGAATTGTCGACCAACTCCTGACGAATCCAGACCGCATGACCGGTCTGGAGAAGCAGCAGTGCGACAAATTGATGCTGCGCTTCGGTGGGATCGAGGGTGATTGCCACGCTGGCCTGACGCGAAAATCGGACAGCCGGATGCTCAAGCAGTTCAAGCGCGGCACCGAGGTGAAGAATGCGCGGCAGGTGTCCATCTTGTCCAAGGAAGAGCTGACTGAGATCGCGGCTCGCATGGCCATACCCGAAGTGAAGCCAGAGTGGGTCGGAGCGAATCTTGTGACGTCTGGTATCCCCAATCTGACATTGCTCCCACCGTCCACTCGTTTACAGTTTCCGAGTGGTGCAACCCTTGTGGTCGACCTCGAAAACCTGCCGTGCCGCTATCCGGCGGACGTCATTGACAAGCACTACCCGGAACCAAAGATGGGGTTCGTGAAGGCGGCGCAAGTGAAGCGGGGTGTCGTTGGGTGGGTCGAAGCCGAGGGAGAGGTAAGGGTGGGCGATCATATCGTGATTTGGCTTCCGCCCCAGCGTATCTATCCCCATGTCTGATCGGACCTTCAGGGCATTATGAACCATGAACAAGGTGCTCGGTATTGCCGGATTCAAGAATACGGGAAAGACTACGCTGGTGGAAAAGCTCGTCGCGGAGCTGACGCGCCGGGGGTACCGCATCTCCACCGTCAAGCATGCGCATCACAGTGTCGAACTTGATCATGAGGGGCGCGACAGCTTCCGCCACAAGGCTGCAGGCGCCGCAGAGGTTGCAGTCATTTCCCGATTGCGGTGGACAATTGTTCATGAACTCAGAGGCAATAGCGAGCCGACACTTGAATATATCTTGAGCAAGCTTGACCCATGTGACCTCGTCCTCGTGGAGGGCTACAAGCACGGCAAGCACAACAAGATCGAGGTGCGCAATGTCGGTTCGGATCACCCACTGCTTGCAGACGAAGATCCTTCCGTGATCGCGATCGCCGCCAATGGTGACGTGCCGAAGGCAACCATTCCAGTTTTCCCGCGAGATGATATCAATGCCTTGGCGACCTTCATCGAAAGGCAAGTGGTGCTGACATGACCCCGCAGGAAATCGTCGACTTCTGGTATCAGGCTGGCGAAGAACGCTGGTTTACAAAGGACCCGGCGTTTGATGGGCAGCTGGGCGTACTGTTTCGTAGCGCTCATGAGCAGGCACGGAACGGCGAACTTGATGATTGGGGAACCACTCCCGAGGGAGCACTGGGCCTCGTCATTCTGCTGGACCAGGTTCCACGTAATATCTATCGCGGCTCGCCCCTCGCCTTTGCTGCCGACAGCCGGGCGTTGCGGCTTTCCAGAGAGTGGATCGGCAAGGGCTTTCATCAGAATCTCCCGCCACCGAAGGCGAGGTGGCTTCTCATGCCGCTCGAACATGCGGAGGACCTCGATGCCCAAAGGCGGTGCGTGGCACTCTTCCAGACGATGGGGTTCCATGAGATGGCCTATTGGGCTCAAGTTCACCTCGAGATTATCGCCCGCTTCGGCCGCTTTCCGCATCGCAACGCTGTGCTGGGCCGGACTTCCACACCTGCCGAACGAGCATTTCTCGAATCAGGCGGATTTTCGGGTTAGTGTCGGAATCCGTCCCGTCCCTGTCGTTCCACCTCACGACTGTTGAATTCGCCTCACTATTGTGGCCGCAGTTGATTTTCCCGACAGAGAGGAACTTCCCATGAAGACACATGCGCGTGTGGTGGTCATCGGCGGTGGCGTAGTGGGCGTCGGTACGCTCTATGCCCTTGCCAAGAAGGGCTGGAGCGATGTGGTCCTGATCGAGCGCAAGGAACTGACGTCCGGCTCAACCTGGCATGCGGCGGGGCTCTTGCCATTGTTCAATCTGTCGTACTCGGTCGGACAGATCCACAAATACTCAGTCAACCTTTACAATTCACTCGAAGAAGAGACCGGCCAGCATGTCGGCTTCTCGAAAGTCTCGAACATCCGTCTGGCCCGCACCAAGGATCGTTGGGATGAGTTCATGTACTATGCCGGGGTGGCCGAAACCATTGGGGTGAAGGTCAACATGCTGACGCCAGAACAGGTGAAAGAAGTATGGCCGCTGTGCGAAACCGATGGACTGATCGGTGCAATCCAGCATCCGGACGACGGCTATATCCAGCCGGCCGATCTCACCCAGGCCATGGCCAAGGGGGCCCGGAACCGCGGTGCGGAGATCTACCGCAATACCACGGTGACCGGCATCGAGCAGAAGGCGAACGGGGAGTGGATCGTCAAGACGGACAAGGGCGACATCACCTGCGAACACGTGGTGTCGGCGTCCGGCAACTTTGCACGCAAGACCGGTGCCATGGTCGGTCTCGATATCCCGGTCATACCCGTCGAACACCAATACATTGTCACCGAACCGCATCCGCTCATCAAGGAGCGTCAGGCCAAGGGCTTGCCCGAAATGGGCGTTCTGCGCGAGGCCGACTCAAGCTGGTACATGCGCGAGGAAAACGGCGGGCTGCTTCTCGGTCCCTATGAGCATGGTGCGCCGTGTTGCTACGTGGATGGGCCGTCGGACCAGAGCGAATACGAGCTCTTCCAGGAGGACCTCGATCGCCTGGCGCCGCATATCGAAACTGCCATCACACGCGTGCCTGCCTTCGGCGAGGTTGGGATCAAGAAAGTCTATAACGGTGCCATCGCGTATACACCTGATGGTTCGCCGATCATTGGGCCGGCCTGGGACCGGAAGAACTTCTGGCTGAACGAAGGCCATTCCTTCGGTGTGACCGCCGCCGGCGGTGCCGGTTGGCAGCTGGCGGAGTGGATCGTGGAGGGCGAACCGTCAATCGACATGATGGGTGTCGACCCGCGGAGGTTCGGGCCTTACGCGACGCGCGGCTATCTGAAAGCGAAGAATGAAGAGGCCTATGCCAACGTCTTCACGCCGCACTACCCGGACGAAGAGCGGGCCGCTGGCCGGCCACTCAAGCGGACACCCTGCTATGATCGCATGAAGGATCTCGGCGCAGTATTCGGTTCCGTCTATGGGTGGGAACGTCCCGGCTGGTTCGCCCCAAAGGGTTACGCCCTGACTCCCGAGCAGGTCGACAGCCCGGACGTGCTGACCAACCACAACTATGCAACCCCGACCGACGATGGCCGCGTGGTGGAGAAATGGTCATTCCGCCGCTCGAACTACTTCAAATACGTCGGCGAGGAATGCCGGAACGTGATGGAGAATGTCGGCCTGCAGGACATGTCGGCCTTCGCAAAGTGCTTTATCACCGGACCCGGTGCTGAAGCGTGGCTTGATGGCCTGTTTGCAAACAAGCTTCCGAAGAAGATCGGCCGGCTGGCGCTCTGCCACATGCTGACGCCGCGTGGTGGCGTGCGGGCGGAGTTCACGGTTTTCAAGATGAGGGAGAACGCCTACTACCTCGTCTCCGCGGGTGCCTTCGAGCGGCATGACCACGACTATCTCAAGAAGGCCTTACCTGCGGATGGAAGCGTGCAGTTCCAATACGCCACGAACCAGTGGGGTGTGCTGGTGCTGGCGGGACCGAACAGCCGCAGGGTGCTGCAAAAGCTCACGGATGCCGATATCTCGAACGAGGCTTTTCCCTGGTTGTCCGGCAAGCAGATCAGCGTTGGTGCAACCACCGCTTTTGCCATGCGGGTCAACTTCGTTGGTGAACTGGGCTGGGAGTTCCACCACCCAATCGAACAGCAGGTCGCGTTGTTCGATCATCTGATGGAAGCCGGCAAGGAATTTGGGATCCGGCCTTACGGAATCAAGGCGATGTCGTCGTTGTCGATCGAGAAGAGCTACCGTCTCGTGCCACGCGAACTCTCCATTGAGTATTCAGCCTACGAATCGGGCCTGGACCGGTTCGTCCATCCGAACAAGGGACAGTTCATCGGCCGCGACGCACTCGTGGAGAGCAAGCAAAACGGATTGAAATGGACCTTCGTGACGCTGGAAGTACATGGTGTGACCGACACCGATTCGGATGTACGAGGTTCGGAACCAATCTACGCCAAAGGTCAGCTCGTTGGACGGGCAACAAATGGCGGGTATGGCTTCCGGGTGAACAAGTCGCTTGCACTCGCAATGGTCAAGCCGGCTCACGCCGCAATTGGTACAGAGCTTGAAGTCAAGATACTGGGAAAGCTCTTCAAGGCAACAGTCATACCGGAAAGCCCATATGACCCGGAGAACAAATCTCTCCGAGCTTAGAAGCAATCCAACATCTCCATCTGGCCCTCCTTTGGGAGGGCCATTTCCGTTCACTTCGACCCTGATCGCTTAGCCGCCGTAAACCGGGCAGATCGATGACGCAATTGGAACAGTCCTACCAGAAAGGTGTCGTCTTTGTTCTTCTGGCAACGCTGGGATGGAGCTCTTCAGGCGTTTTTGTGCGGTTTATGCCCGAGCTCGACGGCTGGCAAATCAACTGCTGGCGAGGCTTCTGGATGTCGGTGGCACTGCTCGTCTATCTCGTCGGTCTCTACGGCCGGGATACGTTGGCCAAGTTCGAGGCCATACCATTGCCGGCAATGGTCTCTGCCGCCGGCTTCTTCACGATTGGGTCTACCCTGTACGTCACCTCCCTCACGATGCTGAGCACCGCCACGATTTCAGTCATCGGTGCCTCCTCGCCGATCTTCACTGGTCTCCTTAGTCCGTGGGTCACTGGAGAACGGCCATCCGCCCTTGCTTGGGTGGCGGCCGCTTTTGCGATGTTGGGAGTTGCGGTCATCGCTTGGGACGGCTTCGAGAGCGGGCGCTGGGTCGGCATCCTGATCGCTGCGATGGTGCCGATGTCGTTTGCGGGACAAACCCTGGCATTGCGCCGTTATCGTTCCATCGACATGGTGCCTGCCATCTGTGTCGGTGGTTTTGTTACGTTCCTGGTGGCGGGATTGCTTGGCTTTGCTGCCGGTCACAGCGCCGGAGGCTTTGGTGTCGGCCCCCGTGAGATGCTGCTCCTGATTCTGATGGGCCCTTTGCAGCTGTCGCTTCCCCTCATCTTCTACGCCAAGGGCGCCAAGTCGGTGGCGGCAGTCACGTCAGCTCTTATCGTGATGCTTGATGCGGTTCTCAATCCGCTATGGCCATGGCTCGCCCTGGGAGAAGTCCCGGAATTATCCGCATTCCAGGGCGGGGCCTTGATCATTGGCGCGGTGCTTCTGACCATCTTTGGTGACCAGGCCATCCGCCACATCTCTCGAAGAGGTCGATCTGTGGTGTAATAGTCACATATGGCCCGCAGAGTCTGGCCAGATTATACCGCCGCCCTATGACTGCAACCTGCATGCAACTACTTGAATGAGTCCTTCCGCCGCCGCAGCTCAGCGAAGACCTCTGCGTCACTCGCGTTATCCAGCTTGAGATTGCGGCGAATCTCCGCGCTATCGGTCCGAAGGAACGGATTGGCCTTGAGCTCCTCGCCGATGGAAGACGGGCAGGTCATCTTGCCTTCCTTGCGGAGGCTGGCGACCACCGCCGCGCGTTGTTGGAGCATGCGGTTGCCCGGCTCGACTGACAGCGCGAAACGGGCATTTGATTCCGTATATTCGTGACCACAGTAAACATAGGTCGAGGGAGACAACACCTTGAACTGGTTTACTGAATGATACATCTCTTCCATCGTTCCTTCAAAGACCCGGCCACAGCCCAGCGAGAACAAGGTATCGCCTGCAAACAGTGAGTATTCCGAAGGTATGCCGTAAGCGATATGACCTTTGGTATGGCCAGGGCAGTCATAGACCTTGATGTCGCGGCCCGCCCATGTGAACGTATCGCCGCCTGATACTTCGTTTCGAATGCCGGGTATCCGGTCAGCCTCCGCCTTTGGTCCGACGATGGTGCAGCCGAACTGTTCCTTCAGAGCGAGATTACCTTCGACATGGTCACCGTGGTGGTGGGTCGTGAAGATGTGGGTGAGCTGCCAGCCGCGCTTCTTCAGCTGTTTTTCGATTTCCACCGCATCCGGCGCGTCGATGGCAACTGTCGCACCCGATTTGTGATCATGAACCAGCAGACCGTAGTTGTCGGTCCTGCAAATGAACTGGTGCATTTCGAGATGAGCCATGGAATTTGCGAACCTTGTTGAGAGTTGCGAGATGACCGCGATAGCATGAGAGGCTATCTAATACCTGATATGGACATCGTGGACCTTAAGGAATTCTACGCAAGCCGGCTCGGCCTGTCGACCCGGAAGCTCATCGCCGGCCGACTTACGGCGAAGATGAGCGGGCTCGCGGGAGCTACGGTGCTCGGTATTGGCTACGCATTGCCGTATCTTGAAGACAGCGTGTCGGATCTCAATGCCCGCATTGCTTTCATGATGGCGCGACGCGGAGTCATCCGATGGCCACCTGAGGGTCCGGTTGCATCCGCCCTGGTGGATGAATATGATCTGCCGTTGCTAGAAAGTTCCGTCGATATCGTGCTTGCTGTGCATGCACTTGAACTTTCCGAAACGCCTGCAGAAATGCTGAACGAGGCGTGGCGTGTCCTTGCTCCTCAGGGCCGCCTGTTACTCGTTGTGCCAAACCGGCGCGGTATATGGGCGCGTTTTGACAATTCTCCATTTGGACATGGCCAGCCGTTTTCCCGGCCACAGCTCTCCTCCCTCTTGCGAGGTAGCCAGTTTTCGATCGTTTCGTGGTCCCATGCCATGTTCTTTCCGCCAGTGGACAATGCGATGACCTTGTCGATCGCAGCGGGGGTTGAACGCATGGGAGCGAAACTGATGCCAGCTGTTTCCGGTGTCGTCATTGTCGAGGCGGTCAAGCAAGTATACGCCATCGCCGGGGGGAAGAGAGCCCGAAGGCCTTCACCCCGATTCCGGCCAGCGCTGGCCCCCGTTCCGTCCCAACGGTCCAACTCCCTGAAGTAACAGGTTGGAATTGCAATTCCCGCCACGGCCCCTATGAATAGCCCGCCCACCCGGATGCAAAAGCCCCGGGGGCTGCGGCAACCAGGAAATCGAACTCCATGACGGCCTCCAACACGGATCACTTGCTTGCCAGCATTCGGCAGGAAATCGACGAGATTGATGACCAGCTCGTTCAACTGATTCTGCGCCGGCTCGCAACCTCCACCCGCGTCAGAGACATCAAGGGCGGCGCCGGTGGTATTACCATGACCCCTTACCGGCCTGTGCGCGAGGCACAGATCATGCGGCGCCTTGCTGCGCAGGCAGGGTTTGGAACTGCTTCCGCGGCCTTAACCCGGCTTTGGCGCGTCATCCTATCCGCTTCGATCAACGCACAAGCGACCGTGACCCTGCATGTCGACAATGCGACCGGCCGGGATATCGAATGCAGATTGCTGCTGGCGGAATATTTCTGCGGTATGCCGGTGGCTATTCATCCAAACATTTCATCTGTTGTCGGGGCCATCCAGACAAATCCGGTTGATCTCGCGATCCTCGACGTCGAGAGTTCTTGGGTGGAAGCGGTTGGCGTTGTGAACGGATCCAAGGTCAAAGTGCTGGCTGGCTTGCCGTCATCGACCGGAGTCGGCCAAATTCCTCGTCTTCTTGTCGCAGGTCACTGTGCCGTTCAATCTAGCGGTGATGATATAAGTGTCTTGGTCGGCCACGGCCACATGCCGGGCGATTGCCCCTGGACGAAAGCATGGGAGACGCAGTCAAGCGGTTGGACCATAAGCGGCGTCAACGGTTTCATCGAAGAAGATGATCCATCATTCGTTTCATTTGCCGCGACCTACTCAAACCTCCAGCTCCGTATCGCCGGATCAATTCCACATTTCGCCAAGGCCGAGTTATGACGACCAATCTGCAAAATCGTGTACCCCAGCCAAGACCCGGCATTTTGGACATTTCTCCTTATGTGCCGGGAAAGAGCGGACCAGCGGGCCGCAAGCTTCACAAGCTGTCATCGAACGAGTCACCACTCGGAGCGAGTGTGGCTGCTGTCGAAGCGTTCAAGGCATGCTCGACAGATTTGGCCCTTTACCCTGATGGCGCCGCCCACAAATTGCGCGACGCCATTGCCTCACGCTACGGGCTGAAAGCAGACAATATCGTTTGTGGTGCCGGATCGGACGAATTGCTTCAGCTTCTGGCCCATGCCTATCTGGGGCCCGGAGACGAGGCGATTTATTCCCAGTTTGGCTTTCTGGTGTACCCAATCGCCATCAAGTCCAATGGTGCGACACCGATTGTGGCACCGGAGAAGCACTTCACGACTGATGTTGACGCCATTCTCAGCTGTGTCACTGACCGGACGCGGATGGTCTTTCTTGCAAATCCCAACAATCCAACCGGAACTTACGTGCCGTTCAGCGAAGTCAAGCGACTTCACAGTGGTTTGCCTCCCAGTGTTCTGCTCGTTCTTGACGCGGCCTACGCGGAATACGTCCGCCGGAATGACTACGAATCTGGTGTCGAGCTCGTATCGACTGCCGACAATGTGGTCATGACCCGCACGTTTTCGAAGATACATGGCCTGGCGGCGCTGCGCCTCGGCTGGGCCTACTGTCAAACCCACGTCGCCGACGTGCTGAACCGTATTCGTGGTCCCTTCAATATCAGTGCGCCGGCCATCGCTGCGGGGGCAGCGGCTATTGCCGATCGCGGTTTCGTTGAAGGTGCCGTTGCGCACAACGACCGCTGGCTGCCGTGGCTGACCTCGGAAATCGAGCGGCTGGGACTGACGGTCACACCCAGCGTCGGCAACTTCCTCCTCATTCATTTCCCGACCGCGGATGGCAAGGACGCGCCGAAAGCTGATGCATTCCTCGCTTCGAGGGGGTTCATTCTCCGGCGAATGGAGAGCTACGGAATGCCGGGCGCATTGCGCCTCTCCATCGGAACGGAAGATGCGAACCGCGAATTCGTTGCTGCCCTTGCGGACTTCCTGACATGACCCGGATGTTCAATCGTGTGGCACTCATCGGTCTCGGGTTGATCGGATCGTCACTGAGCCACGCAATACGCAAATACAATATCTCCAGTTCAATCTCCGGTCATGCGAGAAGCGAGGCGACACGATGCAAGGCGTCAGAACTCGGTCTTACTGATGTCATGTGCGAAACCGCGGCCGGGGCCGTGGCGAACGCAGATCTTGTGATCCTGTGCACCCCGGTTGGTTCCTATGGGGCGTTGGCCAGAGAAATCGGTCCGCATCTGAAAAGCGGTGCCATTCTGACCGATGTCGGATCGGTCAAGGGTGCGGTCGTGCGTGACGTCTCGCCATATGTTCCTGACGGAGTGCATTTCATTCCAGGCCATCCGATTGCGGGTACCGAGCAATCCGGACCCGAATCAGGGTTTGCGGAACTGTTCATCAACCGGTGGTGCATCCTTACCCCGCCCCATGATGCTAATCCTGCTGCAGTCACCAAATTGGAGGCCTTCTGGACGGCGTGTGGATCGAATGTCGAGACGATGACACCGGAACATCATGATCTCGTCCTGGCGATCACGAGTCATCTACCGCACCTCATCGCATACAACATTGTTGCGACTGCAGCAGATCTGGAGGAAGTGACCGACACGGAAGTCATCAAGTATTCTGCTGGTGGCTTCAGGGATTTTACCCGCATCGCCGCGTCAGATCCAACGATGTGGCGCGATGTTTTCCTCAATAACAGGGACGCTGTGCTTGAAACTCTTGGCCGGTTTTCCGAGGACTTGTCAGCCTTGCAGCGGGCGATCCGGTGGGGCGATGGAGAGATGCTGTTCAATCTCTTCACCAGATCACGGGAAATCCGCCGGGGAATTGTTGCTGCGGGCCAGGATACGGCCGCACCCGACTTCGGCCGGGGGCAGCCGAAGTCTCAATAGAGCGGTTTCAAATCACCGATCTTGAAGGGGCCGACATAGAGCTCGCCGTTACGTGCAATGACATCGATCTTGGCCGTCTTCCCCAGCATGCCGAGGATCAGTTCAAGGTTTGAGTTCTGCTGCGGGCTCAAACCCAGATGTGGCTCAACAAGATTCATCAATCCGGTCAGGTTGTTGGTTTCCGTCGAGATTGTTCCCGAAGGTCGCCCTTCCTGATCGAGCTCCATCGAACCGCTGCCCCAATAGTCGACATCACCGTGCTTCAAGCTGATGGTGTCCACCTTGACCCTCGATGCAGTGTCAACACTCCCAAGAAGACTTGCCTCATCAATGGGCAGAACTTCGAAACGGCCTGTCTTCAGCACGGCACCTTGGATTTTTGCGGCAACATCGTAACCGCCCCCAAGGCGCGACCTGATGTGTCCCAAAGCCTGGGACCACGAGCCGAAGCGGTCGGAAGAGAGGCGCGGCACTTCAACGGAGACAGTTACGTTGTCTTCTCCCTGGATCTGGATGCTCGTTGTGATCCGGCCATGGTGCAGCGGTTCGATCATGCCGTTCGCCATCACGGTCGTCGGTCCGTCGATCAAGGCGATGATATGCCAGGGTTTGTAGGCGAGTGCGACCACGAGAAGGTTTCGAGAATCAACTTCGGCTCTGCCGTCTGCCCTCATAACCGGATTGGTGCAGCTGAATTCGAACCGAAACGGAAAGCCACCCCATTGTTCGTCAGTGCAGAGCAGATCGAACCCGTCGGCGGACCATTTGAGACGCTCGCTTCCAAACCGTTCCTTGGCCATACCGATCGCGATCCACCAATAGACAGACCAAACCAATGCGAGGCCAAGGACGATGAGAAATGGTGACAGCATGCGCCACGGCGAAGCAGGGCGTGATGAACGTTGCGGCACAGCGGAACTTTGCGATATTGAGTTCGAGAGGATCATGCAACAGTTCTGGATATTTGGCTATGGCTCGCTGATGTGGCGACCCGGCTTTGACTATGTCGAAGCGGAACCCGCTCTCATCCACGGATTTCATCGCAGCCTTTGCGTCTATTCGCATGTGCACCGCGGGACCCCTGAGCGGCCGGGTCTCGTTCTGGGACTCGATCGCGGAGGCTCATGCCACGGCATCGCCTTTCGGGTAACGGAACAGCAGTGGGAAGCCACGCTGTCCTATCTGCGTGCACGGGAACAGGTCACCATGGTCTATCTCGAACGGACATCGCCGATCAGATTGATCAGGACGGGGCTTGAAGTGAGAGCGCTCACCTACGTCGTCGACCGTCATCACCGGCAGTATGCGTGCCGGCTTTCTTCAGATGACATCATTCAGCATATTGAATTCAGTGCAGGACAATCAGGACCCAACATCGACTATGTCAGAAATACCGTTGGACATCTCCGAGCCATGGGCATTCGTGATGCCGCTCTCGAACACCTGATCGAAATTCTGGATGCTCAGAAGAGTGCCAAGGCCAACTGATTGTCCTCCAAGTGGCCCACGCAAGGCTTGGCTGTCTGATTCACCACACCCAATGCATTCATCAGGTCCAGCTCGACACCGCTTGCAGAGTTTGAATCCCGTGCAAGAAGATGGACATGAATCTCATCCGCCTCGTTCCACTGCGGATTGAGCTCCAGATGTATGTCATTGTTGCGGGCCGGGTGGAGGTGACCGACGTTCATCGCTATCCTCCTGCCGTCTCTCACCTGAACCAGGACATAGACAGCATTGCTGAGCGGTGGACATGCAGTCTTGTCATAGATTGAATGAATATAGGCACGACCAGATTGGCCCCGCCAATACCAGAATCTATCACCAAAGCTCGGGTCTTCGGGAAGTTTTGCAGAGATGGGATGACCATGCAGCATGGGAACAAATGTAGAACATTCAAGACGGCCGTGTCAATGCCCATCAACTACATTTCGAATATCCACATGATTGGCAGGTTGCGCAGCCCTCCTGAAATACCAAAGTCGGCTGTCCACACCTCGGACATGGCGAATGCCTGCGATCCGATGGGCCCAGGGAGAGCCTGCGTTCTTTGTTGACTTGCGGGATGAAGCCCGTCTCGATCATATGCCTTTCAATGACCCCGCCAATTGCCGCCAGCAAACTGGGAACATAACGTCCGTTCATCCAGTGCCCGCCCCGCGGATCAAATACGGCCTTCAGCTCTTCAACAACAAACGAGACGTCGCCACCGCGCCGAAAGACTGCCGAAATCATACGCGTGAGTGCCACCGTCCACGCATAGTGCTCCATGTTCTTTGAGTTGATGAAGATTTCGAACGGGCGGCGTTTGCCATTCTCGACGATGTCATTGATGGTGATGTAAATCGCATGATCACTCTCGGGCCACTTCAGCTTATACGAGTAGCCAGGCAGCACCTCTTCTCTTGCCATCGGCACACCGGAACCGGAGCGAGCCATATCAGTTTCCACCGGTGGCGCCGACAACACGCTCCCTGTCACCGCATTCGGGCGGAATGTCGTGCATCCCTTCAGACCCAGGTCATAGGCTTTCCGATAGACATCCGAGAAGTCTTCGAATGAAATCGCTGCGGGTACATTTATGGTTTTGGAGATTGAACTATCAACGTGTGCCTGAACAGCGGCCTGCATGGCCAGGTGATCGGCAGGCGTGAGCTCCTCGGTAGTCTCGAAAACCTCAGGAAGATCTCCTTCGTCATCTGTCATCTGCCACCATAGCCGCGCCGCATAGTCAATCACGCGTTCATCGCGTCGTGAACCGTCAGACAACAACACCTTGCGATCGTATTTGATGTTGAAGATCGGCTCGATGCCACTCGACACGTTCCCGGCAAGCAGCGAAATTGTGCCCGTTGGCGCGATCGACGTCAGCAACCCGTTGCGAATGCCGTTCTTGTGCACGATCTCCTTGATGTCATCGTCCAGAAGGCTTGCATGGCCCGACACACAGAACATCGCGGGATCGAAAAGTGGAAAGGGGCCACGTTCGGCTGCCAGCCCCGCGCTTGCCAGATAGGCGCTCCGCTCAATGAGCTTCATCCACCTTGCCGCGGCGCTGCGGCCCTTCTCTGAACTGTACTTCAGCCCGCACATCACCAGCGCATCCGCCAGGCCAGTGACGCCAAGTCCGATCCGGCGCTTCGCCTTTGCCTCAGCCTCCTGCGAAACAAGAGGATAGCCGGACACGTCGATGACATTGTCCATGAATCGAACGGCAACTTCCACGACTGCCGCAAGCTCATCTTCATCGATCCCCGCCGCTCCGGAAAATGGAGTGCGGACAAACCGTGTCAGATTGATCGATCCCAGAAGGCAGGCTCCATATGGAGGCAATGGCTGTTCGCCACACGGATTGGTGCACGAGATCTCTTCGCAATAGGACAGATTGTTCGCCCTGTTGACCCGATCAATGAAGATTACTCCTGGCTCGGCATAATCATAGGTTGCCCGCATAATGCGCTCCCACAGCACCTTCGCCGGAATTGACCTATAGACCTTGCCTCCGAAAACCAGTGGCCAGTCTGCCTCCTTCTTGAGGGCCTCCATGAAGGCATCAGTCACGAGGACCGATAAATTGAAATTGCGAAGCCGGCGGGCTTCACTCTTGGCAGCGATGAAGTCCTCAATATCCGGGTGATCACAACGCATGGTTCCCATCATGGCACCGCGCCGGGCGCCCGCAGACATGATGGTCTTGCACATGGCATCCCAGACATCCATGAAACTGACCGGACCCGATGCGTCGGCACCCACACCCCTCACAGGTGCACCTCGCGGGCGCAGCGTCGAGAAATCATGGCCAATACCGCCACCCTGCTGCATGGTGAGGGCGGCTTCCTTCAAGCTCTCAAAAATCCCAGATAGCGAATCATCGATCCGTCCCATCACGAAACAGTTGAAGAGCGTCACCTGACGGCCAGTTCCGGCACCAGCCAAAATTCTTCCGGCGGGAAGAAACCGATAGTCCTCCAGGATTCCGTAGAAAGACTGTGTCCACGCTTCGCGGACTTCTTCCGCTTCTGGCGAAGCAATGGCGTGGGCGACGCGCGTCCAGCTGTCTTCGATCGTCTGATCAATGGGCGTGCCGTCATCGGTCTTGAACCGATATTTCAAGTCCCAGATTTCGTGGGAAATCGGATCCATCGCGGCGGCGTTGCGAATGTCCATTCTTTCGTCTCCCGAGCTTGAGACAATGGTACAGCCCAAGGCGGGACGAGTCGAGGGAATGTTCTCTATTTGTGCCGCACCAGGGTCTGCCGCGCTTCAGACACCAACTCCGCGGTTTCGTCCTCGATGGCTGCAACGAGGCGATCTTGGAACTGCTTGCGTGTTAGTCCAGGTTCGATCGCTGGAAGGAACGACACCACAATCGTACCCGGCACCCTGATGAACCTCCGGCGCGGCCAGAATACCCCTGAATTCAACCCGAAGGGCACGCAGGGTACATTCAGCCTGTTATAGAGCGCAGCAGCGCCCGGCTTGTAGGAGGGGGGATCGTCAAGCGCACGTCTCGTCCCTTCAGGCATGATGACGATCTGGCGTCCGGCCTTGATCTCTGCTTCCGCCGCATCGAGCATCTTGCGCATTGCTGACGAACCTGCGGTTCGTTCCACCGGGATCATTCTGAACTTGTAAATGAACCACCCAAAGAACGGGATGTAGGACAGCTCCTTCTTGAGCACCATCGCAGGATCATCCAGAAGCGGCAGTATGGCGAAAGTCTCCCATGCCGACTGGTGCTTGCCCGCGACGATGCAAGGACCAACCGGTATGTTTTCCCGCCCTCTTACTTCCATCCTCACACCCGCGATCACGCGTAACCAAAATGTTGATGTGCTCGCCCAAGCCTGCAGTGCGCGGATCGACCACTTGCGTGGTGTGAAATAGAACCACGAGCCGAGCAGAAGAAACAGAATCAGATTGATATAGAAAACCAGGTTGAAAAGAAGCGAGCGCAGGACAATCACAGTACCGACCCTAACAGCCGCAGCAGAGTCAACCGAGACGTGACAAGGCAAATAACCGTCGCTGCAACTGGTACCGAGAACAGGGCGGCATAACTCCACACCGCAATGGCCGGAGGTGCAAACAACAGCGTGCCGCTGGCAGACGCAAATCCGCCACCGCCACCGACGCCCGTCAGACTAAGCCCCAGAAATGTCAGCAACCCCATCGCAACGCCCATGAAACCGGCCACCAGACCAGTTCGCACGAATCGCCCATCAATCTGGCGGGCAATATAGCGATCATAGGCTCCAACAAGGTGCAACAAATCCACGACGGGCTTGTTGGCCTGGAGAACCGCCCGTGTGGCGAAGATGACGATGGCCACCGCGGATAGCGAGATCAGTACGAGGATCAGGGAAGAGAGAACGGAAAGTGCGCGGCCCATGCGTGTCAGCTCGACTTCCCATTTCTGATGGGTGTCCAGATAAACCCCCTGAACCACAGACAGCCTGTCTGCGAGGGCGTCGTCGTCGAAGTTCTTGCCCTTGTTTGTCACAACCCTGATGAGGCGTGGCACTGGCAAGCCTTCCAGTGCCCGGACACCCAGCCACGGCTCGAGCAATTTGGCACTCTCACTGTCGGACAGCACCTGAACCTCAACCACACCGGGGTAGTCCTCCAGAATCCGACGTGCCTTTTCAACCTCCCCGGTGATGTCGGCGGTCCTGACCTGCCGAACCTGAACGGTCATTTCCCGCGACAGACCATCAGTCCAGGCATCGACTGCCCGGTCAACAAGAATGAGTGCGCCAATGGCCAGGCACGCGAGATAGGACATCACCGCCATCGTCACGGTGAGCGATCTCAGTGAAGCGACATTGGACGGGATGATGGCTCCAGGCTTCATTGTTGAGTGAGAACTCCACTTTCAAGATGAAGAATCGGGCGATCCGCCTGCCGAACAAGTCCTTGGTCATGGGTTGCTATCAGCATCGTCGTCCCCAGTCTGTTCAATTCGACAAAGAGATGCAGAAGCCGTTTGGCAAGAATGGGATCAACGTTGCCAGTCGGCTCGTCGGCCAACAGCAGTTCAGGTTTGGCAATGACCGCACGGGCAATCGCTGCGCGCTGCTTTTCACCGCCAGACAGAATGGGCGGAAAGGCTCTCGCCTGATCTGCCAGACCTACCCAATCCAGGAGATCAAGCACATCCCTGCGGTATGACGACTCACTCTTTCCCGCAACCCGCAACGGCAGCGCTACATTGTCAAACGTCGTGAGGTGGTCCAGAAGGCGGAACTCCTGGAATACTACCCCAATTCGACGCCGTATCAGTGCAAGACGGTTTCGGGTCAGATGGCCGACGTCTTCGCCGAAAATATTGACTGTTCCCCGGGTCGGCTTCAAGGCCAAGAACAGCAAACGCAGCAGAGATGATTTGCCAGCTCCCGACGGTCCGGTAAGGAAGTAAAAGTCGCCTGAACGCATGGCAAAGGTGATGTCCCTCAAGATTTCGGGACCCGAGCCATAACGCAGCCCTACACCATCCAAGCGCAACATCTTCGAGCTCTTCCTTCTTCGGCCCTACTCAACTCCAACCATCTTTAACGACGCATTAACCGTGATCGACATTTAATCCGTCGCAACCCAGCCGTTCCCTGCCTTTGTTTCGGGGGACCACCAATGTTGCCAAGCCATGATCATCCGCTGTCCATCCTGTAATACCCGGTACGACCTCCCCGCCAGCCGGCTTGATGCTGATAGCACGGTGATGAAGTGTTCCGTATGCAATCATTCATGGTTGGAGGGCCGCACCATCGAGGTGCCCTATGAGCACGTGAAGAATGCACTGGAGGTCGTGGAACCACGATTCGAAGCTGACGCGGAAATCCAACGCCTGGTGGAAGCGACTCGCGGCGCGGAAGAGGCATTTGCTTCCAAGCGACGGCAAAGGCGCAAGACTGCTGTCTCGTGGTCCGCCTTCGTGATTGCCATAACCATGCCATTTGCGGGTGCGCTGGCCTTCCCGGATGCTACCGTACGAGTGCTGCCCGCAGCCATGGCGGCCTATGACTGGGCAGGATGGGACATCAACGTCTATGGCCTCAATATCCGCAAGGTCGAGACCCAGCACCTCAATGCCGACGGCACGCCGGTCATCGCCATCAAGGGCGAAATTGCGAATACAACCGCATCGGTGCGGAAGATTCCCTGGCTTCGCTTCTCCCTCCAAGACGCAGCTGGCGCAGAGGTCTATAGCTGGCAGCTCGACACCAATGCCCGTCCCCTGCAGCCTGGTGAAAGTACCAGCTTCGTCACACGGATCGCATCCCCACCAGCCGAGGCTGGAGAAGTCAAAATTCGATTTGCCCGCATCGAGGAAATCGGCTCAAGTGCCCACCCATGAATGAACACATTATCGACGGATACCGAATCGGTGTCCTCTTTTCGGATGCCGAAATCGCTGCCAGAGTGAAGACTCTGGCCGACGAAATCGCGCACCGCAAGCCATCTAGACTGCTTGTTGTCCCGATTCTGAAAGGTAGCTTCATCTTTGCCGCCGACCTGATCCGCGCCATGCACCACGCGGGGTTGTCGCCGGAAGTGGACTTCATGATTCTCTCCAGTTACCGGGCAGCCTCGCAGTCATCTGGTCAGGTCACCGTTCTTCGCGATATCGAAACTGATGTTAGAGACCGTGATGTGCTGCTCATTGATGATATTCTCGAATCAGGCCGGACCCTTGCATTTGCCAAGGACCTTTTGTCTGCACGTGGCGCGGGTTCAGTGTGGGCAGCCGTTCTCTTGAACAAGCCTGGCCATCTTGCGGCAAGCGTTGGCGCGGACTTTGAAGGCTTTACTTGCCCTGACAAATTCGTTGTAGGTTACGGCATGGACATGGCTCATCAATTCAGGGAACTACCCTTCATCGGGCACGTGAAGTCTCCGACAGACTGAGCCAGATGCGGCTGACGGTAGCCGGCGACAGGCCAGCCCTGACGGTAACCTCTCCGGGGGCGAAGACACCAGAACCACCGATTGCTCTCGACCAGACTGTGTCAGTCGAGACATGTGGTGAAAGTTCATCCAGTTTTCCCCGGAATTCCCGTCATCTCACAACAACCATTTCCTCGATTAGGACCAGATGGACAAGCTGTTGAAAGCTCACGGCTGACGCCTGTTCAGCAGGCGCCGGATGATGATCGGAACAGCAATCGAAGTGATCAGGAGGCACCCCAGAATAACGCTGATGACGATGCCAGGTACATTGATCAGCGAAAGCCCGAAAGTGATGAGGCCGAGGATGAACACTGCCAGCACCACGCCGGGTATAGTGCCAGACCCGCCAGCGATGGAGACTCCGCCCAGTATGACCATGGTGATAATCTCGAGCTCCCAGCCAAGCGCGATGTTGGGACGGGTCGAGCCGATACGTGCAGTCAAGAGCGTTGCCGCGAGACCTGCCAGAGCACCCGTAAGCACAAAGAGCCAGAACCGAATGCGATCAACGGGGATACCTGAGAACCGTGCCGCTGTCGGGTTGTTACCGATGGCGTAGAGCTTGCGGCCGATCGCCGTCCGGTGGAGCACCGCGGCAAAGACCACGGCAAATATGAGAAAGATCAGGAAAGAGTACGGAAGCGGCGGCCAATCGATGGCATAAGTCTGTCCGATGGCAGTATAGGACGAAGGATACTTGTTGATCACCTGATCACCAAGCACCACTTGCGCTATGCCACGGAATAACGACATGGTGCCGATGGTGACGACGATCGACGGCAGGGCAAGTCGCGTGACAAGGAAGCCATTGAAGGCGCCACAGGCTATACCAACCAGCGGACCGACTAGCAACAGAATGGGAAGTCCGGCACCCATCTGAGCGACAAGCCCCGTCGCAAGCGAGGCAACCGCGATGATCGCAGCAACCGACAGGTCGATCTCGCGAACGATGATGAGAAACGCCATGCCGAGCGCCACGATCGCCTTTTCAGAGAAGTTATAGGTTGCATCGGAAAGATTGTAGAGATCGAGGAAGTAGGGCGAAATCGCAGTATTGCCGACAATGACGAGGACCAGCAGCAACACGAGGATTGTTTCCCAGCGCAACAGACGGTCGGACACACGACGGGGAGCAGTGTCTGCCACCACTGTGCGCTTGGCCATCGTCATCGCACACCTCCAGCCGCTGTCCGTCGCGCCTCGGGAAGAATAAGTTTCACATCCCGCTTCTCGGCCCGTGCATTGACAATGACAGCTGCCAGAATGACTGCGCCGGAGATCGCCATCTGCCAGAATGGCGTAATCTGCATGACAGGCAGGGCATTGACGATGACCCCCAGGAACAGTGCGCCCAACAGTGTTCCCGTCACCGTGCCCACCCCCCCGGCAATTGAAACGCCGCCGATGACACAAGCCGCAATCACGGTGAGCTCATAGCCGGACGCGATTTCGGAATAGGCAACACCATAGCGCGACACCCACAGATAACCGCACAGACCGGAGATGGTGCCAGCGACTGTGTAGACAATGAGCTGCTGTCTGCCGAGATCGATACCGCAATAGCGCGCCGCAACCGGGTTGCCGCCAACGGCGTAGATAGCCCGGCCAGTGCGCGTCATGTTGAGAAACAGCCAAACGGCAATCGCCACGGCGGCCATGATCCAGAACAAGGAGGAGAGCCCGAGCAGAGTCACCTTGGGAAAGGCCTGGAACACCTCTCCCATTTCCGATGCGTTCACCTGGTTGCCGCCGCCATACACCACGATCATGCCGCGGAACACGGAAAGGGTTCCAAGGGTCATAACGATCGGTGGAATGCCGAGCAGGGAGATGAAAGCGCCGTTGATGAGACCGAGCAACAAGCCGGTCGCGATTGCCAGCGCGATGTACGTGATGACCGGCAGATCAGGATAGTTCTGCGCCAGGGAAGCCGAGATCATGCCGCTCAGAGCAAGGTTGGAAGCGGTGGACAGATCAATACCGCGCGTGAGAATCACCATCATCTGTGCCAATGCAAGCATGGCGAGAATCGACGTGTCATTGAACACACGCAGAATGTTGTCGAGGCCGACAAATGCGGGTGCGTAGGCGCCTATTCCCGTCACCATGATGGCGATGATCACAGCCAGCGCGAGCTCTCGATAACGAAGCAGAAGGCTCATGCTGCCTTCCTTGCGCCTGTTGCCGCCGTGACAATTTTCTCTGCGGACCATGCGCCGCGCTCGAAACTTGCGGCAATGCGTCCTTCCTGCATGACGATCACACGGTCGGACAATCCCATTATCTCTGGTAATTCCGAACTCACGAGAATGACCGCCAGACCCTCCTCGGCGAGTTCCCCGATGAAGTCATGCACCGCGGCCTTTGAGCCGACGTCGATTCCCTTCGTCGGCTCGTCGAGAATAACGACCTTTGGTTTCGCCGCGAGCCATTTTGCGATCACGACCTTTTGCTGGTTGCCACCGGAGAGCTCGCTGAGCGTTTGCTCCCAGTGGGCGGCGCGAACATCCAGTCTCGTGCCAAGTGCCCGCACCGTATCGAGTTCAGACGATTTCGACAGAAACCAGTTCTTCACATGCTGGGAAATGGAGGCAAGCGTCATGTTGTGTCGAATGCCGAGCGGCAAGACAACACCTTGTTGCTGCCGGTCCTCGGGAACATAGGAAATGCCGGCTGCGATGGCATCGGCCGGCGCGCGAATTCGGATGGCATGCCCTTCAAGCATCACAGTCCCTGCCGAAGGAGCCGTCATGCCGAAGAGGCACTGCATGGCCTCTGAACGGCCAGCACCGACGAGTCCGTAAAAACCGAGAATTTCACCGCGGCGTAGTTCGAAAGAGATGTCAGCAAATTCCGTAGGGTTCGACAGGCCCTGGACCTTCAGCACGGTATCGCCAAGCTTGATGTCACGCTTTGGAAAGACCTGATCGATTGGACGGCCGACCATCAGGCTGACAAGTTCTGCTTCCGTCACATCTGCAATCAGACCTTCCCCAACCTTTTCGCCATCCCGCAGACAGACAAAGCGGTCGGCCACCTGGAAAATTTCATCGAACTTGTGAGAAATGAATACAATCGCACGACCCTGAGATTTCAACTGGTCGACAATTCGATAAAGATCCTCGATCTCGTTACGGGAGAGAGCCGCCGTGGGTTCATCCATGATGATGACGGAGGCATCATGACTGAGCGCGCGCGTAATCTCCACCATGTGTTTTTGGGCAACTGAAAGCTGTTTGAGGAGCGCGTCCGGTGAAAAATCTGCGTCGATCCTCTTGAGCAGATCTCCGGCCTTCTCGCGCATGCCTTTCCAGTCGACGAGGCCGCTTCCGGTCACGGGCATGTGACCTGTGAAAATGTTTTCGGCAACGCTGAGTTCGTCGAACATCACCGTTTCCTGGTGGATGGCGGCGATTCCCGCGCCCCAGGAGTCGCGGGGAGAATAGAACTTTCGGGCGATACCCCCGGCAATGACGTCGCCTCCATCCGGTACATAGATTCCTGTCAGTATCTTGACGATGGTCGACTTGCCGGCCCCGTTTTCACCGATCAGCGCGGTCACTTCACCGGCGAGGAGATCGAATGAGACATCGTGCAATGCCCTGACACCCGGAAATGTCTTCGAGACATTGCGCAATGACAAAACAGGACCCCCGCCTTGCGGCGGGGGCTGGTTGATTATTGCAGACATCAGAAGATCTTCGCAAATTCCTCAACGTTGCTCTTGTCGAACACGAAGGGCTCGCCCATGGCAGCTTGACCGTCATCGCCAACCTTGGTTTCGCCCATGCGGCCCATGTTCACGGTCGATCCTGGCCCCGCTTCCGCGCCATTGAGAATGTTGATCATGATCATGGTGGACGCATAGCCATAATCCACCGGGTTCCAGATGGCGAAGGTGTCACAGGCGCCCTTGAGCACGGCTTCCTTCATTTCCGACGGCAGTCCGAGACCGGTGATGTAGATCTTGCCGACCATGTTGTTATCCATGATCGCCTTGGCGCCGGCGCGGATGCCGATCGTGGTCGGCGAAATCACACCGCGCAGGTTCGGATAGGCCTTCATCAGGCCCTCCATCTCGCGGTAGCTCTTGTCGTCCTGATCGTCACCATAAACCGTGGTCACCAACGGCATCTCGGCATATTCCGGCTTCTTCCACTCCTCCTTCATGGCCTCGATCCACGAGTTCTGGTTGGTCATCGTGGACGCAGCCGAGAGGATGGCCACCTCGCCCTTGCCGCCCAGCGTCTTGGCGATCATCTGCACCTGCTTGGCACCGATAAGGGGGGTCGACGACGCGTTGAGATGCATAATCCGGCCGTCCTGCGCGATGGCTGAGTCAAAGCTGATGACCTTGATGCCGCGCTGCATGGCCTTCTTGCCGACGGGAACCAGTGCGTCGGCGTCATTCGCCGACACGATGATGCCATCGACCTTCTGCGCAATGAGCGCATCGATGACGGCGATCTGCTCCTCGGCTGTGGCCTTCGTCGGCGCGGTATAAATGATCTCGAAGTCGCCGGCCTCCTTGGCAGCTTCCATGGCACCGTTGGAGCAGGCATCGAAGTAGGAATTGCCAAGGTTCTTGACCACCATGGCAATACGCTTACCCTCTGCGTGCGCGATGCCGGCGAAGAAGCCGGTGCCGGCTGCGGCCATTGCCGTGGCCGACATGAGTTTGAGGGTTTGGCGGCGGGTTGTCTTCAACATGTCGTTCTCCCATTGTTGCGAAAGGCTTGATCACCTTCCGGTCAAGTCAGTATCGGCGGCTTTATGCGGCCGAAGATACCGAGGTTTGGTCCGCGCGGACGATCACCACGTTGACACCGGCCTGCCGGACGGGATCGAGTGCGGATAATGGCGCGGCATCATCCGTGATCAGTGTATGGATCCTCGATAGTGGGCAGACAGCCATGCTGCCGCGCCGTTCGAACTTCGACGAATCCGCTATGACGATGAGTTTCTCGGCGCGTGACAGCAGTTTGGCTTCGGCACGGGCAATCAACGGGTCGCCTTCAATGATGCCAAGTGGCGACACGGCAAAGCAACTCATGAACATCTTTGTGGCGCTGTAGTGCTGGATGGCATCCTGGTCAAACGGCGACAGAATGATACCCTGTTCACGGTAGATTTCACCTCCCGGCAGTACAATCCGGTTTTCACTCGATACAATGAGTTCGGATGCAATTGGAAGGCTGTTGGTGAGAATCTGCAGCCGCCGCAGGCGAAGATGGTCGACCATCTGATACGTGGTCGTACCGGCATTGATGATGATCGACTCTCCGTCTTCGCAGAGTTTTGCCGCCGCTTGGGCGATGGCCCGCTTTCGCTCCACGTGAAGTGCCTGGCTGACGTCGAATGCCCTGGTGGCCAAATGCGGGCGGACACCCTGCTCCTTGGCCTCGACCCCGCCATGAACGCGCCGGATTTGTCCCATTTCATCAAGTTTGGCGAGATCACGTCGAAGCGTGGCCGGAGAGACTTCTGTGGCCGCCACGAGTTCCCGGACCGTAACGACCGGCCTAGTCCGTACCGCATCAAGGATGATTTGCCACCGCTCGCGTTCGTGCACCGCGTCCTCCGAATGCGCAAAGCTACGCAATTACGATCACAATCGTCAAGGGTTACCGCATTGCAAACCTCGCTGCGACGCAATATGACGCTGTTTGATTGACCTTGCGCATTTGAGTGCGTAGGTTCCACTGATCCAAATTGAAGGTGTCCTATGTCGAATTCGATCACTGTTCCCTCGTTGTGGGATGACAACAAAGCCGCCAGTCTCGATGAGCCGGATCTTCTTCTTTATCGCTCCAATCTTCTTGGAGCGGATCTCCGAATCACCAATTTTGGAGGCGGCAACACATCGGCAAAGGTCGAAATGCCGGACCCGCTGACTGGTCAGTCCGTGACGGTGCTCTGGGTCAAGGGCTCTGGTGGCGACATCGGATCAATGAAGCTGGATGGCTTTGCGACCCTCTATATGGACAAGCTGGAATCGCTGAAAGGGCTTTACAAGAGCCTCGATCAGGAAGACGCCATGGTGCATGCGCTGAACCATTGCATCTATAATCTCAATCCACGCGCACCGTCGATCGACACCTGCCTCCATGGTTATGTGCCGTATCCCCACGTTGATCATGTTCACTCTGATGCGGTGATTGCAATTGCGGCTTCCAAGGACTCAGAGAAGCTGACCAGGGATATCTACGGCGACGAGATGGGCTATCTGCCCTGGCAGCGTCCTGGGATCGACCTTGGCATCAAGCTCGGCGAAATGGCCAAGAACAATCCGAATCTCGTTGGAGTCGTGCTGGGCAGCCATGGCCTATTCACTTGGGGCAACACGGCGAAGGAGTGTTACGACACCACGCTGCGTATCATCAACAAGGCTGCGGTCTGGCTAGAGCGGACCCGTGAGATGCCGGCTTTCAAGGGTGCGAAGTTTGAATCGCTTTCTGATGCCGAACGCCGCGCGACGGCCTTGCGGCTTCTGCCCGAGATTCGCGGCCGCATCTCCAAGCACGAACGCAAGATTGGTCACTTTGTTGATTCGCCGGAAGTCATGGAATTCGTGAACTCGAATCAGTTGGAGGCGTTGGCGCCGCTGGGCACGTCATGTCCCGATCATTTTCTTCGCACCAAGATCAGGCCACTGATCGTGCCGCACGACGCCGATGCAGCAGCGCTCGGCCAGTTGATCGACGGATATCGCGCTGACTACACGGCGTATTATGAACGTTGCAAGCACCCAGATTCGCCGGCCCTCCGCGATCCCAATGCGGTCATCTATTTGATCCCTCGCGTGGGCATGTTGTCATTCGCGAAGGACAAGGCGACGGCGCGCATCGCGGCGGAATTCTACGTCAATGCCATCAATGTCATGCGTGGTGCGTCTGGCGTGTCGGCATACCAGGGCCTGCCGGAGCAGGAGGCTTTCAACATCGAATACTGGTTGTTGGAGGAAGCAAAACTCCAGCGCATGCCAAAACCCAAATCGCTGCAAGGCCAGATCGCGGTGGTGACGGGCGGTGCCAACGGGATTGGTGCAGCGATTGCGCAAAAGCTGCTCGCTGAAGGGGGCTGCGTCGCGCTAGCGGACATCGACGCTGCCGCTCTGGCGGAGACCTCGGCCCAATTTGCCAAGCTCTACGGCAAGGACAATGTCATCGGTCTTCACATGGACGTGACCAGTGAGGCCGCAATCATCAAGGGCTTCGACGATGTGGTCGCGAGCTTCGGCGGGGTGGACATCGTGGTCAACAATGCCGGGATCGCGATCCCATCGCCTTTCGAGGACACCACCCTTGAGGTCTGGAACAAGCAGATGGCGATCCTTGGTACCGGTTATTTCCTGGTGGGGCGCGAGGGGTTCAAGATCATGAAACGCCAGAATCTTGGGGGTTCGATTGTCGTCATCGCGTCGAAGAACGGCATGGTGGCGTCGCCTGGAACATCGGCGTACGGCGCCATGAAGGCGGCGGAAATCCATCTGGGCCGGGTGATGGCGGCAGAGGGCGCACCCTTGGGGATTCGCGTCAACACCGTCAATCCAGATGCGGTGCTGCGCGGGTCCAAACTCATGTCGGGCGATTTTCGGATGCGCCGGGCCGAGTCCCTCAAGATCAGGCCGGACGAACTTGAGGAACACTATCGCAAACGCTCATTGCTGCAGCGTTCGGTGTTTCCGGAAGACATCGCCGAGGCCGTCTATTTCTTCGCCTCGGATGCCTCTTACAAGTCAACAGGAAACATCCTCAATGTGGATGCCGGTCACATCGCTTCCTTCACGAGATAAGCCATGAGCTTTGCGATTTCCCCCGACTTTATTGCCAGCGAGAACGTCAAGGTCTCTGGGGCCTTGGCGGAGGATTTTGCGGCCCTCGGTCGGCAGCTGGAACGGAGAGGAGTTTCAATTGAAGCCATGACCGAGCGAGCCATGGCATTTAGCGTTGCTGTGCCGACCTGGGGTGTGGGAACGGGCGGCACACGCTTTGCGCGCTTTCCTGGTCCCGGTGAGCCGCGCCATATACATGACAAGCTCGAGGATTGTGGCGTCATCAACCAGCTGACACGGACAACTCCCAATGTTTCGCCCCATTTTCCATGGGACAAGGTGAAGGATTTCAACGCGCTTCGGCAAGAGGCGGCGTCGCACGAGTTGGGATTCGATGCCGTCAACTCCAATACCTTCCAGGATCAGAAGGGGCAGCGGCTCTCTTACAAGTTCGGCTCCCTCACCCACGCCGAAAAGGCGACACGCCAGCAGGCTGTCGAACACAATCTCGAGTGTATCGAGATCGGCCGTCAACTGGGCTCGACGGCGCTCACCGTATGGATCGCCGACGGATCGAACTTTCCAGGACAGTCGAACCTGAATGCCGCCTTCGACCGCTACATCGACTCGCTCCAGACGATCTATGACGCCTTGCCCAGGGATTGGCTGGTGTTTCTCGAACACAAGCTCTATGAGCCGGCGTTCTATTCGACGGTCATTTCCGACTGGGGTTCCAACCTGTTGGCGGCGCTTGAACTCGGTCCGAAGGCCCGCTGCCTCGTCGATTTGGGTCATCACGCCCCCAATACCAATATCGAGCAAATCGTTGCCAGGCTAGTACGGGCCAAGAAGCTCGCTGGCTTCCATTTCAATGATTCGAAGTACGGGGACGATGACCTGGATTCAGGATCCGTCGATCCGTTCCGGCTCTTCCTGGTGTTCAATGAGCTTGTGGATGCCGAGATGCGGAAGGCCGAAGGCTTTGCCCCCGCCTACATGATTGATCAGTCTCACAACGTCACGGATCCGATCGAGAGCCTCATGTCGTCGGCGGTCGAGATTCAACGCGCCTATATCCAAGCCTCATTGATTGATCGTGCTGCGCTCGACGTGGCTCAAAATGACAGCGATGTCCTGCTGGGTCATCGCATCGTCAAGCAGGCCTTCATCACTGATGTTTCCCCGATTCTGGCGGAGGCCCGCCGCAGGAGCGGCGGCGCCATAGATCCGATCACAACCTATCGGTCCAGCGGCTACCGCGCGGCGAAGACAGATGAACGTCCAGCGGTCGAGGGCACCTCAGCCGGCATCGTCTAGACAGATCACGCCGCGAAGCGTTCCAGCACCGAAGATGTCTGTTCGATCTGCTGCGAGATCACATCTTGCTTGCACTGCAGCATCTTCAGGTGAGAGCGCAACATCTTCAAGGCCACGGCGGAAGCGAGGACGTCTGAATCATCCCCAGTTGTCTCGAGGATATCCTTGATCTGTGCGATCGGGACGCCGAGTTTGCGCAACATCAGTACGTTTTGCAGCCGTTGGACATCCGAGTGAAGGTAGGTCCGGAACCGACCATGGCGAGGCGGCGACAGGAGTTCGGCGCGCTCATAGAAGCGGATGGTTTTGGGATCACAATTCGTCAGTTTCGCAAGTTCACCGATGAACATGAAACTGTCTTGCATGCCCACGTCACCTGGTTCGTCGTGTGACACGCTGAGTTTGATTTCCACGTCATTCATCGTTGCCCTTGCCTCTGATCAATGTGTCTCATGTGGGTTGCAAATCACCCACGTGCATGAATCTAACAAAAACAAGTTCAACGTGCAATCTATACGATATGCTACTTCTGATTGATTGTAATCAAGGTGCTCTCATCTGTCCCTACTGGATTGTGTTCAGTCTAGTATAACGATATCCAATAACAGTACTCTCTTTCACTATTGGAAGATTATAAAGTCGCTATCAGCAACAATACATTGTTTCATTCAGAATCGAGAACCGTATTAACCAAATATTAACCAACTCTTACACATTTCTTAGTTGTTCTACTCATTTGCCCGGCAAGAAACCGGCGCCCAACAGACTGGATCCGTAGACCATGATCATCCTTGTTGAAGAAAGACCAGACATCGCCAATGCTTATTGCAGCAGCTTTGGGCGTGAGGGCATGTCGATTGCCAGCTTCTCACCCTCGGACTTTGATGCCTGGTTCCGGTCAACCAGCACACCAGATCTATCTGCAGTAGAAGCTTTCGTATTGGGCGATTTTGAATGGCGGGAGAACCTCGCTCGCACCATCAAGACCCGTAGCGAAGCACCTGCCATTGCCCTCAACGACTCGAATGGTCTGGAGACCACACTCAAACTCTTCGCGGCCGGATTGGACGATGTCGTCAGGAAGCCAGTGCACGCACGCGAAATCATCGCCCGCATTGGGGCCATCCGCCGACGCACCGTGGTATCGAGTCGATTTACGGATCACGGCGGACTCCGCATCTTCAGTGATGGACGTGATCCAGAAGTCAACGGAGAGACGCTTGTACTGCCCCGCAGAGAACGCCGTATCCTTGAATATCTCGCAGCCAATCGGACCCGGCGCGTCACGCGCAACCAGATATTCAATGCCGTTTATGGCCTGTTCGACGAAGACGTCGAAGAGAGTGTCGTCGAAAGCCACATCAGTAAGCTACGAAAAAAGCTGCGTGCAGTTCTGGGTCATGATCCGATCGACACCCGTCGCTACTTGGGCTACCAGCTGATGAGTCACTGACTCGGGCACAAGTGGTTCGCCGGCGCTGAAAACTTCAGCCGCTTCGAACCACTTCGCAGGCTATCTCCGGTCACACAATAGCATTTGCAATCTCACGGAAGCCATCTGCGGAGGGTGCCTCATCCAATCGCTGCGAAAGGACACCATAGAGTTTTGGTACTACTTCGATCGCCTTGTCGAGCTCAGGATCAGATCCGGAAGCGTAACCACCCATTGCTCTCAAGTCTCGGCTGTCCTCAAACCGACTGACAAGCCGACGCAACTCGCCGACGGCTTTTTGCTGATCCGGCGTCCACGCGCGATGAGCGAGACGGGAGAGCGAATTGAGCAAATCGACTGCGGGATAGCGGCCTTCGGCGGCAATGGACCGGTCCAGGACGATATGGCCATCGAGCATACCCCGTACAGCGTCTGCAACAGGATCATTATGATCATCGCCGTCAACGAGCACGGTATAAAATGCCGTGATCATGCCCTTGCCGATCTCACCGGGCCCGGCTCGCTCCAAAAGCTGCGGAAGCTGGCTGAACACACTCGGCGGAAACCCGCGTGCGACTGGCGGTTCACCTGCGGAGAGGGCAACGTCGCGACAGGCATGCGCAAACCGCGTGACCGAGTCCATGATGAGGAGGACACTCCGTCCCTGATCCCGGAAGTATTCGGCTACGGCCGTCGCCAGCTGAGGCGCCATGCGGCGCGTCATGGCGCTCTCGTCGCCTGTCGAGACCACTGTCACTGCCCGGTCCGCGCTGCCACCAAGAGTCAAATCCACAAATTCACGAACCTCCCGTCCGCGTTCACCCACGAGCGAGATCACCGTGACATCAAAGGCGCCCGTATTCGCAATCATGGATACCAGGCTGGACTTTCCCACGCCCGAGCCTGCAAATATTCCAATTCGCTGCCCCATGCACACAGGCGTAAACGTGTCGAGGACGCGAATACCCGTCTTCACCTGTTGGCCAACCAACTGCCGCGCCATGGAGCCGGGTGGTGCGGTATGTAGCCTGACGGGACTTGTTCCGGTCTCAAGCTCCCCGGCACCGTCCATCGGACGGCCCAATGCATTGATGATTCTCCCTTTCCAGGAGTCATGTGGATAATAGACCTGATCGCGCGCCGGATGTACAGGATCGCCAAGTCCAATGGCGCTTCTGGTTTCAAACGCCTTGCAGACCGCATGGTCACGCTCCAGCCGAACTACTTCGGCAAGTTCATAGCCGTGTGCAACTCTCACTTCGACAAGAGATCCAAGTTTCAGCCACCGTGACAGGCCTTCAACGACAATGGAAGACGTCAAGACCGAGCTAACCGCACCAACCGGACTAGCAAACGGCAGCGAAACCGACGCTGACCGCACTCTGCGTGCCAACGCCTCCAGCGGCGATGCATCCGTTCGTTCCACCATAAAGTGTCTTATGCCTTGTTGCCCAGGGTCTGGATTGCATCACGCAACATGGTGTCCCGACGTTCCATTCCACTGGCAACGGCTTCAAATGACCGTGTCACTTCTATAAGCCGAGCCATCTCTTCGATTGCGTTGACATTCGACTCCTCGACAAATCCTTGAACGAAGCCATTTCGCGTGAAATCAGTGATGGGCTCAGGCTCCCTCGCAGGGATGAAAGCGGCATTATCGTAGCGCTTGGCGTGTTGTGAGATGTCGGCGTCAAAGAGTCCGATTGAGCCGACAGGCCTACCACCTTGCGACACTGAGCCATCCCGTCCAATCGTGACAGGCCCGCTACGAGCATCCACGACCAAAGGTGATCCTCCAGCATCGAGAATGGGATAGCCGGCAAGCGAGACCACATCGCCAGTCGGCAACATCTGCATGCGCCCGTCCCGTGTATAGGCCGTGCCGGCCGGTGTCGAGATCGCCATGAGGCCGACCCCTTGGATGGCAACATCGAACGGATTGTCCGTCTTGTTCAGACCGCCGCTTCGCGTATCAACCACGTCTTTTCCGTCAGACGAAAACGCGGTGCGAAACGGAACGGTTCGCGACATGACAGTCGAGAAGCTTACGCCTGCGGCACGATATCCGGCGGTACCAGCATTCGCGACATTATTTGCAATTGTCGAAAGCCGCCGGTCCAATGCTAATTGAGCCGACAGGCCCACATATATTCCCGCATCCATCAGCGAAGTCCCCCAGGATTGAACGACTGGAGGCTAAGCAGAAGATTGTTGTCAAAGGTCACGAGAAGAGGCTGGCTGAGTGTCACCTGCGGCACGCCCTGACCCGCCGAACCGTTTGCGGCCTGCCAGCGTGCTGTAAATCTCTCGATGAAGGACTCAAGTTTCGCCGGGGACTGTAAGTCTCCAATGTCGATCTTGGACGAAATGAATGCTGCCTGCTTGTCGATATCTACGCTGGAGTAGGCGGGCGGCAGGCCCAACGCCGTTTGCAGAACTTTGTAAAGTGCAGCATCACCCATCAGACCATAGATGCTGGTGACCTCTGGTGCCTTCCGCTGAAAGTACATCGCCAACCGGACTCCTTCATCCGTCTGCCCGGCTTTCCTTTCCAACTCGATCCTCACAAAATGATCCACGGTTCCACTCTGGGCGCGATCGAAAGCTGTGGCAGTGGCCCCATATCTCGCAAAGTTGAATGATTCCGCGAAGTCCCGGAACCGTGTGTCCGAAAGCTGCATGGCGAAGCTGTTCCGGCCGTCAACGCCTTCCGCCAAAACCTTGCGCATGAAGGCCTTGGCATAGATCATGTCCTCGAGACCGAAGGCTGTCATGGCGAAGCGATAGAGCCGGTCGTCTTTCAAAAGATCTTCGTAGGTCGCGACACGCCGAATATTGGCAAGATAGTAGTCGGCCTCTCGCTTGGTCTCCGGCCGCTCTGCGACAAGTGCGACAGAACGGTCAAGCGACCTCATGATCTGCTTGTACTGCGCAACTGTTCCTATCAAGGGC
The DNA here is from genome assembly GCA_964510815.1 of uncultured Aestuariivirga sp. Classification (GTDB taxonomy): domain Bacteria; phylum Pseudomonadota; class Alphaproteobacteria; order Rhizobiales; family Aestuariivirgaceae; genus Aestuariivirga. Next base: position 36,907 of record CAZECZ010000016.1, read on the forward strand.
GCCTCCCGATGTTTGCCCCACATTTGCTGCCAGGACTTGTGCCAATCTGACGATCATCACATCAGGTCCGCGCAAGCCGGCGTTCCTAGGTCATTGAACGGAAGTGTCGCGGGACAAAGGGGGCGAGGCCAAAACATGACCTTCGTCATCGGTATGGTCGTCGTAATTGGATGCCTTCTAGGTGGGTTTGCTGCTATGGGTGGCCATATCGGCGTTCTGTGGCAACCCTTCGAGTACATCATCATCCTCGGATCCGCGATCGGCACATTCTTTGTGGCCAATCCCATCAAGGTCGTGAAGGACTCATTCAAAGGAATCATGGAAGCAATCAAGGAGTCCACACCCAAGCCGCGCGACTATCTGGACACTCTATCCATACTCTATGCATTGATGCGCGAACTGAGATCAAAGACCAGAACCGAAATGGAAGTCCATGTCGACAATCCCGCCGAGTCCGACATCTTCAAATTGTTTCCAAAGGTTCTTGCAGACAAAGACCTGACTAACTTCATTTGCGACTACTGTCGCCTGATCATCATCGGCAATGCACGGACTCACGAAATCGAAGCCTTGATGGATGAGGAAATTCAGACGATCCAGCGCGACAAACTGAAAGTATACTTCGCACTTACGGCTGTTGCAGAAGCGCTCCCCGCCTTGGGAATCGTCGCAGCGGTTCTCGGCGTCATCAAAGCCATGGGTGCTCTCGACCAGCCACCAGAAGTGCTCGGCCATCTTATCGGCGCCGCATTGGTAGGAACATTCGCCGGCATTCTGTTTTCCTATGGCCTATTCGGGCCACTGGCGACGAAGGTCAAGACCGTGCGGGAAAAGAAGATCAGACTCTATGTCATTGTCAAGCAAACCTTATTGGCATTCATGAACGGCGCAATGCCCCAAGTGGCTCTGGAACACGGAAGAAAGACCATTTCAGCCTACGAGCGCCCGACCATCTCTGAAGTCGAGCAAGAGACCATGAATCCGGGACATGGAGAAGCAGGGGCTAAGGCAGCATGACGACTGTGCAGAAAGCGAGACGGGCCTCATCTATGAGGCCTCTCCTTACCAGAGACCTCAGGCCCAAAGAGACAACGCCTGTCTCGCAGATACCCGCAATTGTACGGCTCTCTGCGAAGACAACCGACATGATCGTCGACACTTACGCCTCCTTCGGCTGCCATGGCCCTCGTGCCTTGATCGTGGGCGTGAATGACCGACGGATGGATGACACTCAGGATGGCACCAAGTGGCTTAAGCTCGACTCTCCCGCAGGATCCTTACGAATGTCGATCTTGCTAGATCGTAATGGTGTTCTTGCGCTCTGTGAAGGAGCGCTGGGCGGCGGTGGAGCAGAACTGCCAGTTGAACTTGACGGCACCGACCGGCCCTTGTCGCGGATTGAGACCACAATTCGCGATGAATGGCTCTCAAGGCTCGAGTCGCACTTCGTTGCCTCCTTGTCGACCGTACTGGGGATACCCTTCTCCCGCCAACAGGCTGAACTGTTGGAGGAAGAGGAGGATCTTAACAAATTCCAAGACGCGACGGTATTTGACTTCACTATCGATTTGTATGGTCTCACAGGTCGCTTGCTGGTGGCCATGTGTCGCAATGACCTCAGGCAAATGTTATCGGGCGCAGGGTCCCGTAGAGGAACCATGCCCGCAACGGAAGACGGACGCGTCGCCCTCACGCACAAACTGGCAGAGGCTGAAGGTGAGATCGAGGTTGCCTTTCAGCCGGAAGCCGTGATGGTGCAGGATATACTGAATCTGAGACCGGGGGCGTTGCTAAGGCTTTCTGCCCGGATGACGAGCCCCGTCGTCGTATCGTCGTCCGGTCATCCCATATTCACCGGATCGCTCGAAGCGGCCACGGATCGCTTGGCTGTCAAACTACGGGCACCGACTATCTAGAAGCAGAATGAGAAGGTAGCCAGAATCAACATGGCAAATGATGCGTCAGATACAGTCACTTCTGACATCAGGGTGGAAGAATCAGATGTGGAGGACACCTCCGAGATGCAGGATGCAGCCGACCCGCGCGATGAAGTTGGCACACGGCCGACCCTTAATATAAACCCAGACATGCCAAAGAGCATTCTACGTATTCCCGTCTCATTGCAAGTTGTCATCGGAAGCACGCGCCTGCCCTTGGCGCAAATCGCAAAGCTGACCACTGGCTCGACTGTTGCTCTTGAACAGAAGCTCGGTGCACCGGCGACCATACTGGTCAACGGCAGGGAGGTGGCCAAGGGAGAAATCTTCGTTCTCGACGATGAAGGGGCAGATGATCGTTTGGGGATAACGATCACAGAAGTCCTCGAGTCCCGTACGCCGGAAGGTCTGTAGTCGTGGTCCTATGACCAAGCCCGAGATCGCCTCGACCCGCACTGACGCGCCAACCCGTAATGGCCAAGAGAAAGTTGCCATCCTGCTCCTTTCGTTGGGCAACGAGTTGGGTACGAGACTGCTACAGAAATTTGATTCTGCAGAGCTGAAGACCATCATGGCGTCTGCGTCATCGCTCGGACCAGTGGGCAAGGATGATCTTGATTTTCTGGTGGACGACTTTGCCGCGCATTTCGCCAAGGCGATCGGACTCGGGACCGATTTCGAAAGCATGCGCAACCTCGTGGAGAAGGCCTTCCCGGCAACGAAACTGGCGGAAATGCTGGATGATACTTCGCTGAACTCTGAGGAGCCTGTCTGGCAACGACTCCCCACCGGTTTCGAGACGTCACTCGTACCGTATCTGCTGCTGCAGCATCCGCAGACAATCGCCTTCGTGATTTCAAAGCTCGACCCCGACCTCGCCGCCCGGTGCATCTCTATGCTGCCGAACGAAATACGAGGCGCAATAGCACGACGACTGCTGTCTTTAAGGTCACTTACATCGGAGATGGAGGCGCTCGTTGAGCGCTCCATACAACAGGAACTGCTGTCGAAGGGGAGTGCCAACGCGGAGGCCGAAGGCAGGACTCGCCTAGCAACATTACTCAACAAGCTGGATCGCGATCAGTCCAGCAACATCCTGGATGCCGTGGCTGAAAGGCAACCGGAGGAGGCTGCGCTGCTGAAACGAATGATCTTCAGCTTCGAAGACCTAGGCAGACTCTCCCAGCCAGCCCGGCTTACACTTTTCGACAAGCTGCAAACCGAACAGGTCATCTCTGCACTCCGCGGCATGCCACCCGACGTGAAGGAAGTGGCGCTGTCCTCCCTCGGGGCCCGTGCTCGGCGCATGGTGGAAGCCGAACTGACCAACGACAATGGCCAAAGGACAAAGGACGGCGATATTGCGCGCCGTGACATTGCCAACCTTGTACTCGCCCTGGCGAAGACAGGAGAAATTGAAATCCCCGAATCCGGCGATTCGGAGTCGCTCTAGGCTAAGAGGGGCATCACTTCCTCATGTCAGATCAACCTGACAAAGAAAGCCGGACAGAGGAACCCACAGAAAAGCGGTTGGCAGAGGCTGTGGAGAGGGGAAGTACGCCGTTCTCCAGAGAGATGGTGACATTTGGCGCCCTATTGGCTCTGACCTTCGCTCTGAAAATTGCAGTACCCTGGTCGGCGGAACAGTTGGGACGGACATTGCGATCGATTCTGGCCTCAGCCGGAGAGGTTAGACTCGATGATCGAGAGGCCTTCGCCCGATTCCTCTTCACTTTTGGACCTCTCGTATTCAAGGCTTCTGTGCCAGTACTCGCATTGTTGGCAGCAGGCGCAGTTCTAGCTTCTGTCGTCCAGAATATACCGTCATTCAATATGGAGCGCATCTCGCCCAAGGCCTCCCGCATTTCACCAATGACCGGCTTCCAGCGTCTCTACAGTAAGGCAGGTCTTATCGAGTTCGCAAAGTCCATCACGAAGCTCTCTGTCGCCATTATCACCGTAGCCACTGTTGTCTGGAAAAATTCGAGGGAATACCTATCGCTTCATGAGCGAGATCCAATCCTATTGCCTGCCTATCTTGCAGCGATCATCGTAAAGGTCGCAATTGCACTCTGCGTCGTCTCCATGCTTGCAGCCATCGCTGATATTGTCTGGTCGCGCTTCAAATGGAGACGGGACCTTCGGATGACCCGACAAGAGATCAAGGAAGAAGTGAAGCAGGCAGAGGGTGACCCACATGTGAAGCAACGGATCCGAACAATTGCTCGTCAGCTGTCGTCGCGCCGAATGCTGACCAAATTGCCCACCGCAACGATGGTTGTCGTCAACCCTACCCACTACGCTGTGGCCCTGCGATACGATAAAGGCGAGGCGCCGGCACCAACTGTCGTCGCAAAGGGGGTCGACTTCCTGGCTCAGAGGATTCGCGAAATCGCCAAAGAACATGACATACCGGTGATTGAAAACAAACCGCTCGCAAGATCACTGTACGATACCGTCAACCTGGATGCCGAGATTCCACCAGAGTTTTATCGCGCAGTGGCCGAAATCATTCACTTCATCAATACTCGCCGCAGGCCACAGGTTCCCGTTCGCCAGGTCTAGGAGCAAGGCCGGGACAAGCTCGGAGCTCTAGCGTCCCACTCAATTCTTCATGGTAGGATAGAGTGTATATCTTCCAACTCGCTTCGCAGCACATGACGTGGTTGGCACAACGCCAGTCGGTTCTCGCAAACAACGTTGCGAATGCCGACACACCTGATTATCGGGCAAAGGACGTTGGTAGCTTTGAGACAACTTTGGATCACGTAGACACTGGGTTGATACAAACCGATCCACGTCATCAGCAGATCTCATTTACATCGCCTGGGCCCGCCGGTCTGGTCGAGGCTCCTATGTGGGATCAATCGCATAGCGGCAATACCGTATCAATCGAACGGGAGCTCATGGAGATCAGCCAAACCTCCCGCATGATGAGCGTTGATACCGCGATAACAAAATCCTTTCACCGAATGATGCTCACCAGTTTGAAGGTCTAGGCGCTTTGGATCCATTACTCTCAGCCTCGCAAACCGCCGCATCCGCTCTCAAGGCACAGAGCATGCGCCTACGGGTGATCTCCGAGAATCTGGCGAATGCCGAGTCGACGGGTATCACACCGGGTGCTGACCCTTATCGACGCAAGCTTGTGACGTTCGAGGCAGAACTCGATCACATCGATGGCGCCCCCTCCGTGCGGGTTGGCAAGATCATCCGCGACGACAAACCCTTCCGACTAGACTTCCGGCCAGGGCACCCGGCTGCGAATGCTGAAGGCTATGTCAAACTGCCGAATGTCAATACCATCGTGGAAATGGCCGATCTGCGCGAAGCAGGCCGCTCCTATGAGGCCAATTTGCAAGTGATACGCCAAGCACGTGAGATGGTGTCAATGACAATAGATCTCCTGAGGAGTCAGCCATGATCAGTTCTCTGACACTAGGAGCATCGCCGGTCCTTCCCGGGCTTGAGATGGCGGGATCGAGCGAGCCTGCTCCCCTGACAGCATCCAAGACGGGTGCGTTCGGAAGCTTCACTGACGTACTCGCTGGCTACGTTTCCTCAGCAACCAATACCCTGAAGTCAGCTGAGGCAGGTGCGGCAGCTGGAATCCAAGGCAAAATCCCGATGCAGACGATGGTGGACCAGATTCTGACAGCTGAACGTGCACTCCAGGCGACAATCGCAGTCCGGGACAAGGTCGTCAGTTCATATCTCGAAATCAGCCGGATGCAAATCTGAGGTCACATAATGCGTGCTCTTTCCATCGCCGCCACTGGCATGTCGACACAGCAATTGAACGTCGAAGTCATCGCCAACAACATCGCCAATATTAACACATCGGGGTACAAGCGATCTCGTGCCGAATTCACTGATCTCCTCTATCAGATGGAACGTGTCCATGGAGTTCCGACCCAGGCGGGTGATGGTTTGGTGCCAGAAGGGGCGCAGCTGGGGCTCGGGTCGCGCCTCTCAGCCATCCGGCTTCTGAACATCCAGGGTTCGCTCGAGAACACCGGGAACAAGCTTGATCTCGCCCTCAATGGACCTGGCTGGTTTCAGATCTCGGGCCCCGACGGGGAAACACTCTATACGCGGGCCGGTGCTTTCAATACCAACGCCTCCGGACAGATCGTCACAACCGATGGCTATGCACTTGAACCGGCCATCACCGTGCCTCAGGGCGCCACTGATGTCCACATCAACCAGACCGGTCAGGTCTTTGCCCATCTTGAGGGTCAAGCTGACTTCGTAGAGGTTGGGCAAATTACACTGTCCAATTTTACCAACGCCGCTGGGCTGAACGCTCTGGGCGGAAATCTGTTCCAGGCATCTGAAGCGTCTGGGCCGGCCACCACCGGTCTACCAGGAAGCACGTCTTTCGGCACTGTCGCCCAAGGCTATCTAGAAGGATCCAATGTCGATCCCGTAAAGGAGATCACCAATCTCATCTCTGCACAGCGTGCATACGAGATGAACTCGAAGGTGATACAGGCGGCAGACGACATGGCCGGTGTCGTCAGCAAGGGTATACGGTGATCCCCGCTGATGTCAGTTTTCCGCAAGATTTGTCTGGCTGCACTGCTAGTATTCATGTTCGAGATGCGAGGCGTGGTCGTGCGCGCCGAAGTGCGGGAACTTCCCGTCCCCGCACAGACCATTAGTCCCCGCCAAGTCGTCAAGGATGGCGATCTCATCTATCGGAAGTTCCGGACCACCGAAGCGTCGATCAGGGGGATTGCCCTCGATATGGGTCAAATTGTGGGTTTGCAGGCGCGGCGGCGCCTGGTCCCAGGCCGCCCGGTCCCGCTTGCGGCCCTTGGCAAAGCCATATTGGTAGAGCGAGGGAAACGTACCTCGGCTTTTTTTGAGATCGATGGCTTGTCGATACGTGCAAACCTGATCACCCTCGAAGAAGGTTCCGCCGGTGATGTCATCTCCGCACGAAACCTCGAAACTGGTACGGCGGTGAGGGCGACCGTGTCTCCCGATGGCACGTTGCGTGTGGATGTGCCATGAAGGCGATTATCCTCATTGCGGGTCTCGCTCTCTGGCCATCTGCGGCCGATGCAGCCTCGCGCTTGAAGGACATCACCGATGTTCAAGGCATTCGTGTGAACCAATTGGTCGGCTATGGTCTGGTGATAGGCCTTGCAGGCACGGGTGATGGCCTTCGCAACTCACCGTTCACAGAGCAGTCCGCACGTTCCATGTTGCAACGAATGGGGGTTGGGGTCCCGGCCGGTGCAGTTCGTTCGCGGAACATTGCTGCCGTGGTCGTGACCGCTATTCTGCCTCCCTTCGCGACGATTGGAGAACGGATTGATGTCACGGTATCGTCGATTGGCGACGCGACATCACTCGCAGGTGGAACACTGGTGATGACGCCATTGTCGGCCGCGGATGGCCATGCCTATGCGGTCGCTCAGGGGCAGATCTCCATCACCGGATTTGCGGTCTCCGGACAAGCAGAGACCATCAAGCAGGGCATACCGACGGGAGGCCGCATCGCTGGCGGAGCGCTGATCGAACGTGATCTCACGGCTGACTTCAACAATGTCGAGCACCTCGCCCTGAAGATACGCAATCCCGATTTTGCAACGGCCGCGATGATTGCGGACGTCATCAATGGGTTTTCGATTGGCAACTTCAAGAGCAAGATTGCTCAGGAGGTCGACAATCGAACGGTTACATTGACCAGACCCAACACCGTCACTGCCTCGCGATTGATGGCGGAGATCGGTGAACTCGAAATTCAAACAAGCTCCCCCGCGCGAGTCGTGATCGATGAGAAGACCGGTACAATTGTCATCGGTCATGACGTCATTGTGTCTCCGGTCGCGATTGCGCATGGCGATGTTACCATCCGCGTGACCGAAACGCCAAAGGTTGTACAACCATTGCCAAATTCCGATGGCGTAACTGCCATTGAGCCTGTGACCAACATCGACATTGAGCAACAGGGCGACCGGGTCGCCATGCTGCGGGGGCCGAGCCTAGAGAAGCTCGTGCATGGGCTCAATCGTATGGGCCTAGGCTCTGGACCTATAAATTTGCTATACAAATCAGCTGTAGGATGATTCAAG